>NZ_JARUND010000002.1:3311145-3612158 GCF_036898825.1 Streptomyces sp. B21-083 | reverse complement strand
GCTGGGGCCCGGGCGGCAGTTGACGGTCGCCGGCGGGGGAGAGGGCGAGGGAGGGAGCGGTCGTGGTGTACACGCGTAAGGACGTCAGCACGCTGACGCGCGGCGAGCGGCGGCGGTTCGTCGGGGCGCTGATGGAGCTCAAACAGCGGGGCGAGTACGACGAGTTCGTGCGCACGCACATCGAGTACTACGTCCCCGACGGCGAGAAGGGGCTGCGTACGGCACACATGGCGCCGTCCTTCCTGCCCTGGCACCGGCAGTTCCTGCTGGACCTGGAGCGGGCGTTGCAGCGTGTGGACCCGTCGGTGACGCTGCCGTACTGGGACTGGACCCGGGACCGGACGGCCGCCGGGTCTCCCTGGAGCGAGGACCTGCTCGGCGGTACCGGGCGCTTCTCGGACCAGCGGGTGATGACCGGGCCGTTCGCCTACGACCGGGGTGACTGGACCATCAACGAGAGCGTCACCGACGGCGAGTTCCTCACCCGGGACCTCGGCCGGGTCCGGGAGCCGCTCTCCCTGCCGACCCGGCAGGACCTGGACTCGGCACTCGCCGATCCCGTGTACGACGTGTCGCCGTGGGACTCGACGTCCACGAAGGGGTTCCGCAACAGGCTCGAAGGGTGGGGGAGCGGGCGGGGCCCCGGCTCGTGGCGCAACCACAACCGGGTCCACCGCTGGGTCGGCGGGCACATGGTCGGCGGGGCCTCCGTCAACGACCCCGTCTTCTGGCTGCACCACGCCTTCGTCGACCTGTGCTGGTCGCGCTGGCAGCTCCGGCACGGGGCCGGTACCCGCTATCTGCCCGACCGGCCGCCGCGGGCCGGCGACGCCCAGCGCGGCCGGGTCGTCGCCCGGCACGAGAAACTGCCGCCGTGGGACCTGACGCCGGACCAGCTGGAGGACCACAGCGGCGTCTACCGGTACGCGTAGTTCGGTACAGGTGGCTCGGTACACGTCACGAGGTACGGATACGGAAGAGCCCCGACGGTGGATCCGTCGGGGCTCTTCCGGTGTGTGCCGTACGGGGTGTCAGCTGCCGTAGCCGCTGGAGCCGTGGCTGCCGCCGTGGCTGGGGCCCGGGTTGCCCTCGTGGTGGTCGCCGCTGACGTTGGCGCAGGTGTTGCCGAAGGCCGGGTTCAGCAGACCGATCACGCTGATCGAGTTGCCGCACACGTTGACGGGCACGTGGACCGGGACCTGCACGACGTTGCCGGACAGGACGCCGGGCGAGCCGACGGCCGCGGCCTGGGCGCCAGCGTCAGCCGTGGCCATACCGGCACCGCCGAGCACCACGGCACCGGTGCCGAGCGCGGCGACGGCTGCCTTCGCGATGCGAGACATCACGTTCTCCTTTGGTTCGATTGGTGCGGACGCTCGACTCGCGCCCGCACTTCCCCTACAACGCGCCCGCTCACGCCTGGTAACGGCGTTCGGCCCGGCGTCACCCTTTTCGAAGAGCGATCAGGAGAACGGTCCGGGGAAAAGGTGACGGGAAAAGTGGTGGGAGGCCGTCCGCGCACGGGTTAGCCTCGCGGAATGGCATCCGAGCAAGCCGAGCAGAACGAGCGGCAGCAGATCGAGAACGTGTTGCGGACCTTCGTACGGGAGGACGGCTCACTCGTGCGGCTGCCCGCCCGCTGGAGCCGGAAGCTGATCGTGCTCCGGCACATCGCCGAGGAGACCTTCGAGCCCGGGATCGAGTACGCGGAGCGGCTCGTCGACGAGCGGCTGCGGGTGTGGTGCGAGGGCGCGAGCCGTATCGACCATGTGACGCTGCGCCGCCATCTGGTGGACCTGGGGCATCTGCGGCGCAGCGAGGGCGTCTACTGGCGGCCCGCCGAGGGCGGCCACGGCCTCGCGGACGCCGCCTGAGAGTCCGTACGGAAGGCCCGCTCCCCGAAACCGGGAAGCGGGCCTTCCGCGCGTCCGGGCGCCGTCGGGGCCTTAACCGCCGTGGTCCTGTTCGCGAATCCTGTGTGAAGGTCTCCAAGTAAGCGCAAGTGGAACCTTTCTGACGGTCACTTGACTGATAAGATCATCCCACTTTCAGTAGGCTGAGGCGCGCCACGCGCACGGGGGACAGTCTCTAAGGGCCCCATCGCGAAGGAGTAGCTGAGTTGGTCCGCCGGTAAGGTTCGCCACCGGGCGAGGCCCGCGTTCCGGGCCAGGACCCATCGGACTGCAACTGCTCCTGTCGCAAGGCGACTTGAAGAGAGTCTCATGACGTCATTGATCCAGGATCCACTGCTGTGGATCTTGCTCGTGGTCCTGGTCGCTGCGGTCGTCGCAGTGATGCGGGCCCGGAGAACCAACATGGCGCTCCGCAGGAAGAGCAACGACCTGCAGAGCGCCCGCGACGCCGCACAGAGTGAACGCGACCGCCTCTATGCGGAATACACCCAACTGAACGCACAGCACGCTGGCGACCTGGCGGCCGTGCGCAAGGACGCGGAGGTAGACACCAAGGCAGTCCTGAAGTCCGCCATGCGGACCCTCCAGGTACTCGCCGACGAACAGCAGCTCATCATCGAGAAGTCGCAGCGCCGCTACGGCGACGACGAACAGGTCCTCAGCGACCTGATGATGATCGACCACACCAACAGCCAGTTCGGCCGGCGCGCACAGGGCATCGCCGTGCTGTGCGGCGGCTGGCTCGGCCGACGCGAGACCACGGCCTCCGTGTACGACGTGGCCCGCAGCGCCCAGGGCCGCATCAAGCACTTCGACCGCGTCACCATCAACACCCAGGTGAACGTCACGGTGGCCAGCCGGGCCGTCGAGCCCATCGCGGTGGTCCTCGCCGAACTGCTGGCCAACGCCACCAACTACAGCGCGCCCGGCACCCGCGTCGACGTCAACATCCAGGCAGTACCCACCGGTGTCTGCCTGATCGTCGACGACGCCGGCCTCGGCATGAACACGGAGGAGAAGGCGCGCGCCACCGTCCTTCTCTCCCCGCAGGCACCGGTCGACATCACGAGCCTCGGCGACCCGCCGAAGTTCGGCTTCGCCGTGTCCGGGATGCTCGCCACCCGGTACGGCTTCAAGGTGTCGGTCGATTCGGTGTCCCCCTACGGCGGCGTACGGGCGGTGATTCTCTTGCCAGAGAACCTGTTGACGACGGACGTTCCCGAGCCCGAGGGCCGGGCCGCCGAGCCCGAGCCGCGGGCCGAGGTCCCGGTCGCCCCGCAGCGGCTGACCCCGGTCGCCACACCCGGCGGACCGCCGCGTCCGATCGGGACGACGGCGGGCGGCCTGCCCAAGCGGCGGCGGCGCGGCAGCCCTGTCGCGGTGGTGCCACCGCCGGCGGAACCGGCCCAGCCGGAGCACAACACAGAGGTGACGGCCTCACGTATCGGTGCGTTCCAGCGCGGAACGCTGCTCGGGCGGGACACGACGACCATGGAAGGACCACAGGACCAGTGAATCCCGATCTGTCGTGGGTGCTGAACGACGTGCTGCAGGTGCGCGGCGCCCGTCACGCGATCCTCGTCTCGGCCGACGGCCTCCTGCTGGAGCGGTCCAGTGACATCGAGCGCGACGCGGCGGAGACCAACGCCGCCGCGATGAGCTCGATGCAGTCCCTCAGCCGGGCCGTCGCCCCCTTCGTCGGCTTCGGCCTCGGTCTGTGGAAGCAGACGCTCATCGAGTACGACGGCGGCTGGATCTTCCTGATAGCCGCGGGCAGCGGCGCCTACCTCGCCGTGTCGGCAGCGCTGGACGTCGACATGGAGGCCATGTCGTTCCGTATGCAGCAGCAGGTCGGGGCGCTCGGCAAGGCGATGACCACCCCGCCCCGTCAGAACGCCGGTGCGGAAGCGTGAACGCGCACGGCGAGGAAGCTCCGGTCACGGTCACCAGCGACTTCGTCCGCTCGTACGTCATCACGGGCGGGCGACGGCTGCCGACCGCCGACGACCTGTCCCTGCACACCCTGGTCACGCTGGCTCCCGACCGGGAGGTGCCGCTCGGTGCCAGCCCCGAGGTACGGGCCATCTGGGACCTGTGCGGCGGTGGCTACCTGTCCGTCGCGGAGGTCGCCGCGCATCTGTCGCTGCCGGTGGGAGTCGCCCGACTCCTGCTGACCGATTTATTCGAACAGGGTCATCTGCTGCGCCGTGCCGCGCCCCCACGCGCCCAGTCCGTCGACAGAGGAATCATCGAAAAGGTGCTGCATGGACTCGAATCGCTCTACGGCTGAGACGATCTACGTCTCAGACGCGGTCACCACCACCGCGAAGATCCTTGTCGTAGGGCACTTCGCCGTGGGTAAGACCACGTACATCGGCTCGCTGTCGGAGATCGCCCCGCTGCGCACCGAGGAGAAGATGACCCAGGCGTCCGCCCACGTGGACGACCTGAAGGGCGCGCCGGACAAGCAGACGACCACGGTCGCGCTGGACTTCGGCCGGCTCACGCTGAGCGAGGAACTGGTGCTGTACCTCTTCGGTACGCCCGGTCAGCAGCGCTTCATGCAGCTGTGGGAGGACATGGCCCGCGGCGCGCTCGGAGCCCTGCTCCTGGTCGACCCGTCACGGCTGGCCGAAACGTTTCCGGTGATCGACCTGGTCGAGAAGTACGGCCTGGAGTACGCCATCGCCGTCAACACCTTCGACCCGTCGGGCGGCGAGTTCGACGAGGACGAGATCCGCGAGGCACTCGATCTGCTGCCCGACACCCCGGTCGTCTACTGCGACGCCCGGGACCAGACGTCCTCGGCGAGAGCGCTGATCGCCCTCGTCCAGCACCTGCTCACCCGCGCGGCCTGAGCCCCGGTCCCTCCCTGTCGGTCCCCTCCCCGCACGGGGGGTCCGGACAGGGGGTCCGGCCAGGGGCCCGGACCATCCGGACCAGGGCCCCGCACAAGGTTTTTCCTCACCCCCGTCCCCCGCCCCGAGGCGCGGGGAACCCTAAGGAACCTCCATGGACACACAGCACGCGGGTGCCACGCCGAGCGCGCCCGCCAGATGCCCCATGCACGGCGCCGACTTCGCCGCCGAACCGCACCGCGTCTACGACCAGTTGCGCACCAACGGGCCGGCCGCACCCGTCGAGCTCGCCCCAGGCGTGGACGCCACGCTCGTCGTCCAGCACGAGATGGCCCTCAGGGTGCTCCAGAACACCACCCTGTTCTCCCGTGACTCACGCCGCTGGGCCGCGCTCAACGAGGGCCGTATCTCCCTCGACAGCCCGGTCCTGCCGATGATGATGTACCGGCCCAACGTCCTGTTCACGGACGGCGCGGTGCACCTGCGGCTGCGCAAGGCCGTCACCGAGAGCCTGGCCAAGCTGAGCATCAGCCGCGTCCGGCGGGACGTCGAGCCCATCGCCGACTATCTGATCGACCAGTTCAGCGAGCGGGGCCGGGCCGACCTCCTCAACGACTACGCCAAGCTGATCCCGCTCCTGCTGTTCAACAAGATCTTCGGCTGCCCGGCGGACATCGGCGACCGCCTCAACTCCGGCATGTCGGCCATGTTCGACGGCCAGGACGACGCCATCAAGGGCCTGGAGCAGGTCGCCACCTGCCTCCAGGAACTGATCACGCTCAAGCGCCGCGAGCCCGGCGAGGACGTGACCTCCTGGCTCATCCAGCACTCCGCGGGCCTCAACGACGAGGAGCTGCGGGACCAGCTGATCGTGCTGATGGGCGCGGGCCTGGAACCCCAGCGCAACCTCATAGCCAGCGCCCTGCTCCTGCTGCTGTCCGACGGCCCCTCCGGGCGGGGCAGCGGCATGCTGGTCGAGGAAGCCATCGAGCACGTGCTGTGGAACAACCCGCCCATCGCCAACTACGCGACGCACTACGCGCTGCAGGACGTCGACCTCGGCGGTGTACCGGTCGACGCGAACAGCCCGGTCGTCATCAGCTTCGCCGCCGCCAACAGCGACCCGTCGCTCAGCGAGGCCCGGCAACTGGCCAGCAAGGGCGCGCACCTGGCCTTCGGCGCGGGCCCGCACGCCTGCCCCGCCAAGGACCCGGCCCAGGTCATCGCGCTCACGGCGATCGAGAGGATCCTCAACGCGCTGCCCGACCTGACCCTCGCGGTCCCGCAGGACAGCCTGCTGTGGCGTCCGGGCCCCTTCCACCGCGCGCTCGCCGCGCTCCCGGTGCGGTTCAGCGCGACGCCGGCCACCCGTATGGCGGCGGCCCTGCGCAACCTGGCGCCGATGCCGGCGGCCGAACCGGCCCCCCGTCCGGCGACGCAGCAGGCCCCGGCTCCGGCGGCCCGCCAGGAACAGCGCAAGAAGGGCTTCTGGAGCTCCTTCCTGGATGTCTTCCGGCTCTGAGTGCTCCGGGTGCTCCGGGTGCTCTGAGTGGTTTGGGTGTTCTGAGAGCTGAGCGCCCTGTGTCCGAGGTCGGCCTCGGGCGCGGGGCGCTCACCCGTTTTGGTCGGGCAGCCGCTCGAATTCCGCCAGGGCGTGCGTGAGCCACTGGGTCCAGAAGGTCTCCAGGTCGATGCCCGCACGCAGGACCAGGTGCCGCAGGCGGTCCTGGGGGGCGTCGCGGCCGGGCTGGAAATCGCGCTTCTCGATCTCCTCGTACTCGGCCAACTGGCTCTGGTGCAGGGCGAGATGACGGCGCAGGTCGGCCTCGACGCCCTCGGTGCCGACGACCGCCGACGCGCGCAGCCGCAGCAGCATCGTGTCGCGGTACGGCTTCGGGTCCTGGGACGCGGAGGTCCAGCGGGCCAGTTCGGCGCGGCCCGCGGGCAGGACCTCGTAGCTCTTCTTCTGCCCGCGGGTCGGCTGCTCGGTGGGCAGGGCGCGGATGTGCCCGTCGGCCTCCAGTTTTCCCAGCTCGCGATAGATCTGCTGATGCGTGGCCGACCAGAAGTAGCCGATCGACCTGTCGAACCGGCGGGTCAACTCCAGCCCCGAGGACGGCTTTTCGAGCAGGGCGGTGAGGATCGCGTGCGGGAGGGACATGGCTCAATCCTAGGGAGCGGTGGTGGCGGTGGTGGCTGACCTGTGCTCGTGGGCTCGTACGGGCGGGCGCTGTACGGCCGTCAGAGTGCCGCCGCCACCTCGGTGCCCTGCTTGATGGCCCGTTTGGCGTCCAGCTCGGCGGCCACGTCGGCGCCGCCGATCAGGTGCACGCTGCGGCCGGCGGCGAGCAGGGCGTCGTACAGGTCGCGGCGCGGGTCCTGGCCGGTGCACAGGACGACGGTGTCGACCGGCAGGACGGTGGAGGTGCCGTCGACGGTGACATGCAGTCCGGCGTCGTCGATACGGTCGTACCGGACGCCCGGGACCATGGTGACGCCCCGGTGCTTGAGCTCGGTGCGGTGGATCCAGCCCGTGGTCTTGCCGAGCCCGGCGCCGACCTTGGTCGCCTTGCGCTGGAGCAGGTGGACGCTGCGGGGAGGGGCGGGGCGTTCGGGTGCGGCCAGTCCGCCCGGGGTGCGGTGGTCCGTGTCGACTCCCCAGGCGCGGAAGTACGCCGCCGGGTCCTCGCTCGTCTTGTCGCCGCCGTCGGTGAGGAACTCGGCGACGTCGAAGCCGATGCCGCCCGCGCCGAGAATCGCGACACGGTCGCCGACGGGCGCGTTGTCGCGCAGCACGTCGAGGTAGCCGACGACGCTCGGGTGGTCGATGCCGGGGATGTCGGGGGTGCGGGGGCTGACGCCGGTGGCGACGACGATCTCGTCGAAGTTCGGGTGGTCCGCGTGGTCCGCGTGGTCTGCGTTGTTCGTCAAGTCGGCTGCTGTCACCGGGGTGTTGAGGCGTACGTCCACGCCGTGGGCGTCGAGCTGGTGGCGGAAGTAGCGCAGGGTCTCGTCGAACTCCTGCTTGCCGGGGACCTTGCGGGCCACGTTCAGCTGGCCGCCGATCTCGGGCGCCGCGTCGAAGAGGGTGACCTCGTGGCCGCGTTCGGCGGCGGAGACGGCACAGGCGAGGCCGGCGGGGCCGGCGCCGATGACGGCGACACGCTTGCGCAGCTTGGTCGGTGAGAGGACGAGTTCCGTCTCGTGGCAGGCGCGCGGGTTGACCAGGCAGGAGGTGATCCGCCCGCTGAAGGTGTGGTCCAGACAGGCCTGGTTGCAGCCGATGCAGGTGTTGATCGCCTCGGGACGCCCCTCGCGTGCCTTGGCGACGAAGTCGGGGTCGGCGAGCATCGGGCGGGCCATCGACACCATGTCCGCGAAGCCGTCGGCGAGCAACTCCTCGGCGACTTCCGGGGTGTTGATGCGGTTGGTGGTCACGAGGGGGATGCCGACCTCGCCCATGAGCTTCTTCGTCACCCAGGTGTACGCGCCGCGTGGCACCGAGGTGGCGATGGTGGGGATACGGGCCTCGTGCCAGCCGATGCCGGTGTTGATGATGGTCGCGCCGGCCGCCTCGACGGCCTTGGCGAGGGTGACCACCTCGTCGAACGTGGAGCCGCCCGGGACCAGGTCCAGCATCGACAGACGGTAGATGAGGATGAAGTCCTCGCCGACCGCTTCGCGTACGCGGCGGACTATTTCGAGGGGGAAGCGCGTGCGGTTCTCGTAGGAGCCGCCCCAGCGGTCGGTGCGGTGGTTGGTACCGGCGGCGATGAACTCGTTGATCAGATAACCCTCGGAGCCCATGATCTCCACGCCGTCGTAGCCGGCCCGGCGGGCGAGGAGGGCGGCGCGGGCGTAGTCGTCGATGGTCTGCTCGACCTCGGCGTCGGTGAGTTCGTGGGGGGTGAAGGGGCTGATCGGGGCCTGGAGGGGGCTGGGGGCGACCAGGTTCTGGTGGTAGGCGTACCGGCCGAAGTGCAGGATCTGCATCGCGATTCTGCCGCCCTCGCGGTGTACGGCGTCGGTGATCGTCCGGTGCTGGTCGGCTTCGGCGTCGGTGGTGAGCTTGGCTCCGCCCTCGGCGTGGCGGCCGGCGTCGTTGGGGGCGATACCGCCGGTGACGATGAGGCCGACGCCGCCTCGGGCGCGGGCCGCATAGAACTCGGCCATGCGTTCGAATCCCCGGTCGGCTTCTTCCAGGCCTATGTGCATGGAGCCCATGAGGACGCGGTTGGGGAGGGTGGTGAAGCCGAGGTCCAGGGGGCTCAGCAGGCGGGGGTAGCGGCTCACGGGGGCCTCCGGGGCGGGGGGTTGGGTCGTTCCTGCCTTTGTAGAGGACGGGGGGAGGGTTGTGCAACTAGTTGCACAATGGCTTGCGGCACACTTCGGACGCCGGACGGGCTGGAGGTGCGGGCCGGTGCCGGGAAGGCGCCTGGCGGCGTGGCTTTCCCGGCATTTACTTGGACGTCCTAGTATCCTCTTTACTAGGACGTCCAAGTAAATCCATGTCGTGCTCCCGAGCGCGTTCTGGGAAGGCCCCCATGACCGTGAACGATCTCCATCGTCCCGTGCATCCCGTCCGCCTGGTCACCGCCTCCGCGTTGTTCGACGGGCACGACGCCTCGATCAACATCATGCGGCGGATCTTCCAGTCCCAGGGTGCCGAGGTGATCCACCTGGGGCACAACCGGTCGGTGCGGGAGGTCGTGGACGCTGCGTTGGAGGAGGACGCGCACGGGGTGGCCGTCTCGTCGTACCAGGGCGGGCACGTCGAGTACTTCGAGTATCTCGTCGAGTCGCTGCGCGGGCAGGGCGCCGAGCACATCCAGGTGGTCGGGGGTGGCGGCGGGGTCATCGTGCCCGAGGAGATCGATCGGCTGCGCCGCAGCGGCGTGACCATCTTCTCGCCCGAGGACGGGCAGCGGATGGGTCTTGCCGGGATGGTCAACTCGGTGGTCCGGGACTGTGACTTCGACCTTTGGGAGAGTAAGTCGGTCGATGCCGCCGCCGTTCTGACCGGTGACCGGTTCGCCATCGCCCGTGCGATCACCGGTGCGGAGCTGGGCAAGTTGCCCCCGGAGCTGCTGGAGCAGGTGCGGGCCGCCGCCGCTGCGCGGGTCACGCCGGTGCTCGGTATCACCGGGACCGGCGGCTCCGGGAAGTCGTCGCTCACCGACGAGCTGGTCCGGCGGTTCCGGGTCGACCAGCAGGACAAGCTGCGGATCGCCGTGATCGCCGTCGACCCGACCCGGCGCAGGGGCGGCGGTGCGCTGCTCGGCGACCGCATCCGGATGAACTCCCTGGACGGCACCCGCGTCTTCTTCCGGAGCCTCGCCACCCGCGGCAGCCGTGAGCTGCCCGAGCATCTGTCCGACGTGATCGACGTGATCAAGGCCGCCGGGTTCGACCTGGTGATCGTGGAGACACCGGGCATCGGGCAGGGCGACGCGGCGATCGTGCCGTACGTCGACACGTCGATGTACGTGATGACGCCGGAGTTCGGCGCCGCCTCGCAGCTGGAGAAGATCGACATGCTCGACTTCGCCGACGTCGTGGCGATCAACAAGTTCGAGCGGCGCGGCGCCAAGGACGCGATGCGTGACGTGGGCCGGCAGATGGTCCGCAATCGCGAGGCGTTCGGCAAGAAGCCCGAGGAGATGCCGGTGTTCGGCACCTCCGCCGCCACCTTCAACGACGACGGTGTCACCGCGCTCTACCAGCACCTGAAGGCAGGTCTGGCCGAGCGCGGGCTGCCGCTGTCCGAAGGCGCCCTGGCGCCGGTCGCCGTACGGCACTCCTCCGGCATCCGGCGGGTGGTGCCCGCCGAGCGAGTGCGCTACCTCGCCGAGATCACGGAGGCTGTACGGGCGTATCACGCACGCACCGAGGCCCTCGCTGACGCGGCCCGGCGTGTGCAGCGGCTGGACGCCGTCAAGGGCGAGCTGGTCGAGGCGGGTTCCGACCCGGCGGGCGTCGAGTCGCTGCTCGCCGACGCGCGCCGGAGCCTCCCGCACGAGATCGGGGACCAGATCCAGAACTGGCCCGCGGTCGTGGCGTCGTACTCCGGCGACGAGCAGGTGGTGAAGGTACGGGACCGGGAGATCCGTACGAAGCTGAACCGTGAGTCCCTTTCGGGGAACCGGATTCCCCGGGTCGCGTTGCCCGCCTTCACCGACCACGGTGAGCTGGTGCGGTTCTGGCGCCGGGAGAACCTGCCCGGCCTCTTCCCGTTCACCGCCGGGGTGTTCCCCTTCAAGCGCGACGGCGAGGACCCGGCGCGGATGTTCGCCGGAGAGGGCGACCCGTTCCGTACGAACCGGCGCTTCAAGCTGCTGTCGGAGGGCCAGCCGGCGACCCGGCTGTCCACCGCCTTCGACTCCGTCACCCTCTACGGCCGTGATCCCGACGAACGCCCCGACATCTACGGCAAGGTCGGCACGTCCGGCGTCTCCGTGGCCACCCTCGACGACATGAAGGCGCTCTACGACGGATTCGACCTCGTCGCGCCCACGACCTCGGTGTCCATGACGATCAACGGGCCGGCGCCGACCGTACTGGCGTTCTTCCTCAACACCGTCATCGACCAACAGACCGAGAAGTTCCGGGCGGCGGAGGGGCGCGAGCCGTCGTCCGAGGAGGCCGCCGAGTTGCGGGCGCACGCGCTCGCGACCGTGCGCGGCACCGTGCAGGCCGACATCCTCAAGGAGGACCAGGGGCAGAACACCTGCCTGTTCTCCACCGAGTTCAGCCTGCGGATGATGGCCGACATCCAGGAGTGGTTCATCGAGCAGAAGGTCCGCAACTTCTACTCCGTGTCCATCTCCGGCTACCACATCGCCGAGGCCGGGGCGAACCCGATCAGCCAGCTCGCCTTCACCCTGGCCAACGGATTCACCTACGTCGAGGCCTACTTGGCGCGAGGCATGGACATCGACGACTTCGCGCCCAACCTGTCCTTCTTCTTCTCCAACGGCATGGACCCGGAGTACTCCGTCCTGGGCCGGGTCGCCCGCCGGATCTGGGCCGTCGCGATGAAGGAGCGGTACGGGGCGGGGGAGCGCAGCCAGAAGCTGAAGTACCACGTGCAGACCTCCGGCCGGTCCCTGCACGCCCAGGAGATGGACTTCAACGACATCCGCACCACCCTGCAGGGCCTGATCGCCATCTACGACAACGCCAACTCGCTGCACACCAACGCCTATGACGAGGCCGTCACCACCCCGTCCGAGGAGTCGGTGCGGCGGGCGCTGGCGATCCAGCTGATCATCAACCGCGAGTGGGGCCTCGCCATGAACGAGAACCCGCTCCAGGGGTCGTTCATCATCGACCAGCTCACCGACCTGGTCGAGGAGGCCGTACTCGCCGAGTTCGACCGGATCAACGAGCGCGGTGGCGTACTCGGCGCCATGGAGACCGGCTACCAGCGCGGACGCATCCAGGACGAGTCGATGCTGTACGAGCAGCGCAAACACGACGGCACGCTGCCGATCATCGGCGTCAACACCTTCCGTCGGCCGGGTGGCGAGGGAGCACCCCACGAGGTGGAACTGGCCCGCGCCACCGAGACGGAGAAGGAGTCCCAGCTCGCGCGCGTCCGCGACTTCCAGAACACGCACGGAACGGAGGCCACGCAGGCGCTCGCCCGTCTGAAGGAGGCCGCCGTGGGCGGCGACAACGCCTTCGAGGCACTGATGGCGGCGGCCAGGGTGTGCACGCTGCGCCAGGTCACCGAGGCGTTCTTCGAGATCGGGGGCCAGTACCGGAGGAACGTCTGAGGAATGGTCGCGCGGCGGCTGGAGTCCGGCTGAGGAACCCTCCGGATCCTCCTCCAGATCCTTGACCCCCGCCCGGCGCTCCCTGATGCTGTGTTGCGACACATGAGATGCGTGCCGTAATGAGCAACGTTCGGCCTGGATCTCCCGTACCAGCCGAGGAGTGGTCATGACTCACCAGGTCCGTGCTGTCGTCGCGCGGGGCAAGGGTGCCCCCGTCAGCCTGGAGACGATCCTCGTGCCGGACCCCGGTCCGGGCGAGGCGCTGGTCCGGATCCAGGCCTGCGGGGTGTGCCACACCGACCTGCACTACCGCGAGGGCGGGATCAACGACGACTTCCCCTTCCTGCTCGGCCATGAGGCCGCCGGAGTCGTGGAGTCGGTGGGCGAGGGGGTCACGGACGTGGCCGCCGGTGACTTCGTGATCCTCAACTGGCGTGCTGTGTGCGGGAGTTGCCGGGCGTGTCTGCGTGGGCGCCCGTGGTACTGCTTCAACACGCACAACGCCAAGCAGAAGATGACCCTGCTCGACGGCACCGAACTGTCGCCGGCCCTCGGTATCGGCGCCTTCGCCGAGCAGACCCTCGTCGCGGCCGGTCAGTGCACCAAGGTCGACCCGGCCGCCTCCGCTGCCGTCGCCGGGCTGCTGGGGTGTGGCGTGATGGCCGGTATCGGCGCCGCCATCAACACCGGGAACGTCGGTCGCGGTGACACGGTCGCCGTCATCGGCTGCGGTGGGGTCGGGGACGCGGCGGTGGTCGGGTCGAACCTGGCCGGCGCCGCGAAGATCATCGCCGTGGACATCGACGACAACAAGCTCGCGACCGCCCGCAAACTGGGCGCGACCCACACGGTCAACTCCAGGGAGACCGACCCCGTCGAGGCGATCCGTGAGCTGACCGGCGGCAACGGCGCCGACGTGGTCATCGAGGCGGTCGGCCGCCCGGAGACGTACAAGCAGGCCTTCTACGCCCGTGACCTCGCCGGGACCGTGGTGCTGGTCGGGGTGCCGACGCCGGAGATGAAGCTCGAACTCCCGCTGATCGACGTGTTCGGGCGGGGCGGCTCGCTGAAGTCGTCCTGGTACGGCGACTGCCTGCCCTCCCGCGACTTCCCGATGCTCATCGACCTCTATCTCCAGGGCCGCCTTCCCCTGGACGCCTTCGTGACCGAGACCATCGCGCTCGACGACGTCGAGAAGGCGTTCGAGCGGATGCACGGCGGCGACGTACTGCGCTCGGTGGTGGTGCTGTGACGGCCGCCGGCGCCCGAATCGACCGGCTGGTCACCTCGGGCACCTTCTCGCTCGACGGCGGCACCTGGGACGTCGACAACAACGTGTGGATCATCGGCGACGAGAGTGAGGCGGTCGTCATCGACGCCGCCCATGACGCCGACGCCATCGCCGAAGCCCTCGGCGGTCGCACGCTTCGGGCCATCGTGTGCACCCACGCCCACAACGACCACATCGACGCCGCCCCCGCGCTCGCCGAACGCGCCGGCGCCCCGATCATGCTCCACAGCGACGATCTGCCGCTGTGGAAGCAGACCCACCCCGACCGCGAACCCGACGCCACGCTGACCGACGGCCAGGTGCTGACCGTCGCCGGGGTCGAGCTGACGGTGCTGCACACGCCCGGCCATGCCCCGGGCGCGGTCTGCCTGTACGCACCCGCCCTGAGCGCCCTCTTCGGCGGTGACACGCTCTTCGCGGGCGGCCCCGGCGCCACCGGCCGCTCCTACTCCCACTTCCCGACCATCGTCGACTCGATCCGGGACCGGCTGCTGACGCTGCCCGGCGACACCGTCGTATACACGGGACACGGGGACACCACCACGGTCGCCGCCGAGGCCCCGCACCTCCAGGAGTGGATCGACCGCGGTTTCTGACCCTCCGGTTCGGCGCCGGCGATCCGTACGCCCCCCAGCAGGGGACTTCGCTGCTTGACGTCTGCCCGATGCCTGCCCGATGTCTGTCCGAGCTGCTTCGAAGCGCTCGGTCCGGCATCGGGCTCGCTTGGTTTCGCGTTGTGCAATGTGCGCGAAGTTGTTCATGACGCAACCCACTGTCATGGCTCATCCCGGTCCCTGGACTTCTTGACAAGGGTTCTGGGCGCCCTCAAACTGACGTTGCGCTTACCGCAATCCGTTTCGCTATACGCACCGAGGTGTCATGATGATTCCCGCGTGCCGTCTCGCGGATCTCCCGCGAGGTGAGGCCCTCCGGCTCGACATCGACCCGCCCGTCTCGGTGTTCCACACCGACGACGGCGAGGTCTTCGCCATCGACGACACCTGCACCCACCAGGATGCCTCGCTCGCCGACGGCTGGTTGGAGGGCTGCGAGGTGGAATGCCCGCTGCACGCCTCGAAGTTCGACCTGCGCACCGGCGCCGTCGACTCCCCGCCGGCCAAGCTGCCCGTGCGGACGCACGAGGTCGTCGTCGAGGACGGCATGATCTACGTACGGGTGTCCACGGACGCCCCCAACCTGCCCCCCTGTATCGCGGCCCGGCTCGCCGGGGGTCCCGCGTGAGGACGGTGGCCGTGGTGGGCGCCTCGCTGGCCGGACTGTCGGCGGCGCGCTCCCTGCGCAAGCAGGGCTATGACGGACGGCTGGTACTGATCGGCGACGAGGCTCACCGCCCGTACGACAGACCGCCGTTGTCCAAGGAGTTCCTGGCCGGAACCCTCGGCGAGGCGGAGCTCGGACTGGAGACGGACGGCGAGGACCTGCGGGCGGAGTGGCTTCTGGGCACCCGCGCGATCGGCCTCGACCGCACCGACCGGTCCGTCCGCCTCGCCGACGGCCGGGTCGTACGCGCGGACGGCATCGTCATCGCGACCGGCGCCGCCGCCCGCACCCTGCCGGGCGCCGACGGCCTGACCGGTGTGCACACCCTGCGCACCCTCGACGACGCCCGCGCCCTGCGCGACGAACTGGCCCGCGGCGGAAGGCTGGTGGTGATCGGCGGCGGCTTCATCGGCGCCGAGGTCGCCTCCACCGCGTACGCCCTCGGCCTCGACGTGACGGTCGTCGAGGCCGCCCCGACACCGCTCGCCGGACCACTCGGCGAGACCATGGGCGCCGTAGTCTCCGGCCTCCACGCCGACCACGGCGTACGCCTGCTCTGCGGGACCGGGGTCAAGGGGCTGAGCGGGGAGAGCCGGGTCGAGGCCGTGCTGCTGGCGGACGGGCGCGGTGTTCCCGCCGACATCGTCGTCGTCGGGGTGGGCGCGCGACCCTGCGTCGACTGGCTGGCGGGGTCCGGCGTGGCCCTGGAGAACGGCGTCAAGTGCGGCGCCGACGGCCGCACCAGCCTGGCCGGTGTGGTCGCGGTCGGCGACTGCGCCAACTGGTACGACCCCCGGGTCGACGCCCATCGCCGGGTCGAGCACTGGACGGGCGCGCTGGAGCGTCCCGCTGCCGCCGTGGCGACGCTGCTGGCGGGGGGTGCGGTGGAGACGGGGGTGCCCCGGCCGCCGTATTTCTGGTCCGACCAGTACGGGGTGAAGATTCAGTTCGTCGGCCATGCGGGGGTCGCTGACAGTGTGGCTGTGGAGGAGGGGGCTGTCGGTGAGCGGAACGTCCTGGCTGTTTACCGGCGGGGCGGGGAGCCGGTGGGTGTGCTGGGGATGAATCAGCCCCGGTTGTTCGTGCGGTGGCGGAAGCAGTTGAGTGCGGTGCCGGGGGTGCGGTGAATTTGGCTGCGGGCCCGGTGGGGGCTGGTCGCGCAGTTCCCCGCGCCCCTGGACGGGTGCGCCCCTGCGGGGCGCTACCCGCCCAGAGCGCTGTCCAGTTGACCGATCATCCACACGACCACGACGTCTCTCCGAGGAGTGCACCGTGACCTCGAACAGCCTGCCCGACAGTCTGATCGCCACCCTTCCCGGCTCCTCCTACACGGACGCGGGGATCTTCGCGCAGGAGCAGGAGCGCATATTCGAGACCATGTGGTTCTGTGTCGCGCGCGCCTCCGAACTGACGAAGCCCGGTGCCTTCCGGACTGTCGACGTGGGCCGCGAGAGCATCCTCGTCACCCGCGCGCGGGACAACTCGATCCGCGCCTACTTCAACGTGTGCCGGCACCGCGGAGCCAAGCTCTGCACGGAGGAGACCGGCGAGGTCAAGCGGGCCTTCCAGTGCCCGTACCACGCCTGGACGTACGGCCTGGACGGCAAGCTCGTCGCCGCGCCCAACCTCACCAAGATGCCCGACGTCGGCCGCACCGAGTACGGCCTGGTGGCGGTGGCCGTCCGGGAATGGCTCGGCTATGTGTGGGTCTGTCTCGCGGAGAACCCGCCCTCCTTCGAGGAGGACGTGATAGGCGAGGTCATCGGCCGGCTCGGTGACGTCGAGTCGATCGAGCACTACGACATCGACAACCTCTCGGTCGGCAAGCGGATCGTCTACGACGTGAAGGCCAACTGGAAGCTCATCATCGAGAACTTCATGGAGTGCTACCACTGCGCCACGATCCACCCCGAACTCACCGAGGTGCTCCCCGAGTTCGCCGACGGTTACGCCGCCCAGTACTACGTCGGCCACGGCGCCGAGTTCGGCGGGGAGGTCCAGGGGTTCACCATCGACGGCTCCGAGGGCCTGGACCGTATCCCGGGTGTCGCCGAGGACCAGGACCGCCGCTACTACGCGATCACCATCAAGCCGCAGGTGTTCATCAACCTCGTTCCCGACCATGTGATCTTCCACCGCATGTACCCGGTGGCCGCCGACCGCACGATCGTCGAGTGCGACTGGCTGTATCTCCCGCACGTCGTCGAGAGCGGCAAGGACGTCACCCGGTCCGTGGAACTCTTCGACCGCGTCAACCGCCAGGACTTCGAGGCCTGCGAACGCACCCAGCCCGGCATGAGCTCCCGGCTGTACGCCAAGGGCGGCGTCCTGGTCCCGAGCGAGCACCACATCGGCGCGTTCCACGACTGGGTGACCGAGCGCCTGGGCACGCGCCTTTAAGGGGCGCGGGGAACTGCGCGACAAGCCCCCACCGGGCCCGCGCCCGACGAACTCACCCCAGATACCCCATCCGATGACTGATCTCCGCCGCCCCCTTGACCAGGATCGGCGCCAACTCGTGCAACCGCTCCGTCGTGAACCGGTAGGACGGCCCCGACGCACTCACCGCCGCGACAACCGCCCCGGAATGATCGCGGATCGGCGCCGCCATCGCGTGCAGCCCGATCTCCAACTCCTCCCGCGTCCACGCGTACCCCCGCTCCCGCGCCTCCGCGAGGTCCCTCTCCAGCTTCGTCTTCGCGGTGATGGTGTGCGGGGTGACCTTCTTCAGGCCGGCCCCGTTCAGCAGTGCGGTGCGGTCCTTCGCGGGCAGGTGGGCCAGCAGGATCTTGCCGCTGGAGGTGGCGTGCAGCGGGGTCAGCTGGCCGACCCAGTTGTACGCGCTGACGGCGCCGGGACCCCGTACCTCGTACAGGTTGACCGCGTAGTGCTCCTGCATCACGGCGATGTTGACGGTCTCACCGATCTCCTCGGCGAGCTGCTCGCAGACCGGGCGGCCCTGCTGGGTGATGTCGATACTGCCGGTGACCGCGCCGGCGAGGCGCACGATGCCGAAGCCGAGACGGTACTTGCCGCGCTCACCCGCCTGCTCCACCAGACCTCGTGCCTCCAGCGCGCCGAGCAGCCGGAAAGCGGTGGATTTGTGAACATCGATCTCGGCAGCGACCTCGCTGACGCCTGCCTCGCCGCGCTGGGCGAGAATCTCCAGAACGCTGATCGCGCGGTCGACCGACTGCACTCCGCCGGCCTGTGTACTGGACGTTTCGGTGTCTGTGCTGTGGTTGCTCACAGCGAAACTATACGCGCAGTAAACAACACCATTGCAAGTAACAGCCCCGAAACCAGAAGCTTGCATGTTGCGCTTCCCGCAACCTGGTGCGTATAGCGCTACTGGATTAGCATGCCTGGCGTATCTACGGCGCGAGCGAGACGAGAGATCATGGCTCCCCTGCAATACGACTTCGTCATCGTCGGCGGCGGTTCGGCCGGCAGCGCACTGGCAAACAGGCTCTCCGCGGACCCGGCGAACCAGGTGCTCGTGCTGGAGGCCGGCCGGCCCGACTACCCGTGGGACGTCTTCATCCACATGCCCGCGGCCCTGACCTATCCCATCGGCAGCCGCTTCTACGACTGGAAGTACGAGTCCGAGCCCGAACCCCACATGGGCGGCCGGCGCGTCTACCACGCCCGCGGCAAGGTGCTCGGCGGCTCCAGCAGCATCAACGGCATGATCTTCCAGCGCGGAAACCCCCTGGACTACGAGCGCTGGGCGGCCGACCCGGGCATGGGGAAATGGGACTACGCGCACTGTCTGCCGTACTTCCGGCGCATGGAGAACTGTCTCGCCGCCGACCCGGACGACGAGTTCCGCGGCCACGACGGCCCCCTCGTCCTCGAACGCGGCCCAGCCACCAACCCGCTCTTCGGCGCCTTCCTCAAGGCCACCGAGGAAGCGGGGTACGCGCCCACCGACGACGTCAACGGGTACCGGCAGGAGGGCTTCGCCAAGTTCGACCGCAACGTCCACCGGGGCCGCCGGCTCTCGGCCTCCAAGGCGTACCTCAAGCCCGTCCGCAAGCGGCCCAACCTCACGGTGAAGACGCGCGCGCTGGTCACCCGCATCCTCTTCGAAGGCAAGCGGGCCGTAGGCGTCGAGTACCAGCGGGGCAAGGGGGCGCCCCAGCAGGTCCGCGCCAAGGAGGTCGTCCTCTGCGGCGGCGCCATCAACTCCCCGCAACTGCTCCAGCTGTCGGGCGTAGGCAACGCCGAGGAACTGCGCGCCCTCGGTGTCGACGTCGTCCACGACCTCCCCGGCGTCGGCGAGAACATGCAGGACCACCTGGAGGTGTACGTCCAGTACGCCTGCAAGCAACCCGTGTCCATGCAGCCGTACATGGCGAAGTGGCGCGCCCCCTTCATCGGCCTGCAGTGGCTGTTCCGCAAGGGTCCCGCCGCCACCAACCACTTCGAGGCCGGCGGCTTCGCCCGCAGCAACGAGGACGTCGCCTACCCCAACCTGATGTTCCACTTCCTGCCCATCGCCGTCCGCTACGACGGCTCGTCCCCGGCCGGCGGCCACGGCTACCAGGTGCACGTGGGCCCCATGTACTCCGACGCCATCGGCTCCGTGAAGATCAAGAGCAAAGATCCGCGCGAACATCCGGCGCTGCGCTTCAACTACCTCTCCACCGAGCAGGACCGGCGGGAGTGGGTCGAGGCGATCCGTGTCGCGCGCAAGCTCCTCAGCCAGCCCGCCCTCGCCCCCTACAACGACGGTGAGGTGTCGCCCGGGGCGAAGGTGGAGTCGGACGAGGAGATCCTCGACTGGGTCGCCAAGGAGGGCGAGACGGCCCTGCATCCGTCCTGCACCTGCAAGATGGGGCCCGCGGAGGACGGGATGGCCGTCGTCGACCCGGAGAGCATGCGGGTGCACGGGGTGGAGGGGCTGCGCGTCGTGGACGCCTCCGTCATGCCCTACGTCACCAACGGCAACATCTACGCGCCGGTGATGATGATCGCCGAGAAGGCCGCCGACCTGATCCTCGGCAAGCGGCCACTGCCGGCTTCCCGTGCCGCGTACTACCGCCACCGCGACGCCGACGCCCAGCAGACCGGGTAGCGGGCGTTGGGTACCTCAGGGCTTCGCGGGCTCAGGGCGCTGCTGGAACGCGTCCGTTACGAGGTCCTGCCCGCGAAGACGACCGAGGAGAAGGTCCTCGCCCACCTGCCGCGCGATGCCGTCGTCACGGTGACGGCATCGCCGGTCAAGGGCCTGGAACCGACCCTCGACCTGGCCGGTCGACTGGCGTCGCACGGCTGTCGCGTCGTCCCTCACGTCCCCGCCCGGCTGCTGCGGGACGACGCCCATCTCAAGGACGTCGTCGACCGGTTGCGGGAGCTGGGGGTGGAGGACGTCTTCGTCCCGGCGGGCGACGCGGATCCTCCGGCCGGGTCCTACGAGGGTGCCTTGCCGGTGCTACGGAGGCTCGGTGAGCTGGGCAGCCCGTTCACGGACGTCGGCGTCACCGGATACCCCGAGAGCCATCCGCTCATCGACGACGACCTCACCATCCAGGCCATGTGGGACAAGCGCGAGCACGCCACGTACATCGTCAGCAACCTGTGCTTCGACGCGCGGGTGCTGGGGGAGTGGGTCGGGCGTGTACGGCGCCGGGAGGTCGCCCTGCCGGTGTACGTGGGCGTCGCGGGGCCGGTGCAGCGGGCGAAGCTGCTGTCCATGGCGACGAAGATCGGCGTGGGCGAGTCGACACGCTTCCTGACCCGGCACCCCCTGTGGTTCCTGCGGTTCGCGGCACCCGGGGGGTACTCGCCGGAGAGGCTGCTTTCGCGGGCGGAGGGGGCGCTGAGCGCACCCGGGGCGGGGGTGGCGGGGCTGCACCTGTTCACGTTCAACCAGGTGGAGGAGACGGAGCGTTGGCGGCGGGCTGTGCTGGAGCGGTTGGGTGGGTGAGGGGCGCCTCGGGGACGCCAACTCCGCCACGCGGTGACGGTGACCCGACTCGGCCCTGACTCCCACGTGGGCCCCTGGGGCAGTCAGGGGCCGCTGGGCACGGCCTCACTCCACCGCACCACCGGCAAGCCCTCGGCGAACATCTGTCGGGAACCGCGTCAACGTGTCTCCGGCCGTCATGGGGGGCCTGTTCTGGGACCTCGGTGAGAGCCGAGGCAGTATGGGTCCATGATTACGCTCACGAAGGAAGACGGCCCGGCGGACCTGGACGGGGTGACCCATCTGTCCATCGGGGCCTCCTGGGACCCCACCTCCGGCGCGAGCGGCGGAGTGATGGGCAAACTCCGCCGCAAGACCGGCACCGACCTCGACCTGATCGCCATCGCCCTGCACGACGGCGACCCGGTGCGCCTGGCGGGTCTCGACTCGCTCGACCCCATCGGCAACGGCTCCCTGCTCCACAGCGGGGACAACCAGACGGGGCACGGGGACGGCGACGACGAGACCGTCATGGTCGAGTTCGCGAAGATCCCGCCCCACATCACCTCGATCGTGTTCGTCGCCGCCGCCTACAAGAAGGGCAGTTCCTTCCAGAAGGCGCGCAACGTCAGTTTCAAGGTGTACGACGCGAGTGGCGGCAGCACCCAGCAGGTCGCCGACATCTGGCCCAGCATGCTCACCACGGACAACGGCTGCGCCGTCGCCAAGGCCGTGCGGTCCGGCTCCGCCTGGAAGCTTGAGGTGATCAACGTGACGGGGAAGATCAAGCAGGGCGACGAACTCGCCCTGATGCGCTTCGCCGCAAGCAAGTGAAGTGCTCTCCCGGCTGAGGCCGGGAGGTTCCTGCTTACCTTGCGGCAGCGGGCTTGACGCGCTTGGCGCGCCTGACGACTGCCCTCCCGGCAGCCGGGACGAGCGCGAGGCCCGTCCGGTACAGGTGCAGGACGTTGCGGGCCGCGTTGTGGTCGGCGTTGCCCGACCAGCCGCAGTCCGGGTTCTTGCACACGAACACGGCCTGGGACTCCCGGCTGCCCGGCGTGGTGAAGCCGCACGCCGAGCAGCGCCGGGAGGTGCCGGGAGCGGGGACCTTGACCAGGGTGCCGCCGAGCTGGGCGGTCTTGTACGCCAGCATGGTGACGGTGCGGCCCCAGGCCTCCTGGCTGATGGAGCGGTTCAGCCCGGTCTTCTGGGCGACGTTCCTCCCCGGCTCCTCAGCCGTTCCTTTGGCGGACTTGACCATGTTCGTGATGGTGAGTGCTTCGACCACGACCGTGCCGTAGGTGCGGGCGATGGTGGTGGTCGTGTGGTGCTGCCAGTCCAGGGCCCGGCGCTTGGCTTTGGCGCGGAGTCCTGCGATCTGGTCGTAGGTGCGGTGCAGCCGGCGGCTGGTGCGCTCGCCGGGCATGCGGTGCTGCTTACGCTGTGCGGCGCGCTGCTCCAGGTGCAGGAGCTTCGCTGTTTCCTTGTTCGTCAGCCATGCGCCGTGCTCGTAGGTTTCGCCGTCCGAGCAGGCGATGGGCACGGTGACGCCCACGTCGATACCGATGTCCAGCCCCGGGTGGGACTCGGGCACGACCTCCAAGGTCTGGACACGGAAGGCGATGTGCCAGCCGAGCGCGTCCTTGATCAACCGGGCCCCGGTGATCCGGTTGTCCGTGTCGGTGTGCTTGCCCACGGGCAGGTCTTTGGTCCACCGGAAGCGGACCCTGCCCACCTTGGGAATGTTGACCATGCCCCACCGGCGGTGCACGCGGGTGATGTTCAGGTCCCGGCCCTGCGGAATGTCCACGGACATCACGCTGGGCGTGCGCATGGGGTGCACCGGCACGCACAGCGAGCAAGATGACCGACTGCCGCGTGTTGCGCGCTCGGCACCGGGCTGGCTCTCAGCACAACGACATGGGAGGAAGCCAGAATGTCGACGCTTATTGAACCGCCCACCCGCGAGCCGCTTGCCGATGTCCGGTCGCTCGAACTGGAGATCACCGGCAAGTGCCAACTCTCGTGTGTGCACTGTTTGTCCGAGTCCAGCCCACAGGCATCACACGGCGACATGACCCCCGAGGACTGGCGAACGGTGATCATCGACGCTGCTGCCCTCGGCATCCGGACCGTTCAGCTCATCGGGGGTGAGCCGACGGTTCACCCGCAGTGGCGGGAGTTCGCCGAACTCGGGCTATCGCTCGGGCTGCACGTGGAGGTGTACTCCAACCTGTTCAACGTCAACCCGGCGTGGTGGGGCCTGTTCACGCAGGACGGGATCACTCTCGGGACGAGCTATTACAGCGACGACCCTGGGGAACACGACCGGATCACGGGGAAGTCTGGCAGTTACGTCCGTACTCGGTGCAACATTCGGGAAGCCGTCAACCGTGGCGTGACTGTGCGGGCCGGAATCGTGGATGTCCTGCCGGGGCAACGCGTCGCCGAAGCTCGGGTCGAGTTGGAATCCATGGGGGTGACGCTCGTCAACACGGACCGGGTACGGGCGGTGGGGCGGGCCGGCCTGCCGGGTCGGTCGTCGACGCTGGAAGAGATGTGCGGGCGGTGTACGCGAGGCCGTGCGGCGGTTCTCCCGAACGGAGATCTCGCCGGATGCGTGCTGTCACGCGACTTCCCGGTGGGCAACGTGAGGCAAACCCGGCTCGCCGACCTGCTCGGGGGCCCGCGGTGGGCGGAACTCTCGGCGAGCGTCCCCACCCCGCGCATCGCGTGCACCCCGAACGATTCGGGTGACTGCGACCCCGCGAGCACCGAAGCGTGTGACCCCGCGTACTGATGACTGAAAGGCTCGGCGGCATGGATTGGGAGAAGAGAGCGGCAAGGCTCGCCGACCAGGTGGCAGACCCGGATTCCCGGTGGCGCCCGGTGGTGGCGGCCGTGCCCCGGCATGAGTTGATCCCGCGCTGGTGGGACGTCGACGACTCGGGTGAGTGGGTTCTCCGTGAGGGGGGAGCCGACCTGGACGCGTGGGCCGAAGCGGCTTACGCGGACCGGTCGTTGGTGACCAGGGTCGGTGGGCTGCATGCCGACCACGCGAGGCCCGGCGACCGTCCGAAAGGGTTGCCGACCTCGTCCGCAACGTTGCCGAGCCTTGTCGTCCGGATGCTCCGGCATGGACGACTCGGGGCGGGGCTGTCCCTTCTGGACCTGGGTACCGGAGCCGGCGGGCTCACCGCGTACGCGTCCTGCCGGATCGGCGACCGGTACGTGATGAGCCTGGACGTGGACGCGTATTTGACCAACGCGGCGGCTTCCCGGCTCGCCAACATGGGGCTACATCCCAAGTTCGTCACCGCCGACGCGACGGAGCGCGTGCCGGGCATGTACGAACGGATCGTTTCCACGGTCGGGCTGCCCGCCGGGCCGGGTCTGCGTCCCGTACTCGCGGCTCTCGCCACGGGCGGACGGATCGCGACAACGCTGGGGCGGACTTCTCTCATCATCACCGGCTGGAAGCACACCAACGGCGATGTGGTGGGGCGGGTGGAGCGCGACACCGCCGGGTTCATGCTCACGCGCTCGGGGGACGACTACCCGCCCGCTCTCACCGAGTTGTTCGCCACTGCGCGCAAGGCGGACGGGGAGGAGACGACCACCGGCCGCTATCCCGTGGTGGACGTGGCGAACGCGTGGGAACTGCGATCCATGCTGGAAGTCACGACGCCAGGTGTGGAACTCGCCTACGAGCAGAGCGACCGGACCCGCACCGCGTTCCTCGTCCACGCGGACGGTTCATGGGCCCGGGCATCCGCCGAGTGGACCGACCCGCCGGAAGTCCACCAGGGCGGACCCCAGCGGCTGTGGACCGCGCTGGAACGCATCCGCAACCGCCTCAACGCGGAAGGGTCGTTGCCGCTGCTCGGCGCACAAGTCCGCATCACGCCTGACGGGGTGTGTCATCTGGCCCGTGGGAAATGGCGCGCGGCTATGGGCGCCCGATAGGGCCCCCGGCAGGAGAGACCTGGCAGGCCAGACTGACGCTTGGAATCGTTTGGGATTGACCCCAGAAACAGGATGTGTGACGAGAGCGGTCCGGGTGTCTTGGTCGCAGAGCGAGGCTGCTGCCAGGTGGGGCCGCGATGTCAGCGCCGCTGCTGCCGCCCACCTGCCGGTCCCGGTGAGCGTGGATACAGAACGGCCGTACACATCGGGGCTATTGCTGCTCCCACTGTTCCTTGGTGATCTCGTACCGCACGCCTCCGTGCTCGGAGCCCTCGACCATCTCCATGTCGGAGGGAGTGGGGATGTTGTCCGCGAGTGTCATCGCGAGCTTCTCCATGATGTTGCGTGAACGGTGGTTCACGCACATGGTCTCGGCCCAGACCATGCGCACACCGAGCTCTGTGAACGCCTTGCCCAGCAAGGCGCGCGAGCCCTCGGTGGCGTAGCCCTTGCCCCAAGCCGCCTGCCGCAGCCGGTAGCCGAGTTCGACTTCGTCCAGCGGGCCCTCCGGCTCGGGGCGAAGGACGAACCAACCGATGAACGCGCCGCCGTCCTTCTCCTGCGCGGCGAACAGTCCGAGGTCGCCGTCCCACTTCTCGTAGCCGGCGAGGATGTTCGGCAGGTGGCGATCGCGGACGAGCTCCGGCGCGGTCGGATTGCCACCGGTCAGGAAGCGCATCACCGCCGGGTCACTGTCCAGCTCGATCAGCAGGTCCGCTTCGTCGGCGGTGAAGCGGCGCAGGGCCAGGCGCTCGGTCTCCAGGTAGGTGTGCACGAGTCGATCCTGCCTGAGGCGAGTCGGGCAGCCCAACGGTTTTCCTCGGCCGGCGGATCATCACTCCGCCTCCACAGCCGCGGCCAACTGGAAGATGGTCGCCAGATCGGGCAGGCCGCGCAGCGAAGCAACGACCTTGCTGCTGGCGAACTCTCGCTGGGCGGCGGTCACACTCGGGTCGATTGCGCACTCGGCCTGTACGTAGATGAAGTTCACGTCCGTTGCGAAAAGCATGGAGAACGACTGCGGGCCTCTGATGGCGGCATGTCCTCCGGCGCTCCGATAGGACCGGGCCAGTCGCCGGGCGGCGTCGAGGTCGGTCTGGTTGCGGCCGGCCCATACGTACACGGCGCTTGCGAGTTCTCGTTCTGCCGAAAGGGACCCCGCGTTGTCCCAGTCGAGGAGAACCGGGCCGTTCGAGCCGACCAGAACGTTCTGGGGCTGCAAGTCGCGATGCGACGTCACCAGACCGTCGGGGTCGGAGGGAGTCACCCACTGCGCCAGCTCTGGCGCGGAAGTGGTGATGAACTGGCCCAGCGCGTCCGACCACGGGAGGCCCGCCTGGTGAACCTTCTTGTGCAGGTCCTGCCAGTCGGCTTCCCGGGGGCACTGCTCGTACCAAGGGTTCGGTGCCTCACTCGCGCCCTCTCCCGCCTGGTGAAGGAGCGCCATGGTCCGGCCGAACCAGTCCAGGATGTCCGGGTCGGACGCGTCCGCCGTGGTGCCGTCGATCCAGTCGTACAGCTTGACGTAGGAACCGCCGGCAGCGGGCGGGAGGTGGGTGACGTAGGAGCCGTGGCGATTGGGGACAATCCGCGGTGATGCGATTCCCAGGTTTTCCGCGGCCTGCCGCAACGCTACCTCCCGGCGGACCTGTTCTTCGTCGCAACCGAAGAGGAGTTCCTTTATTGCCCAGGAGGAGCCTTCTCCGGATAACTTCCAGATCTGACCCAATGCGCCGCGGGTCACGGGTGTCGTCGTCCACGGCCCGGCGCCGAGGGTGTAGGTCTCCGCTATCAAGTCGGCTGCGTCGTGCATTCAGGCACCTCTCCGAGGGTGAATAGTCAGCGTCGACTGTACGTCAGCTTGCTTTGCCGGTGGCGATTCGTTTCCCGGGGCGTCCTCGAACCGGCTGGCATCCCCAGCAGCGGGAGACCGCCACCCACCGCCGTCCCGTGGTGGACGTGACGAACGCGTGTGGAACTCGCCTACGGGCAGAGCGAGCGGAACCGCACCGCGTTGCTTGTCCACGCGGACGGTTCACGGGCCAGGGTGTCTGGCAGGTCCAGGGTCGGTCGGGATTGCCGTGCCGGCCCCCAGTCGGGTCCGCTGTCCGGATTGGGGGCCGGGTGGACGCGGTGCAGGCACGGTCTCGGTGATCATGTGAGTGTCGAAGTCCCATGAACACTTGGTGAGTCCGTGCCTGCTTCCGTGTCTTCCCTCTTACCCTCTGTGCTGGCGCAATCGCAGATGGCGTGCACGCTATTGGGATTTCAATCATTCTATTGCGCCAGTCATTATCAAGGTGAATGGTTAACCGAATTCACAGTTGACCAGGAAACTGCAATTCCCGGATGCTCTGCCGCGTCCACAGTGTTAGCTTGTTCAGGGCGGCATTTTTGCTAGAGCCTTCGAAAAGCCTTCGAAAAGGCACTGGAGCAGCAGGGTGCTGGGTCCGCCGATGAACCGAACCAGCGCGTGCCGGGGATGTCGTGGCTACGGTGCGAGTTCCCACAGCCGGGCGGTACCGGTGAAGGCGAGCAGGGGCAGCCAGGCGAGCCACCTGGCCACGCGGCTCGGGCCTTCGGCGGGCTCAGAGGCACCCGAAGATGTCGTACCCGGATGCAGATGCTTCGCCCCTGTTCGTTCCGCCGGAGGCGGCGTTCTCCGCTGAGCTGATCCGGCTCGATCGTCCATGCGACGGCAGGGGCTGCTGAGTGCGAGTCGGCCCAAGGAGGCGACGACGATGACTGAGCAACATGTGGTGCTGGAGGGAAGCGAGAGGCCTGCCATAACCGATGCCACCCGGGTGGCGGACGCGGACGCCGAGGCTCCGGTGAGTGTGACCGTCACCCTGTGCGGAAAGGTGGTCACCGACGACCAGATCCCCGACGAGCGGCGCGAGGACGCCGAGAAGACCAAGGCCGTACTGGAACGCTACGGCCTCACGGTCGACGAAGTCCGGCTCCAGCCGGGCAGTGTCAAGGCCAGCGGTCCGGTGAGCGCCATGAACGCCGCCTTCCAGACGGACCTTGGCATCTATCACGGTGCCGAGCAGGGCGAACTCCGTGGCCGCGAGGGCGAGTTGAAGATCCCGGCCGAGCTGGCGGGGATCGTGACCGGAGTTTTCGGGCTGGACGAGCGGCGGGTGGCGCGGCGGGCCGCCGCACAGGCCACGAGCACGGGCAACGGCACGGGCTTCCGAGGGTCGTTCTCGCCTGCAGACCTCGAGCACCACTACAACTTCCCCGAAGGCCAGGGGGACGGCGAGAGGATCGGGATCGCCGAGTTCTTCCCCTGTGGTTACTTCGACGACGATCTGCGGGCCTTCTGCGACGGCCACGACCTCCCCACACCGCAAGTCGATGTCGTACCCCTCGACTTCGACCCGCCCCGGTCCCTTGGGGCAGCTCGGCAACTGTCGCCGGACGCCGAAGACGACACGCTCGAAGTGATGATGGACGTGGAGATCGTCGCCGGTCTGTGTCCGGCGGCCCGGATCCAGGTCTACTTCGTCCCATGGACCCAGAAGGGTTGGATCGATCTGATCGACCAGGCCATCGCGGACCGGCCGGTGGCTCTCTCGATCAGCTACGGGCTTCCGGAGACGGATCCCGGCTTGGCGCCTGCCGCCCGTGATGAGGTCTACAAGCGCCTTGAGGGTGCGGCGAGGCTGGGGATCACGGTCTGTGTCGCCTCGGGTGACGACGGAGCCGGGGCTCAGATCCAGGACGGCGCCGCCCATGTCAGCTTCCCGTCCACAAGCGAGTTCGTCCTCTGCGTCGGCGGCACCAGCATTGACTCCGCCGGCCGGGAAGTGTCCTGGTGGGAAGCGCCGGGGCGCCGCAGCGGCGACGGCGGCGCGAGCGGGGGTGGCGTCAGTGCCGTCGTCCAGCGCCCGCAGTGGCAACAGAACATCCACGTGGACTCCCTGAACCAGGGCGCCATCAAAGGGCGGGTCGTACCGGACGTGGCCGCGCTCGCCGGCCGTCCCGGCTACGACCTGACGTTTGAGGGACGGCTCAAGCCCGCCGGTGGCACCAGCGCCGGCACCCCGCTGTGGGCCGCACTGATCGCCCGCGTCGACGCCGCACTGCCGGCCGGTAAACGGCGGCGTTTCCTCACCCCGCTGCTCTACAAGAGCGATGGCGCCAACAGCCAGCCGCTCGGCCAGGCGGTCTGTCGCGACATCGCGGCCGGCCACGACAACAGATCCAACCCCCCGGCGGTGGGCTACCCGGTCAAGGCCGGGTACGACGCCGTCACCGGCTGGGGCGTCCCGGACGGCGTCGCGCTGGTGAAGGGACTGGAGAGCGTCTAGGCAGACGTCAGAGGGTTTCTTGCCCGGTAGTGGATCTGTTGCCGTTCCGGGCAGGAGCCCAAGGATCGGCATACGCGGCGGCATTGAGTTCTGAGCGACGACGGCCCGGCCGCGAAGGAGTCGAGCGAGTCCCTTGCTGCGCAGGTCGCGGCGAGGGACTCACTGGTGCACGTCTTAAGGTCCTTACGTGACACACACCTTCGAAGAACTCCTGGAGAAGCAACGCGCCGCCGACCAGGCGCACGCGACTGTGCAAGCCCTACGCGACCAGGGCGACCCGCCCGCCTACGAGACCGCGTGGCAGGCATGGCGCGACCTCGCCCGAGACGTACAGGCCGCGGTCACCGAGCACGCGAAAGAGCAGGGCGCGATGCGGGCCGCAGTGGAGCTTGATGTGAAGAGGGCGGTCCGGTAACCGAGTAGCGAGTACCTACGCTGAAAGAACCCTGGGCGGGTCGCCCTGCGACAGTCGCGGGCGGTGTGGCGTAGGGCTGCGGCGATGCTGGTGTGGCCGTCCTGGCGGTGGATGCCGGTGGCGAGGTTGCGCAGGCCGGCCACGACGCGTGGGAGGCGGCCGCAATCCCGACCGGCCCGATCCTGCGAGACACCTTGGCCCATGGGCCCTGGCGTCCGCCGAGTGGACCGACCCACCCGGGAGTCCACCTGGGCGGACCCCAGCGGCTGGGGACCGCGCTGGAACGCATCCGCAACCTCCCCAACGCGGCGGTGTCTCTCGAGTGCCGGGCGGCCCGATATGCCCCGGGCCTGTGCTGGAGAAGCGGTTGGGGTGGGCGGGTGGGAGAGAGGGCTGAGTGGATCGGCGTTCAGTGTTGGACCCCGGCGCAGGGATGTCCGAGGGCGCCTGGGGAGCATGCCGAGACGGGTGGGTGGGTGGGTGACACCCGTATACAACCCGCTCAGCGGAAAACCACCGTCCGGCTGCCCTCCACCATCACCCTGCTCTCGCTGTGCCACTTCACCGCGTGGGCCAGGACCTGGGCCTCCACGTCCCGGCCCACTGTCACGAGTTCGCCGGGGTCGAGTGAGTGGTCCACCCGTACTACGTCCTGCTCGATGATCTGGCCCTCGTCCAGGTCGGATGTGACGTAGTGGGCCGTCGCGCCGACGAGCTTGACCCCGCGGTCGTAGGCCTGCTCGTACGGGCGGGCGCCCTTGAAGCTGGGGAGGAAGGAGTGGTGGATGTTGATCGCCCGTCCCTCCAGCTCCTTGCACAGGTCGTCGGTGAGGACCTGCATGTAGCGGGCCAGTACCACCAGATCGATGTCCAGGTCCCGGACCAGCTCCAGCAGCCTTGCCTCCGCCTCCGGCTTGGTGTCCCGGGTCACCGGGATGTGGTGGAAGGGGATGCCGTAGCTCTCCGCCAGGCTCTCGAAGTCGCGGTGGTTGGAGACGATCGCCGGGATCTCGATGTTCAGGCCACCGGTATGGCGGCGGAACAGGAGGTCGTTCAGGCAGTGGCCGAACTTCGACACCATGATCAGGGTCCGGGTCGGGGTCGACGCGTCCCGCAGGGTCCAGGAGATGCCGTAGGCCTCGGCGACGGGACCGAATCGGTAACGCAGGATTTCCAGGTCCGCGTTCGGATCGGAAACGTCGAAGTGGACCCTCATGAAGAAACGGCCCTGGAGTCGATCATCGAACTGCTGGCTCTCCAGGATGTTTCCCGAGTTCCGGACGAGAAAGCCGCTCACGGCGTGGACCAGCCCCGAGCTGTCGGGGCACGAGAGGGTGAGGACGTACTCACTGCCAGCTACCGGTCGAGGAAACTTAGGGGACACGTCGGCCTCCGTTGGTGCGTATTGCACAACATGGTGAGCGATACGCAACATGGTCGGCTCGGTGGCCGCTCCGGTCAAGGGTGGAGCCCCGTGGCCGGCCGCTGATCAGTCCCTGACGAGTCCCTGATGGGCACATGCATGAGTCCTGGCGGACTCCTGGTGAGGCCCTGTCGAAATCGTCATCCGCCAACCACTTGACGTATGTCCGCACATTCGCGAGGGTGTTCCACCACAAGCAATTGGGTGCACGATGCGCAACGAATTTCTGTTGAAAGGCTTGGCGCGTGGCAGACCTGTATGTGGACGGTGAATGGCGGGAGCCGGTGGCCGGTGGCCGCCGCGAAATCCGATGTCCCGCTGACGGCAGGCTCGCCGCCACCGTCTCGGAGGCGACACGTCCCGACGCCGAGGCCGCGATCGCCGCCGCCCGCCGCGCCTTCGACACAGGACCCTGGCCGCGTACCCCCGAGCGGGAGCGCGGCCAACTGCTGCTGCGCACCGCCGGCATCATGGAGCGCGACGCCAAGGAGTTCGCCCGCGCCGAGTCGCTGGACACCGGCAAGCGGCTGGTGGAGAGCGAGTACGACATCGCCGACGTCGTCTCCTGCTTCCGTCATTACGGCGGGATCGGGGGTACGGATGCCGGCCGCGTCATCGACACCGGGCGGGACGACGCCATCAGTCGCGTCGTCTACGAGCCCGTCGGGGTGTGTGGGCTGATCACCCCTTGGAACTACCCTCTCCTGCAAGCCAGTTGGAAGGTCGCTCCGGCCCTCCTCGCCGGCAACACCTTCGTCCTCAAGCCCAGCGAACTCACCCCCTCCACCTCCATCCTGCTGATGAAGGCGCTGGCGGAGGCCGGACTCCCCGCCGGAGTCGGCAACCTCGTCCTCGGTGCCGGGCCCGAGGTGGGCGCTCCGCTCTCCGAGGACCCTGCCGTCGACATGGTCTCCTTCACCGGCGGCCTGGAGACCGGCAAGCGCGTCATGGCCACCGCCGCCGCCGGCGTGAAGAAGGTGGCGCTGGAACTCGGCGGCAAGAACCCCAACGTCGTGTTCGCCGACGCCGACTTCGAGGCGGCCGTCGACTTCGCCCTCACCGCCGTCTTCCTGCACTCCGGGCAGGTCTGTTCCGCCGGTGCGCGGCTCATCGTCGAGGATTCCCTCCACGATCGGTTCGTGGACGAGGTGGTGCGGCGAGCCCGGCGGATCCGGCTCGGCGGGCCCTTCGACGCCGAGGCCGAGACCGGCGCCCTGATCTCCGCCCAGCACCTGGAGAAAGTCGAGGCGTATGTCGCCGCCGGGCTCGCCGAAGGTGCCGTGCTGCGCTGCGGCGGTGAGCGGCCGGACGATCCCGCGCTCGCCGGCGGCCACTACTACCCGCCCACCGTCCTCGACGAGTGCACGCAGGACATGCGCGTGGTGCACGAGGAGTCCTTCGGGCCCGTACTGACCGTCGAGCGCTTCAGGGACGAGGACGACGCCGTACGCATCGCCAACGACACCGAGTACGGACTCGCGGGCGCCGTCTGGACGCAGGACGCCGGAAAGGCCCAGCGGGTCGCCCGGGCGCTGCGCCACGGCACCGTGTGGATCAACGACTACCACCCCTACGTACCGCAGGCGGAATGGGGCGGTTTCGGACACTCGGGTGTGGGCCGGGAGCTGGGACCGAGCGGCCTGGACGAGTACCGAGAGCCCAAGCACATCTGGCAGAACATCCAACCCCGGCCGCAGCACTGGTTCCGCGGCTGAACGCCGAAAAGAGGTCGATCGTGACCCCAGTACAGACCGAGGTGCCGCAGCGGCGCGGCACGTCCCAGGACTCGGACGGCACGCCGGTCATCTCCGTGCGCGGCCTGTGGAAGGTGTTCGGGCCGAAGGCCGACCGGGTGCCGGAGTCGGAGGAGCTGTGTGGGCTCACCCGACGCGAGCTGATGGACCGTACGGGATGCACGGCCGCCGTACGCGACATCGACTTCGACGTGTCGCCCGGCGAGGTGTTCGTGGTCATGGGGCTGTCGGGCTCCGGCAAGTCGACCCTGGTCCGATGTCTCACCCGGCTGATCGAGCCCACCGCCGGCGAGATCGTCTTCGAGGGCGAGAACATCCGCGACGCCGACGAGAAGCGGCTGCGCCAGTTGCGCCGCGAGAAGTTCTCCATGGTGTTCCAGCACTTCGGGCTGCTGCCCCATCGGCGTGTCGTCGACAACGTCGCCTTCGGGCTTGAGATACGGGGGATGGGCAGGGCCGAGCGTATGAAGCGGGCCCTGGAGGTCGTCGAACTCGTCGGGCTCTCCGGGTACGAGAACTCCTACCCCGACCAGCTCTCCGGCGGTATGCAGCAACGCGTGGGCCTGGCAAGGGCGTTGGCGGGCGACCCGGAAGTCCTGCTCTTCGACGAGCCGTTCTCGGCGCTCGACCCGCTGATCCGGCGTGACATGCAGAACGAGGTCATCCGGCTGCATCACGAGGTCGGCAAGACGATGGTGTTCATCACCCACGACCTCTCCGAGGCGCTCAAACTCGGCGACCGCATCCTCATCATGCGCGACGGCAAGATGGTGCAGTGCGGGACGGGCGACGAGTTGGTGGGCGCTCCCGCCGACGACTACGTACGCGAGTTCGTGAAGGACGTGCCGCGCGCCGACGTCCTCACCCTGCGCTGGATCATGCGCCCGGCGGTGGACGGCGACGCCCTCGACGGTCCCGAGCTGGGTCCGGACGTCGTCGTGCGGGAGGCCACCCGGGCCGTCCTCGCCGCCGAGAAGCCGGTCAAGGTCGTCGAGAACGGCAAGCTGCTCGGCATCGTCGGCGACGAGGAGATCCTCGCGGTCGTCGCCGGGCAAGGACAGGGACAGGCGCAGGAAGGCGACGTGCGATGACCGTCGCCATGGAGAAACCCCCGGTACCGGAGCCGCCGCAACCGCAGGACGCGGCACCCGAGACCGCGCGGCCCGTCGCGGCCGTACGACGGGTCAGCCGGCGCATGGTGGTCGGGGCGATCCTCGTCGTCTGGCTGGTGCTGTTCGCCGTACTGCGCGGCACGAACACCCTGACGCTCGCGGCGGCGGACCTCACCGGGCTGCACCGGTGGCTGAACGACGTCAACGACTCGATCGGCGCCGACCGCAACTCCAACCCGCTCTTCCTCTACTTCTTCAACGAGATCCGCCTGGTCATCGACAACCTGGTGACCCTCGTCCAGCACCTGATCTCCCAGCCGTCCGACTCCCGTCCCCTGCCGCAGATCGGCTGGCTCGGGGTCGTCGGCATCGCCGGGTTCGTCTCCTGGGCGGTGGGCAACTGGCGGGTGGCGCTGCTGACCGTCGCCGGGTTCGTCTTCTTCGGGCTGCAGGGGCTGTGGCAGGAGAGCATGGACACCCTGGCGCTGACGCTGTCGGCGGTGTTCGTGGCGCTGCTGTTCGCGATCCCGCTGGGCGTGTGGGCGGGGCTGTCCGGCCGCGTCAACAAGATCATGACGCCGTTCCTGGACTTCATGCAGACGATGCCCACCATGGTCTACCTCGCCCCGCTGACCCTTTTCTTCCTCATCGGCGGCGCCTCCGCCGTCATCGCCACCGTCGTCTACGCGGCCCCGCCGGCGATCCGGATCACCGCGCACGCCATCCGGTCCGTGCCGGAGACCACCGTTGAGGCGGCGGACTCGCTGGGCGCGACCCGCTGGCAGTCGCTGCTGAAGGTCCTGCTGCCGATGTCGAAGCGGACCGTCGTGATGGGCGTCAACCAGACCATCATGGCCGCCCTCGCCATGGTCACCATCGCCGCCCTGATCGACGCGCCCGGCCTCGGCAAGACCGTCTTCCAGGCCCTCCAGTCGCTCGACGTCGGTACGGCCTTCAACGCGGGCCTCGCCATCGTCGTCATGGCCATCGTCCTCGACCGCATCACGACCGCCGCGAGCGGACGCGAGGAGGCCGCCCGGCGCTCGGGCGGCCGACTCCTCGCGTACAGGCGGCAGTTGGTGGTCGCGGGAGCGGCCGTCACCGCCGTCCTCGTCTATCTGTCGCACACCTACGTATGGGCGGCGGAGTTCCCCGGCGAGGGCAGCGTCGGCAGTTCCGTCGCGAGTGGCGCCGACACCGCGAGCACCTGGGTGCAGGACAACCTGTCGGGCCTGACGAACGCGTTCCGCGACGCCCTCACCAACGGCCTGCTCAACCCGTTCCAGACCCTGCTGACCGACTCGCCCTGGTGGCTCGTCGGCGCGGTCCTGGTCGGGCTCGCGGTGGTGCTGGGCGGCTGGCGGTCCGGGGTCACCACGGCCGTGTGCGTGGGGCTGCTGGTCGCCACCGGTGTCTGGTCGGACAGCATGACGACCCTGGCGTCCACGCTCGTCGCCACGGTCATGACGATACTGCTGGCCGTCGTCGTCGGTGTGTGGATGGGCCGCAGCCAGCTCGCCGACCGGCTGATCCGGCCCACCCTCGACGCGGCGCAGGTCATGCCGCCGTTCGTCTACCTCGTACCGTTCCTCGCCCTGTTCGGCGCGACCCGCTTCACGGCGATCGTCGCGGCCATCGTCTACGCGGCCCCCGTCGCCATGAAGATCATCGCGGACGGGATACGGAACGTGCCCGCGACCACCGTGGAGGCGGCCACCTCCGCCGGGTGCAACACCTGGCAGATCATCACCAAGGTCCAGCTGCCGATGGCACGCAGCGCTCTGACCCTGGCCACCAACCAGGGTCTGATCTACGTGCTGTCGATGGTTGTTGTGGGCGGCCTGGTAGGCGCGGGCGCCCTCGGCTACGACGTCGTGGCCGGCTTCTCGCAGGGGCAGCTGTACGGGAAGGGGCTGGCGGCGGGGCTGGCCATCGTCCTTCTCGGAGTCATGTTCGACCGGATCACTCAGGCAGCGGCGCGGCGTGCAGGCGCGTAAGGAGCTAACCACCATGGCAAGGCAAGCAACACAGTGGAGAGTCGGCGCGGCCGGCATGGCCGTCCTCGCCCTCACCCTCACCGCCTGCGGCGGCGCGAAGGTCGGTGACACCTCCTCGGGCTCCGACACCTCCGCCGGGTCCGCGGGGTCCTCCGGGAAGTGCGGCACCTTCAACCTCGCGGTCAACCCGTGGGTCGGCTACGAGGCGAACGCGGCGGTCGTCGCGTACGTCGCGGAGAAGAACCTCGGCTGCAAGGTCACCAAGAAGGACCTGAAGGAGGAGATCGCCTGGCAGGGCTTCGGGACGGGCGAGGTCGACGCCGTCATCGAGAACTGGGGTCACGACGACCTGAAGAAGAAGTACATCACCGACCAGAAGACGGCTGTCGAGGTCGGCCCGACCGGCAACGAAGGCCTGATCGGCTGGTACGTGCCGCCGTGGCTCGCCAAGGCCCACCCGGACATCCTCGACTGGAACAACCTCGACAAGTACGCGGCGAAGTTCAAGACCTCCGAGTCGGGCGGCAAGGGCCAACTCCTCGACGGCGACCCGTCGTTCGTCACCAACGACGAGGCGCTGGTCAAGAACCTGAAGCTGGACTTCAAGGTGGTGTACGCGGGCAGCGAGACCGCGCTCATCCAGGCCTTCCGCAAGGCCGAGAAGGACAAGGAATGGGTGATCGGCTACTTCTACGAGCCCCAGTGGTTCATGGCCGAGGTGCCCCTCGTCAAGGTCAAGCTGCCTGACTACAAGGCGGGTTGCGACGCCGACGCGGAGAAGATCGCCTGCGACTACCCCGTGTACAAGCTCGACAAGATCGTCAGTGCCAAGTTCGCCAAGTCGGGCAGCCCCGCCTATGACCTGGTCAAGAACTTCACCTGGACGAACGACGACCAGAACACCGTGGCCAAGTACATAGCCGAGGACAAGATGACCCCGGAGGCGGCGGCGAAGAAGTGGGTTGACGCCAACAGGGCGAAGGTCGACGCCTGGATCAAGTGAGGCCTGAGGCGTCCTGAAATGTGCTGAGCATGAATGCCCGGTGGGCGGTGCGCGTACCTGCGCACCGCCTGCCGGGCATTGCCGTGTCTCGCCCCCGCCGCCCCTGCCCGTCCCTCCCCCAGAGGGGGACCCCCATCGGGGGCTGCGCCCCCGAACCCCCGCTACGGCCCTGAACGGGCCTTGTCCTCAAACTCCCCCAGAGGGGGGACCCCAGACGGGCTGACATACCGACCCCGTCCATCACCCTCGGAACCTCTTGACACCCACCTGCCCGGCAGGCACATTGAGTTGCGCAACCTGAGTCATGTTGCGTAGACAGCAACTGACACTGAGGGCCTGGACTGGTTTTCAACCGGAGGTGCGGCGATGGCGGGACCCCGAGTGGTCATCATCGGAGCGGGCGTCGTCGGCGCGGCACTCGCGGACGAGATCTCCGCGCGAGGCTGGACCGAAGTGACCGTGGTCGACCAGGGCCCGCTGCCCGCCACCGGGGGATCGTCGTCGCACGCACCCGGCCTGGTCTTCCAGACGAACTCGTCCAAGACGATGACCGAGCTGGCCCGCTACACCGTCGAGAAGTTCTGCTCCCTGGACGTCGACGGCAAGCCCTGCTTCCTCCAGGTCGGCGGCCTCGAAGTGGCCACCACCCCCGAGCGCCTCACGGAACTGCACCGCCGCCACGGCTGGATCACGGCCTGGGGCATCGAGTCCCGCCTCCTGACCGCCGAAGAGTGCGCGGAACAGCACCCGCTGCTGAACCCCGACCGGGTCCTGGGCGGCCTCCTGGTCCCCACCGACGGCCTCGCCAAGGCGGTCCTCGCCGTCGAGGCGCAGATCCGCCGGGCCACCGAACGGGGCGTGACCTTCCTGCCCCGCCACGAGGTACTGGACGTCCAGCAGACGGACGGCCGTGTCACCGGAGTCGTCACGGACCAGGGCGAGATCCCGGCCGACATCGTCGTGTGCTGTGCCGGCATCTGGGGCCCGAAGATCGCCCGCATGGCCGGCCTGAACCTCCCCCTCACGCCCCTGGCCCACCAACTGGCCTGGACCGGCCCGGTCCCGGCCCTCGCCGGCCAGACGGAGGAGGCGGTCCGCCCGATCCTGCGCCACCAGGACGCCGACCTCTACTACCGCGACCGCTACGACGCCATCGGCATCGGCTACTACGGCCACCGCCCGATGCCCATCTCGGCCGACGACATCCTCTCGTTCGGCGAGGCGGACGCGGCAGGTTCCATGCCGTCGGTCCTGAAGTTCACCGAGGACGACTTCGCGGACGCCTGGACGGAGACGCGGTCCCTCCTCCCGTCCACGAAGGACGCGAAGGTCGAGGAGGGCATCAACGGCCTGTTCTCCTTCACCACCGACAACTTCCCCCTCCTCGGCGAGTCCCAGGACGTCAAGGGCTTCTGGGTCGCCGAGGCCGTGTGGGTCACCCACTCGGCGGGCGTGGGCCGGGCGATGGCCGAGTGGCTGGTCGACGGTTTCTGCTCGTCCTTCGACCTGCACGAGTGCGACCTCAACCGCTTCGAGCCGCACCAGCTCGCCCCGGAGTACGTCCTGGCCCGCGACTGCCAGAACTTCGTCGAGGTCTACGACATCCTGCATCCGCTGCAGCCGTCGGGGGACCCGCGCCCGATCCGCACCAGTCCCTTCCACACCCGTCAGCGGGAACTGGGCGCCTTCTTCCTGGAGGCGAACGGCTGGGAGCGCCCGCAGTGGTACGAGGCCAACGCCCCCCTGGTGGAAGGGCGTTCGGTGCCGACCCCGGGCGACTGGGCGGCCCGGTACTGGTCGCCGATCGTCGGCGCCGAGGCCCAGGCGACCCGCGAGACGGTCGCGATGTACGACATGACGGCCCTCAAGCGCCTGGAGGTGACCGGCCCCGGTGCCGCCGACTTCCTGGAGGGCCTCACGACCAGCAAGGTCGCCAAGTCGGTCGGCTCGGTGACGTACACCCTGCTCCTGGATCACGACGGCGGCATCCGCAGCGACGTCACCGTGGCCCGCCTCGGCCTCGACCTCTTCCAGGTCGGCGCCAACGGCAACCTGGACCTCGACTGGTTCACCCGCCACCTCCCGGCCGACGGCACGGTCCAGGTCCGTGACATCACCCCCGGCACATGCTGTATCGGCCTGTGGGGGCCGCTGGCCCGCAAGGTCCTCCAGCCCCTGACGGACGAGGACTTCTCCAACGACGGCCTGAAGTACTTCCGCGCCAAGCACGCCTACATCGGCAGCGTCCCGGTGACGGCGATGCGCCTGTCGTACGTCGGCGAACTCGGCTGGGAGCTCTACACGACGGCCGACCAGGGCCAGAAACTCTGGGACACCCTCTGGCAGGCGGCGCAGCCGCTCGGTGGCATCGCGGCAGGCCGGGGCGCCTTCAACAGCCTCCGCCTGGAGAAGGGTTACCGCTCCTTCGGCACCGACATGACGTACGAGCACGACCCGTACGAGGCCGGCGTCGGCTTCGCCGTGAAGCTCGACAAGGGCGACTTCGTCGGCAAGGCGGCACTGGAACGCCGTAAGGCAGACGTACGCCGGAAGCTCACCTGCCTGACCATCGAGGACCCGAGGTCGGTGGTGATGGGCAAGGAGCCGGTCTACGAGGGGGACCGTGCCGTCGGCTACGTCACCAGCGCCGCCTACGGCTACACGATCGGCAAGGGCATCGCGTACGCCTGGCTCCCGGCCGAACTGGCCGTCCCTGGAACGACGTTGCACATCGGCTACTTCGACCAGCGGGTGGCGGCCGTGGTCGCCGAGGAGCCCCTGTTCGACCCGACGATGTCCCGCCTCCGTGGGTAGGCGCTCCGCTGGAGGGGCGGTGTCGGGTTGTCGGTTCGCCGCGGCGCCGTCGTGGCTGGTCGCGCAGTTCCCCGCGCCCCTTTGGGGGGCTTCGCCCGCCCCCAGTCAACTTGCCGCAGATGACCCAGAAGGCGGAGACGCGCGATGAGCCCCCGTACTCCCGGCAGCCCCCGTACCCCAGGCGCCGAACTGCCGGAGCATCCCGACTGGCTGTGGCGTACGCCCGAGCCGAAGCGTTCGTACGACGTGATCGTCGTGGGCGGCGGCGGACACGGCCTCGCCACCGCGCACTACCTGGCGAAGAACCACGGCATCACCAACGTCGCCGTGCTGGAGAAGGGGTGGCTGGCGGGCGGCAACATGGCCCGCAACACCACGATCATCCGCTCCAACTACCTGTGGGACGAGAGCGCCGGCATCTACGAGCACGCGCTGAAGCTGTGGGAGAGCCTGGAGGAGGAGCTGGACTACCCCATCCTCTTCTCCCAGCGCGGAGTGCTGAACCTGGCTCACAGCCTCCAGGACGTTCGCGACAGTGTGCGCAGGGTGGAGGCGAACCGCCTGAACGGCGTGGACGCGGAGTGGCTCGACGCGGACCAGGTCAAGGAGGTCTGCCCGATCGTCAACACCTCACCGGACGTGCGTTATCCGGTGATGGGCGGCACCTACCAGCCGCGCGCGGGCATCGCCAAGCACGACCACGTGGCGTGGGGCCTGGCCCGCTCGGCGGACGCGGCCGGCATCGACATCATCCAGAACTGCGAGGTCACCGGCCTGGACGTGGTCGGCGGCAGGGTGGTCGGGGTCCAGACGACCCTGGGTCCGATCGCGGCGGGCAAGGTGGCCCTGTGCTCGGCGGGCCACACCTCGGTCCTGGCGGCGATGGCGGGCATCGAACTCCCGCTCCAGAGCCACCCGTTGCAGGCGCTGGTCTCCGAACTCCTCGAACCCGTGCACCCGACCGTGGTGATGTCCAACGCCGTGCACGTCTACGTCAGCCAGGCGCACAAGGGCGAGTTGGTGATGGGCGCGGGCATCGACTCGTACAACTCGTACACGCAACGCGGGGCGTTCCACATCATCGAGGAACAGATGGCGGCGGCCCTGGAACTGTTCCCGGTCTTCGCGCGGGCGCACGTTCTCCGCACCTGGGGAGGCATCGTGGACGTGAGCCCCGACGCGTCACCGATCGTGGGCCTCTCCCCGGTGGACAACCTCTACCTCAACTGCGGCTGGGGGACCGGGGGCTTCAAGGCCACCCCGGGCGTCGGCTGGGTCTACGCCCACACGATCGCCCACGACAGCCCCCACCCCCTCAACGCCCCCTTCTCGCTCGACCGTTTCACCACCGGCGCGCTCGTCGACGAGCACGGCGCGGCCGCGGTGGCCCACTAGGGATCCCCAAGGGAGCCGAACGACATGCTGCTCATCCCCTGCCCGTGGTGCGGGCCCCGCGACGAGGCCGAGTTCCACTACGGCGGCCAGGCACATGTGCCGTACCCCGAGGACCCGTCGGCCCTCACCGACGAGGAGTGGGCCCGGTACCTGTTCTTCCGCGACAACCCGAAGGGCCCCTTCGCCGAACGCTGGAACCACGGCGCGGGCTGCCGCCGCTGGTTCAACGCGGTCCGGAACACGGGGACGAACGAGATCCTGGCGGTGTACAGGGCGGGGGAGGAGCGTCCCCCGGCCACCGAGGATGCGGGCGTCACGGCGGCAACTCCCCAGCCCCGGAAGGCTTCTGCAGCCTCTCCGGCAACTGTCGAGCACGGGCCCGCATTGTCAGCTTCTCCGGGGAGTGTTGAGCAGAGGCCCACACCCTCAGCCCGTCCGGCGTTTGAGGACGAGGCCCCTTCAGGGCCGACCGGGGGCCTGGGGGCGGAGCCCCCAGAACTTTCGGGAAGGGGCGGGGTGGGGGAGGAATCCCAGCCGTTCAGACACCCCACCCGAGGCCGGATCAACCGCGATCACCCCCTCACCTTCACCTTCGACGGCACCGAACACCAGGGCTACGAAGGCGACACCCTCGCCTCCGCCCTCCTCGCCAACGGCATCATCCACACAGGCACCAGCATCAAACTCGGCCGCCCCCGAGGCATCTTCTCCGCCGGCCCCGAAGAGCCCAACGCCGTCATCCAGATCGAGGCTCCGTTCCCCGAGCCGATGCTCCCCGCCACCACCGTCGAGCTGTACGACGGCCTGGCGGCAACCAGCCTCCCCGGCCAGGGCCGCCTGGCCACCACCCCCGACCCCGCCCGCTACGACGCCGTACACGCCCACTGCGACCTGCTGATCGTCGGCGCGGGCCCCGCAGGCCTCGCCGCAGCCGCCGCAGCCGCCCGCACCGGCGCCCGCGTCATCCTCGCCGACGACCGTCCGGAGCCGGGCGGCAGCCTCCTGGGCACGGGCGAACACCTCGACTGGGTGGCGGAGACCACGGGCCGCCTGGAAGCAGCCCCGGACGTGCGAGTCCTGTCCCGCACCACGGTCTTCGGCTACTACGACGACAACCACCTCCTCGCCGTCGAGCGCCGCACCAACCACCTCGGCGCAGCCGCCCCCGAGAACGTCTCCCGCGAACGCGTCTGGCGCATCCGCGCCCGCCGGGTCGTCCTCGCGACCGGCGCCCACGAACGCTCCCTGGCCTTCGCGGACAACGACCGCCCCGGTGTGATGCTGGCCGCCTCGGCGCGTACGTACGTCAACCGGCACGGCGTCCTGCCCGGCCGCAGAGCGGTCGTGTTCACGACGAACGACAGCGCGTACGCGGCGGCACTGGACCTCACGGCAGCGGGCGTGGACGTGCCGGCGATCGTCGACACCCGCCCCTACCCGGGGGAGTGGGCCGAACGCGCGAGGGCGGCCGGCATCGAGGTGCTCGCCGGACACGCGGTCGTAGGCACGCAAGGCGATGTGCAAGGCGACTCGCAAGGTGACGTGCAAGGCGGCACGCCAGGCGACCCGCGCCTGACCGCCGTAAGCATCGCCCCGTACGAAGGCGAGCCCACAGAGTCCGGCGGAAGCACAGGCCGACGGGAGTTCGCCGCCGACCTCCTCCTCGTCTCCGGCGGCTGGAACCCGGTGGCCCACCTGTTCAGCCAGGCGGGCGGCAAGCTCCGCTACGACAACGCGCTCGGCACCTTCGTCCCCGACAACTGCCGTCAGGCCGTCGAGGTCGCGGGCAGCGCGGCCGGAGCGCTTGACCTGCCCTCGGTCCTCGCCCAGGGCGTGGACGCGGCCTCCCGCGCACTCGCGGCGGAGGGCTACACCCCCGAGGCACCCCACCTCCCGACCCCGGCCGCCGAACCGCCGACCACCCCGCCCATGCACGTGTACGCCATCCCCGACGCCTCCGACACGCACTCCTTCGTCGACCTCCAGCGTGACGTCAGCGTGGACGACCTGGCCCGCGCCACCGGCGCCGGTATGCGGTCGGTGGAGCACACCAAGCGCTACACGACGGCGGGCACCGCCAACGACCAGGGCAAGACGTCCGGCCTCCTGGCCAGCGGTATCGTCGCCGCGCTGCTCGGCGTGGACATCTCGGCGCTCGGCACGACCACGTTCCGGCCGCCGTACACGCCCGTCTCCTTCGCCACCCTCGCGGGCCGCGACCGGGGCGCGCTGCACGACCCGATCCGGACGACCGCACTGCACGCCTGGCACATCGAGCACGGCGCGCTCTTCGAGAACGTCGGCCAGTGGAAGCGCCCCTGGTACTACCCGCAGGCCGGCGAGGACATGGAGGCGGCAGTCCTGCGCGAGTGCGCCGCCGCCCGCGACAGCGTGGCCTTCATGGACGCCTCCACCCTCGGCAAGATCGACGTCCAGGGCCCGGACGCGGGAGCCTTCCTCGACCTGCTCTACACCAACATGATGAGCACCCTGAAGGTCGGCATGATCCGCTACGGCGTGATGTGCCGCCCGGACGGCATGGTCTTCGACGACGGAACCGTCATCCGCCTCGCCCCCGACCGCTTCCTGGTCACCACGACGACGGGCAACGCCGCCGCCGTACTGGACTGGATGGAGGAGTGGTCGCAGACCGAGTGGCCGGACCTGCGCGTCCACTGCACCTCCGTCACCGAACAGTGGGCCACCGTCGCCCTGGTGGGCCCCCGCTCCCGCGCGGTCCTCGGCTCCCTGGCGCCCCAACTGGCCGTGGACAACGCCGACTTCCCGTTCATGGCGTGGCGCGAGACGCCCGTCGCGGGCATCGACGCACGGGTCTGCCGGATCAGCTTCTCCGGCGAACTGGCCTACGAGATCAACGTGTCGCCGTGGGAGGCCCGCACCCTCTGGGAGGCGCTGTACGAGGCCGGCGCCCCGTACGGCATCACCCCCTACGGCACGGAGACCATGCACGTCCTGCGTGCCGAGAAGGGCTACCCGATCATCGGCCAGGACACCGACGGCACCGTCACTCCGCAGGACCTCGGCATGAGCTGGGTGGTGTCGAAGAAGAAGCCCGACTTCATCGGCAAGCGGTCGTACGCCCGTGCCGACGCCGTCCGCCCCGACCGCAAGCAGTTGGTCGGCCTGCTTCCGGACGACCCCGGCGCGTTCCTCCCCGAGGGCACCCAGCTGGTCGCCGACAGCGAGCTGCCCGCGCCGCCCGTCCCGATGCTCGGCCATGTCACCTCCAGCTACCGCAGCGCGGCCCTCGGCCGGACCTTCGCGCTCGCCCTGATCAAGGGCGGCCGGGAACGCGTCGGCGAACGCCTGTACGCACCCGTGGGTGACCGGCTGGTCCCGGTGACCGTCGCGAGCCCCGTCCTCTACGACCCCGAGGGAGCCCGCCGAGATGGCTGACACCACCACCCTGAGCGCCGCCCGGCCCTCCTTGTCCTCCCCGTCCCCCTTGTCCGGCCTGTCGCCGGTGTCTCCGCTGGCGGACGCCGCCTGCCGACTGGCCGCCGCGACCCGCACCTCCGGGGGTGCGATCCGGCTGGCGGAACTCCCCTTCCTGACCCAGCTCAACGTGCGTCTCGACGCCAAGGGCGCGGCGGCGGACGCCATCAGGCTCGCGCTGGATCTCCCGCTGCCCCTCGCCCCCAACACCGTCGTCCACGCGGGGGAGTTGGTCGCCCTGTGGCTGGGCCCGGACGAGTGGCTGCTCGTGGGCCCGCCCGGCGGCGAACGGGACCTGGAGAGCCGTATCAGGGAAGCGGCCGGGGACGAGCCGGTCTCCGTCATCGACGTCTCCGCCCAGCGCACCACGCTCCTCGTCACGGGCCCCCGAGCCCGCGATCTGCTGGCCCACGGCTGTCCCCTCGACCTCCACTCACGCGCCTTCGGCCCCGGCCGCTGCGCCCAGACGACCCTGGGCCGCACCCAGGTGGTGCTGGTCGCCCGGGACGAGGCCAGGGCCGGCTTCTGGGTGCTGGTCCGCTCGTCCTTCGCCGGCTACCTGACGGACTGGCTGCTCGACGCGGGGACGGAGTACATGGGCTGAGGCAGGAGGCCTCACCAGAGGCGGATGTGCCGCGATATGGACGACCGGGTTGCCCCTGCCCTAAGGTGCAAGGCACTTAGCAAGCGCTTTCTGGCCTGACCATGTCGCCGCACACACTCATACGCCCAGCTCGTTGACCGGCTGCGCGACGAGCCGACGCGGGGCCTGGGCGGAAAGGGAGCGTCTCGTGCCCCACCGCGAACCCCAGGACCGATCGACGCCGCCGCCCCCGTCGCAGCCATGGACCCGCAAGTCCTTTCTGCGGGGCATGGCCGCCACCGGAGTGACCCCCATGCTCCTTGGGCCGCTCTCCACGACCGCCCACGCAGCTCTCCCGGACCTGCCGGCCCGGGCCGGCGGCCCCGAGTTCCCGCTGGTGCGGGGCGGGTCGGCCACCGACGTCTTCGTGGACGCGGCCGACGACCCCGCCGTGATCCGCGCGGCCGGGGACCTCCAGGCGGACGTCGAGCGGGTCTCCGGCATCCGGCCTCGGCTGATCCACACCCTCCCGGTACTCCCCGAGAAGGCCACCCACCTCGTCCTCGTCGGCACGATCGGCGCGAGCCCGGTCATCGACGGGCTCATCGCCCAGGGCCGTCTGAAAGTGACCCAGGTGAAGGGGAGTTGGGAAGCCTCGGTTGCCCAGGTGATCGACCGTCCACTGCCGGGGGTGGACCGCGCCCTGGTGATCGCGGGCAGCGACCGGCGCGGCACGATCTACGGGATCTACGACACCTCGGAACGCATCGGGGTCTCGCCCTGGTACTGGTGGGCCGACGTGCCGGTGGAGCACCGCGACGAGGTGACCGTCCCGACCGGACCCTTCACCCGCCACGAACCCTCGGTTCGCTTCCGGGGCATCTTCATCAACGACGAGCAGAACCTGACCACTTGGTCGCACCGAACCCAGGAGCCGGACAAGAACATCGGCCCCGAGACCTACAAGCACGTCTTCGAACTGCTCCTCCGTCTCAAGGCCAACTACCTCTGGCCGGCCATGCATCCGTACTCCGACTTCTTCAACAAGCACCGCGAGAACCCCGAACTCGCCGAGCACTACGGCATAGTCGTCGGCTCCAGCCACCCCGAGGCGCTGCTCCGCAACGGCGTCCACGAGTGGGACCCGTGGGCGGCGGAACACCTGAACGCCGACGGCAGCCTGCCGGTGTACGACTACACGGTGAACCCCGCTGTCATCTCCGACTACTGGCGGGCCCGGGCGCGCCAGAACGCCGCCTACGAGAGCAGCTGGACGCTCGGTATGCGCGGCCTGCACGACACCGCGCTGGAGACGAAGTACGCGACGACGATCCCCGAGAAGGTCGTGGTGATGAACGACATCATCGCCGACCAGCGCCGCATCCTGACCGAGGAGGTCGGCCAGGCGGCCGAGCCGCAGATCTTCATCCCGTACAAGGAGGTGCTGGACCTCTACAACGCGGGCGTCCAGGTGCCCGACGACGTCACGCTCATCTGGCCGGACGACAACCACGGCAACATGCGCCAGCTGCCGAACGAGGCGGAGCGACGGCGCGCGGGCGGCAACGGCATCTACTATCACCTCTCCTACTGGGGCCGCCCGAAGAGCTACCTGTGGCTGGACACCACCCAACTGGCCAAGGTCTGGCAGGAGTTGCGCCGGGTGTACGAGCACGGCGCCGACCGTATGTGGATCTTCAACGTGGGAGACGTCAAGTCGATCGAGACCGGGCTGTCCTTCGCCATGGACGTCGCCTGGGACGTGAACAGATGGGGCGCGGACGACGTCGAGGAGTTCCTGGTCGAGTGGGCGGGCCGCCAGTTCGGGCGGCGTCACGGCCGTGAGATCGCCGCGATCCGCACCGAGTACTACCGTCTCGCGGCGGAACTGCGCCCGGAGTTCATCGCAGCGGGCCTGATCTCCGTGATCCACCACGGCGACGAGGCGGGCCGCCGGATGGCCGCCTACGAGCAACTCCTCGCACGGGCAAGGACCTTGGGCGCCAAGCTGCCCGAGGCGTATCGGGACGCCTACTTCGAGCTGGTCGAATACCCGGTGCACGGCGCCTACTTGATGAACCTGAAGTACTACTGGGCGGACCGCAACGCGCTCGCCCGGCGTCAGGGGCGCGGCGCCGGGGCGAACCTCTTCGCGGACCTCGCCGAGGCGGCTCACGCCACGGAGGCCGCGCTCACCAAGCGATACAACACCGAGGTGGCGGGCGGAAAATGGGACGGGATCGTCAACCCGTACCCCTCGCAGATCCCGAAGGCGCCGGGCCGCCCCGCCGTCACCAGGGTCGCGCGCCAGGAGACATCGGGCCTGGGGGTGGCGTCGGAGGGCAACGAGACGGGCACGGCACGCCCACTGTCCTTCTTCTCCGGCACTCGGGACCGCCGCTTCCTGGACGTCTTCAACACGGGCTTCCTGGCGGTGAGTTGGACCGCCGAGGCCAGTCATCCCTGGGTCCGGCTGAGCGAGCCGGGCGGCTCCCTGACCGACCAGACAAGGGTGTGGGTGGAGATCGACTGGGACCGGGTGCCCGAGGGATCGTACGAGGCGACGGTCACCGTGAGCGGTGCCGACGCCGGGCAGCGTGTCGACGTACCGCTGAGGGTGCGCAACGACGGTGAACGGGCGCTCCGTCGGCGGCCCGGGTTCGTCGAGGCGCACGGGTACGTCTCGATCGACGCCGCGCACACCGACCGCCGGGTGGCGCGCGGCGGGGCCCACTGGCGGACCGTACGCGGGCTGGGGCGTCGTAGCGGCGCGGTGGAGGCGGTGCCGTCGACGGCGGCGCCGATCACCGCCGACTTCGCCGCCCGGGCACCGGAGTTGCGTTACCGGGTGCGCTTCAGCAGCACGGGGACCTTTCCGGTCACCGTCTTCCGGTTGCCGTCGCTCGACGAGCGGGGGCAGCGGCGGGTGGCGGTGTCGCTCGACGACCAGCCGGTGACGGTCCTGTCCGGACAGGCCGTCGCCACCGGCAACCGGGGCGACGCCTGGGCCCGCAACGTGGAGGACGGCGTCGAGAGACTGACGGCCACCGTGACCGTCACCGAACCCGGCGAGCACGAACTGCGGCTCTTCATGGTCGACCCGGCGATCGCCGTGGACCAGATCGTCATCGACACGGGAGGCCTGCCGGTCAGCTATCTGGCTCCGCCGGAGAGCTGGCACCCGGTGTTCAACTCCGGCTCGCGACAGGAGTAGCCGGGGCGGGGGTGCCGGTGTACATCGGATCTATCTTCGGCTGAACCTGAATCGGGCCTGATTATTGACGCCTATCTGGTCTAGTCCTACGCTCCTCCCGAAGATAGATCCGATGAATCGCCATTCCCGGAAAGTCCCGGAAAGGTCATTTGGCATGCCCATGACTCCATCTAGGCGCATGGTTCTGGCAGCCGGAGGCTTACTGGCCTCGGGCGCCGTCTGGTCGACCCGGTCGACGGCCTCCGCCTCTACCCCATCTTCGGCGGCCTCCGTCGTGTCCCCCACGGACGGCTGGACGAGGACGGCGTTCACGTACGCCCTGCAGAAGCCGTGGAACCTGGACCTGAGCGACCGGTACAGCAACAGCGGCGGCGTCCACCGCATGTGGGTGTACGACACCGACCAGCCCTTGTCGCAGGGCAGTTCCACCGACCCGCGCACCGAGATGCGCTGGAAGCAGGAGTACACGTCCGGCCGGCACATGTGGGACGCCGATGTGTACCTCCCGGCCGGCACGAACGGCGCGACCTTCGTGCAGATCCTCCGCGTGATCCACCCCGACGGCACCCCGGCCACGGACTTCATGCTCAACGCGTACAACGCCAACGGCGGCACTGTACGGGCGTTCGACCGCACGGTCCTGAAGACCGGCGCGTACGACACCTGGTTCAACGTCAAACTCGAACACGACGCCTCGGCCGGCAGCGTAAAGGTCTACTTCGACGACGAGTTGGTGCTGACCACCGAGGACCGGGGCCCCGCCACCCGGCACTTCAAGAACGGCGTCTACCACCACGGCACCGGCCGGGCCGAGGCCCGCTTCCGCAACCTCACCTACTGGACGCGGTGAGTGCTGTGCGGAGACGAACGGCACTCACCGCGCTCGGCGGACTCGGCCTCGCCGGTGTCACCGCCGCGGTCCTGCCGGGGCAGGCCGGGGCCGCCGACGAGGTCCACTTCCAGAACCGCGGCAGCGTCGAAGGCTGGGACCACGCCTACACGCAGAAGGCCGGCACCATCGAGACCGTCGACTCGCCCACGTACAAAGGCGCGCACGCGCTCGCGGCGACCCAGACCTACATCGGCGAGACCGGCGGCTACCACTGCGAGGTGATCCGGCGCGGCGCGCAGAGCGTCGGCGAGGACCGGTACTACGGCCAGGCGATCCGCCTAGGGTCCGGCTGGACCTTCCACGACCAGAACGTCACCTTCCAGCAGTGGTCGCCCGAAGACCCGGAAGGCCCCTGGCTGTTGATGTTCGTCATCGGATCGGAGATCCGGTTCGGCGGTTCCGGGGGCATCAAGGGCACCGTCGGATCGATCAGCGGCCTGCGGGACACCTGGATCCGCGTCGTCACCCGGCTGAAGCTCGACGGCGACGGCCGGGGTGCCTTCGAGGTGTGGCTGAACGGTACGAGGACGGTGAGCCGGACCGGCATCACCGTACTGCCGTCCACCTCGCGGACGATCCGCTGGTCCAGCGGGATCTACTGCACCGCCTGGCGCGAGGGCACGCCCATCGGCCCGCGGACCCTGACGATCCTGCACGACAACCACCGGATCGCCTCGACCTACGCCCTCGCCGAACCGGCCGCCTGGGCCTGACGCCGACGTCGCCCGACCCCCCCAACCCCTCACCCCACCTTCTGGAGGTACCCGCATGACCTCTCGTAGAGCAGTGCTCGGCTCGGCGCTGGGCGGTACGACGCTTGCCGCCCTGCCCGGGGTCGCCCAGGCCGATCCCGTCGATCACGGTGATCACGCCGGTCCTCCCGGCCCGGCAGCTGATGCCGTAGCCGTCCCCCACCCCTGGAAGCTGCGCAACCGCATGGACTCGGACGCGGCCTGGTCCGGCTTCCTGCGCAAGCAGGACCTGCTGTGGCGCAGGCTGCCCACGCTGTGGCACGAGGGCCCCTTCCTGGGGGACGGGCGGCTGGGCAGCATGGTGTACCAGGAGCCGGGCGTGAACGCGATCCGCTTCACCGTCCAGCACGGCGAAGTCCAGGACCACCGCCCGGAGTTCGGCAGCGGCTGGGGCACCTGCCGACTCCCCGTGGGACACCTGACCCTGGACCCGGTCGGCACCATCACCGCCGTGGACTGGCGGCTGAGCCTGTGGAACGCCGAACTGACCGGCACGATCACCACGGACAAGGGCACCCTGACCCTCGCCGCCCTCATCCACGACGGCGTCCTGGCCGCCCGCGTCACGGCGGGCGGCGACGAGAAGGTGCACTGGACGTTCCACCCGGAGGAGGCGATCAGCCCCCGCAAGATCAGCGAGGCCCCACCGGCGGACTACGTCGCGAACCCGCCCTGGACCACCCGGACGACCGGCGGCGTCGAGCAGGTCCTCCAGCCCCTGACCGGCGGCGGCCAGACCGCGACGGCGTACCGACGCTCGGGCGACACCCTGCTGCTCACCGTCGCCCACAGCCATCCGTCGAACACCCGGGCGGGGGAGGAGTCGCTGAAGAAGATCCAGAAGATTCCGACGATCCGGCAGACCCTGGGAATCGCCCCGTACACGGCCCTGCGCACCTCGCACACCCGCGCCTGGCACGCGTACTACCGCAAGAGCTTCGTCTCGTTCCCCGACGAGCGGCTGCAGAGCTTCCACTGGATCCAGCTCTACAAGGTCGCGTCGGCGAGTGTCGCGGGCGGGCCGCCGATGGCCACCTGCGGCCCCTGGCTGGAGCCCACGCCCTGGCCGGCGGTGTGGTGGAACCTCAACGTCCAGCTGGAGTTCTGGCTGATCCACGGCTCCAACCACCTGGAACTCGACTCGCTGGCAACCACCCTCCGCCAGAACCAGGAACAGCTCACGACGAACGTGGCCGCCGCCTACCGCTCGGACAGCGCCGGAGTCGGCCGTAGCTCCGACATGTTCGCCAACCGGAGCGTGGGCAGGCCCGGCACCGGCGCCGAAGTGGGCGACCTGACCTGGGCCCTGCACAACGTGTGGCTGAGCTACCGCCACAGCATGGACGAGAAACTGCTGCGGGACACCGTCTTCCCCGTGCTCCGCCGCGCGATCAACTACTACCTGCACTTCCTCCAGCCAGGAGACGACGGCAAGCTGCACCTTCCGTCGACGCTCTCCCCGGAGTACCCGGTGGTGCCTCCGCAGGACACCAACTACGACCTGGCGCTGATCCGTTGGGGCTGCACCACACTCCTGGAGGCGGCGGAGCGACTCGGCGTCGACGACCCCCTCGCCCCGCGCTGGCAGGAGACGCTGGCCAGGCTGACGCCGTACCCGGTGGACGGCAACGGCTTCATGATCGGCGCCGACACCCCGTACGCGCAGTCCCATCGCCACTACTCCCACCTGCTGATGGTCTACCCGCTGTACCTGGTCAACTGGGACCAGCCGGAGCAGCGCGAGCTGATCGAGAAGTCGGTAGTCCGCTGGCACGCGCTGACCGGCGCCCACCGCGGCTACAGTTACACGGGTGCCGCGTCGCTGTACGCGATGATGGGCCGCGGCGACACGGCCCTGACCTACCTGAAGAAGTTCTTCGACCCCACCACGCGCTACCCGTGCCGGGCCAACACCCACTACACGGAGGCCGGACCGGTCATCGAGACCCCGTTGTCGGCATCCCAGTCCCTGCACGACATGCTCTGCCAGAGCTGGGGAGGCGTCCTACGGGTCTTCCCGGCCGTTCCGCCCACCTGGCCGGACGTCACCCTCCACGACTTCCGCACCCAGGGTGCCTTCCTGGTCAGCGCGGCCCGTACGGGGGGCGCCACCCGCTTCGTCCGGATCCGAAGCTTGGCAGGCGAACCATTGCGCCTGCGCCACGACCTGCCGTCCGGCCCGCTGACAGCCCTCCTGGACGACGGCACCCCGGCCCGCACCCACACCTCGGAGGACGGCACCCTCACGATCGACCTGGCCAAGGGCCGGGAGGTCCTGCTGTACGCGGGTAAGCGCCCCGACCTCGTGATCGACTCGGTGCCGCTGGTCGAGCGGGGGGAGGCTTGGGGGCTGCCGTAGGTCACCGTCACCGTCATCGAGGAGGGCCGGGGCTTCTCCTCGATGACGGTGACAGGGACCGTGACGACATCATGGCCGACGCCGCTTACCGTCGTCTCTGTCCTGACGGCGGCGCCGGCCGGTGGTCAGCGCAGGTGCCGGGTGAGGAACTGGGCCGCGGTGTCTGCCGCGAACTGAGGGACGCCGGTGTGCCCGCCGAGATTGGCGTGCAGGGACTTCTCTCCGGAGCCGAAGGCGTCGAACAGGTCCAGGGCCGCCTGGCGGTCGTTGCCCTCGTCGTCCCACTGCAGCAGGACATGCAGCGGAATGGTGACCTTCCGGGCCTCCTCGAACATGACGCGAGGCACGAAACTCCCGGCGAACAGAACGGCCGCCGAGATGCGCGGCTCGACCACCGCCAGCCGGATGCCGACGGAGATCACTCCGCCCGAGTATCCGACCGGGCCGCCGATCTCGGGCAGAGAGAGGAGCGCGTCCAGGGCCATCTGCCACTCCGGGACGGCCTTTTCGACCAGCGGAAGGACGAGGGCGTCGACGATCTCGTCGCTCACCCGCTCGCCGGCCTCCATCGCCCGGCGCAGGTCGGCGCGGGCCTGCTCGACGGCGGGCCAACGGGGCCGGTCGCCGCTTCCGGGGAGCTCGATGGTCGCCGTGGCGAAGCCGTCCGCCGCGGCCTGCCGGGCGCGGGCCGCCAGCCGGGGGTACATCTTGCGCAGGCCGAGCGGAGGGTGGCCGAGCAGGATCAGGGGGGCGGGTGCGGAGCCGGGCGTCCACAGGATGCCGGGAATCTCGCCGAGGGTGAATTCGCGTTCGAGGACACCGTCGTCGAGACGCTGTTCGGAGGTGAATCGCATGGTCGTGCCTTTCGGGAGTTCGCTTGAGCGGCGCTCCCGGACGACGACCTATCGCCCGACCGTGACCCCGGAGGGGAGCACCCATGTAGATACAGCGTTCACGGGTACCACCTCCTCGTTCTCTCGCACGGCCACCGGAAAGGTAGCAGCGGCCGCCATGGCCCGCCAACGGGTTTTCAAGCCCTCACCGAACAGTCGAACAGCCGAACAGCGGAGCCGTCAGCTGTAGCGCGGCTGCGCGCTGCGCCCCTCGTCCGGTCGCTCGGGTTCCGCGGCGGGTTTGCCGGTGCCCGGAGTGACCGTCTCGCCCTGGATGACGCGGGGAACCGAGCCCGCCTCCGACCCCGCTTCCTTCTCGTCGTCCTTCGCGGCACGTGCCTCGGCCTTGAGGATTCGGGCCGACTTGCCTGCCGAGCGCGCCAGTTCAGGGAGTTTCTTCGCGGCGAGGACGGCTATGACGACGATGAGGATGACGGCCAGTTCGCTCAGTCCGAACACGGGGGTTCCTGTTCCTGGGGAGGGCCGGCGGGCGGGCCGGTCGGCGGGACGAGCGGATGTGGAGGGGGGAAAGGGGAGGCTGGAGGCGGGACCTGCCTCCGCCCCTGCCGGGGAACGGGAGCGCCGGCAGCAGTAAGCGGCGGCTCGCCGGGGCCCGTCGAGCCGCGCCAGGCAGCCTCACGCAGGGTGAGGTGGGTGACGTGGGTGTTGGGGTGACGGGGGCGGCGAGTGGCGGCCTCGGTCAGATACTGACGCCGAAGTCGGAGGCGATCCCGGCCAGTCCGGAGGCGTACCCCTGGCCGACCGCGCGGAACTTCCACTCGGCACCGTTGCGGTACAGCTCGCCGAAGACCATCGCGGTCTCGGAGGAGGCGTCCTCGGACAGGTCGTAACGCGCGATCTCCTGGGCGCCGGCCTGGTTGACGACCCGGATGAAGGCACCCCGGACCTGGCCGAAGCTCTGGCCGCGGTTGTCGGCGTCGTGGATGGAGACCGGGAAGACGATCCGGTCGACCTCGGCGGGTACGCCCGCCAGGTTCACCTTGATCGACTCGTCGTCGCCCTCGCCCTCGCCCGTGAGGTTGTCCCCGGTGTGCTCGACCGACCCGTCCGGGCTGGCGAGGTTGTTGTAGAAGACGAAGTGCCGGTCCGAGAGGACCTTGCCGGAGGCGTCCAGGAGCAGCGCGGAGGCGTCGAGGTCGAAGTCGGTGCCGGTGGTCGTCCGGACGTCCCAGCCCAGGCCGACCAGTACGGCGGTCAAGCCCGGGCCTCCTTGCTGAGCGAGACGTTGCCGCCCTTGGACAGGGAAACTCCCATGGTTTTCCTCCTGGTGGAGATCCTGGGGTGCGGTTGCACCGGAACGCAATCTACATCACTGTAGAAATAGTGCGGAGTGTGATTGCGGGTGCGCGGCCCCGGGTGTCCTTACGATGGAGCGCCCGTGAAGTGCGCGGCAGCGGAAGGGAGACAGGGCGTGACGAATCAGCGGCAGCCTCCCCGGCGACGGGGACAGGGTGAACTGGAGGCGTTGGTGCTGTCCGCGCTGCGGGAGGCGGACGGACCGGCGACGGCGGGCTGGGTGCGGGAGCGCCTGGGCAGTGGCCTCGCCTATACGACCGTCATCACGATCCTCACGCGGCTGCTGACCAAGGGAGCGGTCACCCGCGAACGGGCCGGCCGGTCCTTCGCCTGGCTGCCCGTGGCGGACCAGGCCGGTCTGGCCGCCCACAAGATGCGCCGGGTGCTGGACAACGAGGGAGACAGACAGGCCGTGCTGGCGAGCTTCGTCACCGGTCTCGGTCCCGACGACGAGCGGCTGCTGCGCGAACTTCTGGGCCGGTCCGGCGACAGCCGGGGAGACTGACGTTTCATGGGGGTCTTCGTCTTTCTGCCGTTGGTGCTGCCGCTGACGGCGTGGCCGGTCGCCCGCCTCGCCGAGCAGCATCTCCATCCGCGTACCGCGACCCGGCTGCTGACCGGCGTGGCCGCCGTGATGGCCGTGTGCAGCACGGTCTGCCTGGCGCTGCTCATGGTGGTCGGCACCGCCCAGCTCCCCGGCAACCCGCTGCCCGACGGCTGGTCGGACCCCGAGGTGCGCGAGGCCGTCCCCTATGACGAGGTCGTCGGCAAGGCGGCCATCCCCGCCCTGTGCGTGGTGGCCCTGGCCTGCGCCCGGACGCTGTGGCGGCACCGCCGGACCCGGCGCCTGGGTCACCGGGCTCTTGCCGGACTGCCGGCCACGGAGGTCGCGGTCCTGCCCGACACGGCTCCCTACGCGTACGCACTGCCCGGCGGCGGTCGCGACCGGATCGTCGTGACCACCGCGCTGCTCGACTCCCTGGAACCGGCCGAGCGCCGAGCCCTGTTCGCCCACGAGCGCGCCCACCTCGCCGCCCGGCACCACCGCCACCTGCTCGCCGTACAACTGGCCGCCCGGGCCAACCCGTTCCTGCAGCCCCTGCGTACGGCCGTGTCGTACACGGCGGAGCGATGGGCCGACGAGGACGCGGCGCACGTGGTCGGCAGCCGTCGTACCGTGGCGCGGGCGATCGGCAAGGCGGCGCTGGTCTCCGGTTCCCGTGGCACACGTCCGGCCACGCTCGCCGGCTTCGCCGCGCCGGGGCCGGTGCCGCGCAGGGTGGCGGCCCTGCTCGGCCCCGCACCGGTGGGGCGCCGTTGGCCGTCGGTGTTCACCACGGTCGGTCTGGCGACCTGGGGTGCGGCGGCGGGGACGGCCGTCTCGGCGATGTCGTCCGCCAACTCCGCCGTGACCATGATCTTCATCCTCCACGCGGCCACGCCCCTCTGACCCGCCGGACGGCGGCGGGTCGGGCGTTGTCGCCGGGAGGCGCACCTGTCGCTGCGGGCGTGCCGCTCCGAGGTCGAATCAGAGGCCGAATCCGAGAACGAATCAGAGGTCGAACTCGTGCGGCGGCAGGTCCAGGGTGAAGCACGCCTCGCGTACGACGGCCTGCTCGGTCTTGTCGAAGTCGCCGTCCGCGCCACCGATGACGATGCCGATCTGGATGACGGCACGGGCCTCGGCAGGCTTCTTCTTGGCCTTGGCGATCTCCTGGAGCACGCTCACCTTGCCGAACGCGAAGTCGGCGGTCAGCTTGTTGAGGTTCTCGTCGAAGCGCCGCTGCAGATCCATGGCGTCGAAGTTCTGCAGCACCTCGTTGCCGGCGATCAGCTGGGCCACCCGCTGGCGCTCGGAGGGGTCGATGCTGCGTAGAAACTAACCGCTGGGCGGATAAGTTCCGCCGCGCCGTCATGCCTCTTCCTGCTACCCCTCCTCATCTTCCTCGTCGCCCTCGAAGAAGTCCCCGATCTCGTCCACGACTTCGGCCGCGACCATCCCGCCGACCACGCCGACGGCGAGGCCGGCCGCGCCCGCCGCGACGACGGTTCCCATGCCGGGGCCGGATCGGCGGCTGTCGTGATGGTCGCCGTGGCCGTAGGCGTCCCCGTAGGTGCCCTGCGAGCCGTACGACGTCCGGTGTTCGACCAACTGGCGGATCCAGCCGTCGACTTCGGTGTTCCAGTCGCGGACGTCGTGATGGCCGACCGTGAACCGGCTGACCGTGTCATGGCCCTCGGAGAAGAAGCCGCCGCGCTTGTCGGCCTCCAGGACCACCTCCATCCCGCCCGGGCTCGCGAGGAAGGTTAGCTCGATCTCGTTGACCTGGTGGGCGTACTGCGGGGCCGGGGTGAGTTCGAGCTCCTGGTAGAAGGGGAGCTGCTGACCGGTGCCGTGCAGGCGCCCGTATTCGAGGTCGGCCGACTTGAAGCCGAACCCGAGTTGGCCGAGGGCTTCGAGGATCGCCTCCTGGGCGGGGAGCGGTGCGACGCTCAGCTGGTCCAGGTCGCCCTTGTCCTTGGCGCCGGCCACCGCCAGCTCGGTGCGCACCCCGAGGACGATGCCCAGGCTCTGCCCGTACAGCTCGGTGACGGGTGTCTCCCACGGCAGCACCACGGTGAAGGGCACGCTGCGCGCCTCGCCCTCGCCGAGCCGGAAGCCGCCGCTGACGGTGAAGCGGTCGAAGACGACGACGCCCTCGCTCTCGCCGTCCTCGTGCTCGGCCTCGACCCGTGCCACCAGCTCCAGGGTGATGTGGTCGATGTCGAAGTCGGCGTCGCCGCCCTTGAGGTGGACCTGGCCGGTGAGAGTGGAGCCGGGCCGGGCGGGGGCGGGGTCGAGGACCGTGTCGACCGTGGGGCCGCCCACGCCGAGTGCGCCGAGCAGTCGTTTGAACACCATCGGGGCGTTCTCTCCTTCATGTGCGTTCGTACGTTCGTTCAGGGCCCGAGGCCCTTCTACGTTTCTACAGTCACGTAGAAGCATAGGGTCGGCGGTGTGAGGGGCGGGCGCGCTCCAGGCCCGAGACGCGGAAACGGCCGAAAACCGTTTCTCCGTTTCCCGCGGGGGTGATGCCCCGGGGCTCCTTTACAGTGGGTGTAGAAATAGAGGGGCGTAACGAGCGGCCGCGGGTGCCCGGTCCCGCCCTGCCGGGGAACGCGGATGTGGTCAGAATCGTTGCCAAGGTGAACGTTCTAGTGAAGGAGCATCCTTGTCCGCCAGCTCGACGGACTCCGCGGGGCACGAGCCCCGGCCACCCTCCCGCCAGGTCTCTGCTGAGCACGGCACGCGGTGGGGTGTCCACTCCGGGCTGAGGCGTCGGTGAGCGCCCTGGAAGCCTGGCTCGGTCTGCTCGCCGTGCTGCTGCTGACCGTGGGCACCGGCTATTTCGTCGCCCAGGAATTCGCGTACGTGTCCGTCGACCGGCTGGCCCTGGCCCGTGCGGCCGAGGCCGGTGACCGTAAGGCCGCCCGCGCGCTGAAGGTCCTGGAACGACTGTCCTTCATGCTGTCCGGCGCCCAGCTCGGCATCACCGTCACCGGCCTGGTCGTCGGTTTCATCGCCGAGCCGTCGGTGTCCGCGCTGATCGAGCCCGTCCTGACCGGCGTCGGTGTCCCTGACGGGGCGGTCGGCGGAATCTCCGTGGTGCTGGCCTTCGTCCTGGCCACGGTCGTACAGATGGTGATCGGCGAACTGGCCCCGAAGAACCTCGCCATCGCCGTCCCCGAACAGCTGGCGAAGTCGCTGGCCTCCTCCACACTGGCGTACCTGAAGATCGTCGGCCCGCTCGTGCGCGTTTTCGACGGCGCGGCCAACACGCTCCTGCGCAAGGTCGGCATCGAGCCGGTCGAGGAACTCCACCACGGCGCCACCCTGGAAGAACTCGGCCACCTGATCGGCGAGTCCCACGAGCAGGGCCAACTGCCCAAGGACACCGCCGCACTCCTCGACCACGCCCTGGAGTTCTCCGATCGCACCCTGGACGAAGTGATGGTGCCGCGCGTGGAGGCCGTTTTCGTCCGCGACGACGCGAGCCTCGCCGAGGCGGTCGAGCTGATCGCCAAGCACGGCCACTCCAACTACCCCGTCCTCGGCGACCATCCGGACGACGTCAGCGGAGTGCTCGGCGTCCGGGAGCTGATGGCCCTGCCCGCCGACGGCTTCACGGACACCACGGCGGCCCAGGCCGCCCGTCGGCCCCTGCTGCTGCCGGACACACTCCCCCTGCCGGACGCGGTGGAGCAGATGCGGTCCCAGGGCGACGAGTTCGCGGTCGTCCTGGACGAACACGGCGGTGTGGCGGGCATCGTCACTTACGAGGACATCGCCGAGGAACTGGTGGGTGACATCGCCGACGAGTCCGACCTCATCATCGAGATCGCGGTCGCGGACGGCGACGGCTGGCTGGTGGACGCGGGCCGCCGCCTGGACGAGGTCGCCGAGGCCACCGGCGTCGACCTGCCCGCGGACGAGGACTACGACACCGTGGCCGGCCTGATCGTCGACCGGCTGAGCCGCTTCCCGACCATCGGGGACAGCCTCACGGTCGACCTGCCCGGCGGGGGCCGCGCACTGATCGACGTACGCACCCTCGACCGCCACGTGCCGGACCGCGTGCGCATGGAACGGCTGGCCGAACAGACGGAGGAGCAGGCATGAGTTTCCCGATGGCGCTCTTCGTCACCGTCCTGCTGCTCATCGGCAGCGGGTTCTTCGTCGCCGCCGAGTTCGCCCTCGTCGCCGCCAAACGGCACCGCATGGAGAAGGCCGCCGCCGAGGGACAGCGCGGCGCGGGCGCGGCCCTGGCCGGTATGCGCGAGCTGTCGCTGATGCTGGCCGGCGCCCAACTGGGCATCACCGTCTGCACACTGGGCCTGGGCTCGCTGTCCAAGCCCGCGATCTCCCACGAACTCGACCCGCTGCTGCACGACCTGGGCCTGCCCAGCGCGCTCAGCTACGGAGTCGCGTTCGCCGTGGCGATGATCGTCGTGGTGTTCCTGCACATGGTGGTCGGCGAGATGGCCCCCAAGTCCTGGGCGATCGCGCACCCCGAGCGTTCGGCGATGATGCTCTCCCCGCCGTTCCGGGGCGTGGTCAAGGTCGTGCGCCCACTGATCGCGGTACTCAACCGGATCAGCAACGCTCTCGTACGACTGTGCGCGGTCACCCCGCGCGACGAGCTGACCTCCGTCCACAACCGTGAGCAGCTCACCCACCTCGTCGAGGAGTCCGAACGGCTGGGCCTGATCAGCAAGGACGACTCCGAGCTGATCACCAACTCGCTCACCGAGCCGCAGACACCGGTCGGTGAACTCCAGGTTCCCGCCGCGCGGATCATCTCGGTGCCGGCCGAAGCGGACGTGGCGGAGATCCTCGCGCTCGCGACCGAGCACGACCGCAGCCGCCTGCTGGTGCGCGACGGCGAGACGGTCGTCGGCTCCGTCCACGCCCGCGACGCCCTGGTCGCCAGGGCCCGGCGACAGGCCGTCACTGCCAGGCACCTCGCGCGTCCGGTGCCCGAACTGACCGCGCGGAACACCGTCGCCGAAGCCATCGAGCAACTGCGCCGCCGCCGCGCCTCACTCGCCGTCGTCCGCGACGACACGGGCAGACTCACGGGACTGGTCACCCTGGACGACCTGCTCGCACGGCTCCTGCACCCACAGGCGTCCTGAGCCGAAACAGGCCGCCGGACTGGCGGTATCGGCCTGTGGAGCGCCGGTAGGACCGGGACTTGTCCCAGCACAGCGTGAAGAAGTAGGAAGTCATGGAATCCCGCTCCGAGCACGTGCTGCGTAGCGGCACAGCAAAGACCGGGATGGCCAGAATCCCCTCCTTCAGGAGGGGGGTTTGGAGCTGCTGCCGCTGGAGTGCGTTCAAGAGCGATCTGGTGAGCGGGAGTGAGTGCTGCTGGTCTGCGTGTGTCGTGTCGCGTACCTCGGTCGTGGGGTCGGTTTGGTGAGGAACTGACGTTCTCTCATCGAATGCGTGACCTTCTCGGGTGGTGGTCGTTTCCCCTGGCGACGGGATCTTCGGGCGGGGTCGGTTGGGGGTGGCGGGGTGGGTGGGCTGAGGAGTATCGCGGTGCCGTTCGTCGCGTCCGGTCCGTCCGGTGTGGCGATCCGGACCCGCCTCAAGCAGCTGACGCCGGGCGATGAGAAGGTGCTGCGGCTGGTGGGAGCGCATCTGGGGTCGCTGGCGTCGAGGGATCTTAAGGCACGCTGCCGGGATGGTCTGGAGCATTCCGGTGCGGCGTGGGCGGTGCGGAAGCGGGAGTTGACCCCGGTCTCGTCGTCGCGGTGGGCTGGCAGTATCACCAAGGCCACGCATGATCTGTGGGCGCTGGCCCGGCGCTGTCAGTCGGCGCATGTTCAGAATCTGGAAGCGGGCGTCCGCATCCTCACGCATCGGCTGTCGCTGCCGGTCGGGCAGAAGGGGAGCAAGAAGGCGCCTGGTGGTTACCGGTCCCAGCGGGAGTGGCATGCGAAGTCGAGGCGGCTGCGCGTGCTTCAGGACCGGCTGGCCGTCGCGCGGGCCGACCGCGAGGCCGGTGTCGTGCATGTCGTGCGCGGCGGGAAGCAACTGGCCCGTACCCGGCACCACCTGGAGGCGGCCGGGCTGACGGAGTCCGGGTGGCGTGGGCGGTGGGAGGCGGAACGCTGGTTCTGCCAAGCCGACGGGGAGTCCGGCAAACGCTACGGCAACGAGACCATCCGTATCAGCCCCGACGGCGAGGTGAGCATCAAACTCCCCGCACCGCTGGGGTATTTGGCGAACGCCCCGCACGGGCGGTACGTCCTGGCCTGTCGGGTCGTGTTCGCGCACCGGGGCGGCGAGTGGGCGGACCGCGTTGCGGCGAACCGGGCGATCGCCTACCGCATCCACCTGGACACGGGCCGGGACCGCTGGTACGTGACAGCGTCCTGGCAGATCCCGCCCACCCCGACCCTGCCGATGGAGGCCGCGCTCGCCCACGGCGTTATCGGCGTCGACATGAACGCCGACCACCTCGCCGCCTGGCACCTCGACATCCACGGCAACCCCACCGGCAGCCCGCGCCGTTTCTCCTACGACCTGACCGGCACCGCCGGACACCGCGACGCCCAGGTCCGCCACGCCCTCACCGGCCTCCTGCACTGGGCCCGAACGTGCGGCGTGAAGGCGATCGCGGTGGAAGACCTGGACTTCGGCGCGGAGAAGACCCGGGAGAAGCACGGCCGCAGGAGACGCTTCCGCCAGCTGATCTCCGGCATGCCCACCGGCAAACTCCGTGCCCGGCTGGCCTCGATGGCCGACCAGACCGGTATCGCGGTCATCGCCGTCGACCCCGCCTACACCAGCCGGTGGGGTGCCCAGCACTGGCAGAAACCCCTCACCACAACCACCCGTACAACCACTCGCCATGATGCTGCTGCCGTGGCGATCGGAAGGCGCGCCCAGGGACACCCGATCCGGCGACGGACGACACCGCCCCCACACGACCGGAGTGATCGTGCGGGGCATCGGACCGTCCAGGCCGGACCAGGAGTTCCTGGGCGTGAGGGAACCCGCCCCCGCGTCCCCGGACCACGGACACGATCCGTGCCGCCCGGACGCGGAGCGAACGCGGGCAACCAGAACGCCCAACACCGTCCGGGGCGTTCGACTGAGCATGAGTTTTGGCAACAGGACTCACTTCCGCTCAGTCTCTAGGAACGGTACAAGTCAACGGTCGTGCAGAATCCTGGGCCGCGTCACGGTCACGATGGTGATCAAGTCGTCGAGGCCCTTGAAGTCGTCGGGGTTGGTCGTGAAGAGGGGCAGTTCCTCGGCGGCCGCGATGGCGGCGATCATCAGGTCGGCCACACGGCGTCGGGGCTTGCGGCCTGCGGAGACGACGGCCGCGCAGATCCTGCCGTAGATGCGGGCCGCCTCCACGTCGAAGGGGATGGGGTCGAATTCGTTCTCGGCGCGCTGCAGGACATCCATGCGTCGGGCCCGCTCGGCGTGTTCGTCGTAGTCGCTCTGTTCGTCGCTGCCGCGTACCTGGTGAGGGCCTGCGGAGAGTTCCGCGAGGGTGATGGCGCTGATGGCCATCTCGGCGGGCAGCTCGTCGGCGTCGATCCACTTGCGCAAGATCATGATGTTGGTGTCGAGCAGGCCTTGCTCGTGCTCAACGGGCATACGGGTCGTCCAACTCCTGCTCGACGACGACACCCTGGTCGTCACGGAAGGCGTCCAGCGAGATGTCAGGGGCGGTACGTGACATGGCCGCGAACTCGGCACGGGGAACGAAACGGCGACGGCGGCGGAGCGGCACCAGCTCGCCGATACGGTGCCCGTCGCGAGTGACGATGAATGCCTGTCCTCCCTGGACGGCGTCCATGATCTCTTTGGAACGGGTGCGTAGATCGCGCTGAGTGATCTCCGGCTGCGCTGTCATGCTGTCTACGATAGCGAGGTGTGCCACCTGGTGCTACCTAGTGGCACACCTCCAGCCGTAACGCGCGGTGTCCATGCCTACAAGCGCGGACGGGCGAAGGCGCTTGGCGTGTTCACCAGGAATCGGCCACTGACCTGGGCAGCTACCCTCTCCGCCAGCAGCTCGTCACTGCCGTCGGCACACATTCGACGCGGCCCGGAGCCGCTTCACGGCCGCCGGTAGGCCGAGGGGGCGACACCTGGTTCTGGCTTCCTGCTGAAGGAGACGTAGGCGGGGTGCCCAGGGTCTCCTGCCTGCATGAGGGCGAAGAGATCGAGGTCATGGTTCGCGAACCTGTGGAGGTACTGGAGCAACAGCTCCAACTCCTCGTCCGACAGCCGCTCATCGTGCCTCTCGTTTCGCATGAGGTCACGATATGTGCCGAGAGGCTATGACCTTGACGTGGAGCTGTCCCGCTAACGGTTGATGGGGATCTCGTAGACGATCTCGCAGTGAGCGGCGGGCACCACGATGTCCGCGGTCTCCACGGGTCGTCCCTCGTCGCTGTAGTACGTCCGCCGGATGTGCGTGACAAGGGCGACTTTCTGGATGCCGAGAAGAGACGCCTCTTCGGCGGTCGCTTGCCTCGGCTCCGGCTGTTCGACGGCATGACTGACGGTGATGCCGATCGCGTCCATACGGTGACGACGCCGGTCCCGGCGTGCGGCCCTCCCTCGGGCAGGACGGCGAGAGTCCCGGCCGTGAGGTCGTACGGCTCCCAACTCGTCGACAGCTGCACAGGCCTGCCATCCGCCAGGAACTCGTATGTCGTACGGACGCACAGCTCGCCCTTGGCGATGCGCAGTCGTGCCGCGATCTCCGCCGGTGGCGGCACCTTGGCGTCGGTCCGGCTCTGCCAATCCCCTTGCCTGCCCACAGCCTTCATGTCCGCACGGAAGGGCGACCCGTCGGGCTGCTCGCGCGCCGGGGAGCGGACCACCCGCACTCGCTGCCGGGGTTCGGCGACGTATGTGCCTGATCCGGCACGTCCCTCCAGCGCGCCCTGGGGGATCAGCAACTCCTGTGCCGCCGGACCACGTTCTCGCCCACGCCGCACTAGTCGGGGGTTGCTGAGCTGGGGTTTCGGAGTGACATGCGGGCCTCCTGAACCCCAGCCGACGAAATTAGGCCACGACGGCGGCTACGTCGATCGACCAGGCGCGCGTGTGCCTGGCCGCACCCCCACCAGCCTCAGCCACGCCGCCGACGGCGTCCTCCAGGAGTACTCGCCCTGCACCGCACGTATACGCGTCGCCGACAGGGCGACGCGTATACGACCTTCGGCACACCCGACTGACGATGTGGTTGAACAACGGCATCCCGCCTGCTGACGTGGCCGCGTGGGCCGGCACCAGTGTTGCCGTGTTGTTCGCCACGTACGCGCAATGCATCAGTGGCCAAGAGCAAGATCTGCGGCATCGGCTCGACGAGATGCAGAACGCCTCGGCCATCCTCGCGGCATACCACCGAAGGCGGGTGCGTCACCGCTCCAGCCGGTAGGGATCCGTGTACGGCTCCATGGACTGGCGGACCTCGTCCCGGACCGGGTCCATGAGGGGGCCTGGGGCGTAGTAGCGGGCTCGGGCCTTGCCGTGAGGGACGAGCCAGCCGCGGGCGACGAGTTCACGGATGTCGCGGATGGCCTGTTGGTCGCTGAGGTCGGCGTCCTGCTGGTAGACCGTGCGGCGGACCTTCGCGTCCGAGAAGGCGGGCAGGAGGGCGTAGACGACACGCTCGTCCAGGCCCGTTGCCTCGACGGATTCGACCAGACGGGTCCAGGCGCGGGACATCACGTCGAAGCGTCGCTGGGCCTGCTGCGCCTGGCGGTGGTGGGCGGTCAGGCAGAACCGGATCCAGGGGCGGGTGTCCCGTTCCGGGCTCCAGTGCGGACCGCCCACGTCCTCCAGCACTTGGTAGTAGGCGTAGGTGTTCTGTCCCCGGCCGAGCCACTCCTCAATGGAGGAGAACTCGGGTGGCATAAGGGCCTCGCGGGAGAACACCAGGGTGGACAGGGCGCGGGACATGCGCCCGTTGCCATCCTTCCACGGGTGGATCTTTACGAGGTTGAGGTGGGCCATGGAGGCGCGGACGTGGACGGGGGCGTCGAGGTCGCCTTCGTTGAGCCAGTCGATGAACTCCGACATCAAAGGGGGAACGTCCGTCTGGTCCGGGGCGGTGTAGGCCGGGACCAGGGGGTCGTCGGGGCTGGTGACGTAGACAGGGCCGTCGCGCCAGCGGCCGGGGCGCTTGTCGAGGTGGTGGCCCTGCAGCATGAAGTGCAGGCTGTTGAGCAGGCCGGCGTCGTAGCGGAAGTCGTCACCGGCGTCGGCGAGAGCCTGGATGTACGTCATGCCGCGCTGGTAGCCCTCCAACTCAGCGCGGGTCCGTTCGCCCGTCTCCAGGGGCTCCTCGCCGGACATGAGGGCTTCCACGTCGTCGACCGTCGCGGCGTACCCCTCGATGGTGTTCGATCCGGCGATCGCGCGGGCGGTGAGGTTGCGGCGCAGCTGGCGTGTCCAGCGGGGGGTGGCGCGGAGCATGTGACGCAGGGAGCGGCGCATGCTCTCGATCTCGTCGAGGGCTCGCCGGTCGTCGGTGTCCAGGGAGGGAGTCGCGTACAGCATGCCTACATGACATGATAATTGTGTCATCAAGTCAAGCGCGCATGTCTGAATCAGATCACCGTGGACGGAGCGTTCTTGCCGAGGTAGATCTTGAACGCCTCGCGGATCTGGCCACGCGTGTAACCGACAGTATTGACGTTCGCCGGTACGACCTCCCGCTCGTATCCACGCTTGCGGGCGGAAAGGTACTTGACCACGCTCGACGCTCCTGTGTTGGAGACGAACAGGTTCCGGGCGGTCCTCAGGTCACTGTGCAGCCCTTCGAAATTGCGCGCGTGGCCGATGCCGACCCGGCTGGCGCTGTAGTACTTGCAGTTGACCGCCACCGGGACGCCGATCGGTACGTATCAGTACATGGCTCCCGAGCAGGTACGAGGGGAGCCTCACCCTCGCTGACGCGTACACCCGCATTGCCGGGCCGACCAGTGAGCAGGCCCGTGCCTGTCGTGCTCAAGCCGCACGATGCCGTGCAGAACTCGGCATGGTCACCGACGCACTGGCGCAACTGAGGGAAGTGCTGGACGTCGTACGCGCCGTTGACAGCGACGCGAGCGAAGAGGCTGTGGAACTCCGCCACAACATCGGCATGTTGCTGCTCGCACAGGGGCGGCCGACGGAGGCCAAGGAGGTACTGGAACTGCTGTACCAGGATGTCGTCCTGGTCAGTGGGCCGGAGGACGAGTTGGCGGTCGAGATCGCCGAAGCGCTCGCGGTTATCCAGCCCGGCCTCGACGACCCCGGGCCGGGCGCCTGACAGGACGGCTCGGCCCGGGTGATCCAGCCGGTCACGGCCGTGGATCGTGGTCAATCAGCTTCAGCAGACTCAGCAACTGCTTGGTCTCGGTCAGAGCCTCGGTTTTCGTCTCGGGGGCATCCATGTCCCAGTGGGCAAGTTCGTTCCGGTAGTCCTTGACGGCGGTGACGCGGCGTACGAGATCGTCCTGCTCGTACGGCCATGCAAGCCTTGCCCAGCAGGCGTCATGCTTGAGGACTTCCGGGTACTGCCCGAGGGTGAGGTACTTCCCCGCGGCGCGTGCCTTGCGCACACCCGAACCGGTGGGCAGTTCGTCCACGGGCAGCCGGTCGGTGAGCCGTCGCAGCCGCCGCTCCGCCTCGCCGAGAAGGATGAACGGTTCCACCCGGAGCTTGAGCTGGTCGGCCAGGTCGGACGCGGTGAGGATGCCGAGCACGAGATTGTCGCCGTCGGTGACGATGAGGAATCCGTGACGCTGGATGTCGTCGATGCGGACGAACAGCTCTTCCTGCTCCTGAGCGGTGCGCGGATGGGGGTCCAGCGCTGCGGCTATGGTGGCGCCGCGGTTGCCCAACTGGGCACGCGCGATGCTCTCCCAGGTGACGACACCCCGAAGCACGTTGTTCCGGTTCACCACCGGAAGCTGGGAGAAGTCACCCTGGACCATGCGTGTGATGGCGCGACTGAGTGGTTCGTCGAAGCCGACCGTGACCACGTCACGGGCGAAGGGGAGGCTGCCGATGCGCCAGTGGCGACCCAGATCCTCGCCCGCGGCTCTTGCGGGTGTGTGACCAAGTTCTGTACCCGGGAGCTCCTGAGCTGTCTCTCCCGTCAGGGTGGTCTCCTGGGCGGAGACCGTGATCAGGCCGTCGAGCTGGACCTCCGTGAAGTGCGGGGCCACCTGCAGACCTCGAGCCGCCAGTTCCCGGTCGACGAGGTCGATGACATCGCCGGTGCGCCTCTGCCAGCCCCACAGGCCGATCAGGTCCCGGGCGGTCAACTGCCGGGTGCCCTCGTCGCGTACATCCTGCTCCAACGCCTCGGGATCCGCAGGCGGATCCACGGCCCCCTTGTAGCCCGGGTCGACACCAGTCTGCGCCAGGGTCTCGACACGGTGTGCCGCATCACGGCGTCGCAGCTCGCTCACCGTCAGGAATGCGCCGATGCTGTCGCGGAGGTCACCACCGATTGCGGCACGCTCGACCTGCGTGCGCACCCACTCCACTTTGCGCGTGTGCCGAAAGCCAGGGGCGGCCTCGCTCTGGTACTCGTACCCGCCGGTCAGCCGCCCGATGGCGACGACGGCCAGGAACTTCCGGGGCATCACGACCAGATCCCCGGTGTCCATCGTGATGAACCGCCACAGCTGGTGCTTCCAGTTGTCCACGGTGCCGGGCGCCTCATCCGGATAGGCCCGCGCGAGCAGATCCCCCACATCGGCGATCGACGTGCAGCCACTGAGGTCGCCGACCTCCTCCCAGCCGATGATCGCCACCCCGTCGTCAAGCGCCTGCTCTTCACGCTCCCCGAACTGGCCCCCACGGACCGTCCAAGCCCTGACCATGGCTCTCCGTCCTCGCTCAGCCCTCCAGCCGCATCCACATCGGGCGGCTCGTGGTGGGCTGAATCTACTTGTGTGAGGTGGCGCAAGGGCCGGCGTAGGGCGGTTCGAGCCAGCGGAGAGGAACAGGGCAGGTGCCGTTTCGGCGCCTGCCCTGTTCTTCGCTGATGGCTCATCAACATGGCCCTGACCAGCGGCGACTCTCAGACCAACTACGGTGAGGCGTAAGTTGCTGCCCCAACCGGGGGACGTATGCGGGACGCAGTACCCCAATCGAGGGTGCATAACCTGACAAAATCCCCTCGCGGGCAACGAAAAAGCCCTCCGCGAGTGATCTCACGAAGAGCTTAAAAAGGGCCCTGGCCTGCGGAAATGCGCGCCCCCGGCAGGACTCGAACCTGCGGCCAAGCGCTTAGAAGGCGCCTGCTCTATCCACTGAGCTACGGGGGCCGGGTGTGGTGGCCTCGGTCGTGGTGGGCCCGGGTGTGGGCCGGTCCTTGACGTTGCCGGGGACAAGGATAGGGCTCCTGCGGCCTTGTCCTGGTTGCTTCACCTCCGTGGCTCAATGTGGAGGTTCAGTGAAGCGGTCCTGATAATCGCAGGCAGGTACGAATCGTGCACCGCTTTTGCCGTCTAGCGCATCGGGTGTTGTGCACTCGTTATGCCTGGACTGCGCCTACGTCCTAGTCGTCCCTTCCGTCCCTTGTGTTCTGTCGGCGCGCAGACATGCTCATATGCTTCAGAATTCCCCTAAAATTGGGCATTCTTCACATGTGGTGACCTTGGACGTACGGCCTCAGCTGCTCGACGCACTCTCCGCCCTGCGCGACCGTGTCGCCGCCGCACGCTTCCCGCTGCCCCTGCCGGGAGCGCCACGCGCGCGTGCCAACCGCGACGAACTGCTCGCGCAACTCGACGACTACTTGGTGCCCCGACTGAGGGAACCTGAAGCGCCCTTGCTCGCCGTTGTGGGCGGGTCCACAGGGGCCGGCAAGTCGACCCTCGTCAACTCCCTTGTGGGGCGCCGGGTCAGCGAGGCCGGCGTACTGCGGCCCACGACCCGGACACCGGTGCTGGTCTGCCATCCCGAGGACCATCACTGGTTCAGCGGGATGCGGGTGCTGCCCGACCTCACGCGCGTGTGGGTGCCCCAACGCGATCCGGACCAGGACTCCGGCGACGATCTGCTGCTTCCCGGCGAGGACGGGGCACGGGTTCTGCGGGTCGAGACCGCCGAGAGCCTGCCGCGCGGGCTCGCCCTCCTCGACGCCCCCGACGTGGACTCCCTCGTCGCCGACAACCGCGTCCTCGCCGCCGAACTGATCTGCGCCGCCGACATCTGGATCATGGTCACCACGGCTGCCCGGTACGCCGACGCCGTCCCCTGGCATCTCCTGCGCACCGCCAAGGACTACCAGGCCTCTCTGGTCACCGTCCTCGACCGGGTACCCCACCAGGTGGTGTCCGAGGTGTCCCGGCAGTACGGCGCCCTCCTCACCAAGGCCGGCCTCGGCGACGTACCGCGCTTCACCGTGCCCGAACTGCCCGAGTCCGCCTGGGGCGGTGGGCTGCTTCCGGCCACCGCGGTGGCGCCGCTGCGCGCCTGGCTCACCCAGCAGGCGCAGGACCCCGCCAGCCGCCAGCAGGCCATGGCCCGTACGGCGTACGGCGTCCTCGACTCCCTCAAGTCCCGCATGCCCGAGCTGGCCGGCGCCGCCGCCGCGCAGTACTCGGCCTCCCTACGGCTCACCGCGGCCGTCGACGGGGCCTACGACAGCGAGCACGCGCGCGTGCGGGGGCGGTTGCAGGCCGGCGCCGTCCTCTCCGGGGACGCGTTGAAGCGATGGCGCGCCTTCCCGCTCGACTGCTCCGCGGGCGAACTCCTCGACGCCCTCGTGGAGAGCCTCTGCGCCCTCCTGCTCTGCTCCGTCACCGCCGCCGACGAACGCGTGGACGACGCCTGGCGCCGCGAACCCGCCGCCGACGCCCCGGGACTGACGGGGCGCGACCCGTCCCAGGGCAGCGTCGAACACCGCGTCGGGATGGCCGTACGGCGATGGCGGCGCGAGTTGGAGGAGTACGCCGAGGACGAGCTGCGCGACCTCGACCGGAGTGCCGCCCCGGACGTCGAGGCGGTCGCCGCGCTGGTCGCCACCGCACTGCTGGGCGGCCGACGGGCCCGGTCCGCCGGCGAGGGGCTCGCCGAACGCATCGGAGCCCACGGCGCCCTGCGGCTGCGCGACCGCGGCGGACGGCTGCTCGCCGATCACCTGGACCGGGTCATGCACACCGAACGCGAGCGCCGCCTCGCCCCGCTCGACGCACTCGACGTCCATCCGGAGCCCCAGGCCGAACTCATCGCCGCGCTGTCCGTACTGCAGAAGGAGAGGTGACCGCGGTGACCGCCGTCACTGACCACGACCACCACGACGCCTCGGCCGAAAACGCGACTCCACAGGAGAGCCCTTCCGACGCCGACAAGGCACAGAAGAACGAGAAGGCCGAGAAGGCCGAGAAGGCCAAGAAGAGCGAAAAAAGCGATAAGAACGACAAGGGCGACAAGGGCGACAAGAACGACACGAGGGGAGAGGCCGAACAAAAGGAGGCCGAAAAGAAGGGCAGCGAGGGCGGGGCACCCGAAAACGACGCCCCTGGGGAGGCCGCTTCCGCCAATGGTGACGGCGATGGCGATGGCGACGGCGATCCTGACCCCGCCCCCGCCCCCGTTTCTACCTCCGCCTCTACCTCCGTTTCCAGCTCTCTCTCGACCCACAAGGGCCCTCCTGAGGACACCTCCAAGAACACCCGCCCAGCCCCGCGCACAAACCCCCGCCCAGACCCCCGCCCGGAATCCGAGCCCTCCGGCGCCTGGGACGACGGTCTGATCGCTCGCCGTGTGTCCGAGACGGATCCCCCTCCCGCGCGCGAGACGGTCGTCGAGGCCCGGGTCTCCAGCAGCGTCCCCCAGCCCGTGATGCCCCTGGCGTACGACGGACCGCTGCGCTCCCGGCTCGACGCGCTCCGCGAGCTCGTGGGGCTGTCCCGTACCCGGCTGGACAGCAGAACCCTCGCCGAGGCAGGCCGGGTGCTCGACGAGGCGGCGGCCCGGCGCAGGCTCTCCGGGCAGCACACCGTCGTAGCCATCGCGGGCGCCACCGGCAGCGGCAAGTCCCAGTTGTTCAACGCCCTCGCCGGAGTGGCCATTTCGGAGACCGGAGTACGCCGGCCGACCACCAGCGCGCCCATCGCCTGCAGCTGGAGCGACGGCGCGGCCACCCTCATCGACCGGCTCGGCATCCCCGGACGACTGCGCCGGCGCCCCCTGCAGAGCGCGGAGGCGGAGGCGCAGCTGCGCGGCCTGGTCCTGGTCGATCTGCCCGACCACGACTCGGCAGCCGTTCAGCACCGCGAACAGGTGGACCGCGTACTGGCCCTGGTCGACGCGGTCATCTGGGTCGTCGATCCGGAGAAGTACGCGGACGCCGTCCTCCACGAGCGCTATCTGCGGCCCATGGCCGGGCACGCGGAGGTCATGTTCGTCGTCCTCAACCAGGTGGACCGTCTCCCCGGAGAGGCCGCCCACCAGGTCCTCGACGACCTGCGGCGACTGCTCGACGAGGACGGCATCGCCTTGGGGGAGTACGGCGAACCCGGCGCCACCGTACTGGCGCTGTCCGCGCTCACCGGGCACGGCATCGGCGAACTGCGCGAGGCGCTCGGGCAGTTCGTGGGCGAGCGCGGGGCCGCGGCACGCCGGATCTCGGCCGACCTCGACGCCGCCGCGTGGCAGCTGCGGCCCGTCTACACGACCGGACGGCGCGCCGGGCTCAGCGAACGGGCCCGGGACGAGTTCTCCGGCCGGCTCGCCGACGCGGTGGGCGCCACCGCCGCCGGCCAGGCCGCCGAACGGGTCTGGCTGCGCAACGCCAACCGCGCCTGCGGCACCCCGTGGCTGCGGCTGTGGCGGTGGTGCCAGGACCGGCGCGAACCCTCCACCGGCCGTTTCGCCGTACACGCGCAACCGGACGAGGAGGCCACGGCCCGTCAGCGTGTCGAGCAGGCGGTGCGTACGGTCGCGGAGCGGGCGTCGGCCGGACTTCCCGCGCCGTGGGCGCTGGCGGTGCGCGAGGCGGCCGTACGGGGGGCACAGGGCCTGTCCGAGGCGCTGGACGAGCTGGCCACCCGCGCCGGGACGCCCTCGGGACGGCCGCCCCGGCCGGGCTGGTGGCCGGTCGCCGTGCTCGCGCAGGCGTCCATGACGATCCTTCAGATCGTGGGCGGGCTGTGGCTGGTGGGTCAGATCGTCGGGGTCACGGCCCCGAACCTGGGAGTGCCGGTGCTGCTGATGTCGGTGGGCATCGTCGGCGGTCCGGGTGTGGAGTGGAGCTGCAGACTGGCCGCTCGCGGCCCGGCCCGGCGGTACGGCCTGGAGGCGGAACGGCGGCTGCGGGAAGCTGCGGGAAGCTGCGGCCGGGCCCGGGTCCTGGATCCGGTGGCGGCGGAACTGCTGCGGTATCGCGAGGTACGGGAGCAGTACGGGCGGGTCACGGGGGCTCGGGCGGTGGTCGGGTGAGCGCGGGACGGAGTTGTACTGGAGAGATCTCGACTGGAGGGATCTCGGCAAGAGGGATTTCGGCTGGAGGGGTGCGAAACCGGCAGGCCGCGAGGGCTGAACCCCGGAGGAGTGACGGGCGAAGGGACGGGGGTCCCTCGGTCGGGTGACGGAGTTTTCCACAACCGGCCGGTAGTCCACAGGGCTCAGCGGGCTCGGACCGACGGATGCATTCTGGCTTCGCGGCGATCACGACGGATGCGATCGGCGCGCAGCGGCGACCGGAGCAGTTCTCGCGGTCGCCGTGTCGGAGACAGCCGTACGGGACGGGCCCGTACGGGTATCCGCCCGGCGCGAGTGCGCCGGAGCCGGGAGGGGTGGTTCGCGTGAACGAGACGATGGTGTGCGCGGTGGGAAATGTGGCGACGCAGCCGGTGTACCGAGACCTGGCGTCGGGGGCGTCGGCGAGGTTCCGCCTCGCGGTGACCTCGCGCTACTGGGACCGCGAGAAGAACACGTGGGCAGACGGACACACCAACTTCTTCACGGTGTGGGCGAATCGGGCCCTCGCGACGAACGTCGGGGCGTCACTGACGTTGGGTGAACCGGTGATCGTGCAGGGCCGGTTGAAGGTGCGCACGGAGATGCGCGACGGGCAGAGCTGGACGTCGGCGGACATCGACGCGGTGGCGATCGGCCATGATCTCGCGCGGGGTACGTCGGCCTTCAGGCGTTCCGCCGGCCCGCTCAAGGGCGAGGCTTCGGGGACGCCACGCCCCGAACCCAGTTGGGAGACACCCGTGGCCGACGAGGGCGGCGGCGGGGCGCAACAACGGCGGGAGCCCGCCGCGGTGACGTGACACCAGGCCGAGGTGGGCGCCGACGCCGACCGAACTGAGGCTTATCGGTGAACTGACCGGCATCCGGATGATCTTGGCGATAACGATTCCGAGTCGGATCGGTTATTCGATGACAGGACTGGGAAGCGCGGTCCGCCACGTCCCTAGGATGCCCGGCATAGCTCACGGGGCTTCTGATGCTGCTGGTGGGACCGCACCCCCACGTCAACGGGTCCTGCTCGAAGGGGAATTCTGTGTTTTCTTCGTTCTCCGCGCTGTCCGGGCGCGGGCGAGCGGCGGCGGCCCGGCTCGCCGCCGCGACGATGGTGTCCGGTCTCGCCGTCACCGGCGCGCTGGTCACTGCCGGTACCGCCGTCGCGGACGCCACTCCGCAGCAGCAGGGCGGGGCGACCGCCACCATAGGCGGGCTGAAGACGTACGGCACGGCCGTCGTCCACGGGGACGACGGCGACCAGCAGCTGTCCGCCGGCCTGTTCGAGATGTCCGTCGACAACGGGGGCACGCTCCAGACGTACTGCGTCGACCTGAACAACCCGACACAGAAGGACGCCAAATACCAGGAGACCTCCTGGAGCGGCACCTCTCTGAGCGGCAACAAGGACGCCGGCCGGATTCGCTGGATCCTGCAGAACTCCTATCCGCAGGTGAACGACCTCGCGGCGCTGGCCGTCCGCGCGGGCGCCGCCGGACTCAGCGAGCAGGACGCGGCGGCCGGCACCCAGGTGGCCATCTGGCGCTACTCGGACGGCGCCGACGTGGACGCCGTCGACCCGCAGGCCGAGAAGCTCGCGGACTACCTGGAGAGGAGCGCGCAGAACCTCGCGGAGCCCGACGCTTCGCTGACCCTCGACCCGCCCGCGGTCTCCGGCCACCCCGGGGAGCGGCTCGGGCCGGTCACGGTGCACACCGACGCGGACAGCGTCACGGTGATACCGCCCGCCGACGCCGCGACCAGCGGGGTACGGGTCGTGGACCAGGACGGCCGGGCCGTCACGTCCCTGGTCGACGGCGGCAAGGTGTTCTTCGAGGTGCCCGGGAAGGCACTGGACGGTTCGGCCGCGCTGAGCGTCCAGGCCTCGACCAGTGTGCCGGTCGGCCGCGCCTTCACCTCCGACAGCAGAAGCCAGACCCAGATCCTCGCGGGCTCCAGCGAGTCCACGGTCTCGGCGACGGCGACCGCGAACTGGGCCGCCACGGGTCCCGTCCCCGCGCTGTCGGCACGGAAGAACTGCGCCAAGAACGGCGTGGACATCGCGGCCGCCAACAAGGGCGACGAGGCGTTCACCTTCCAGCTGATGGGCTTCGAGCACACCATCGCGGCCGGGGAGTCACGGACGGTGACGATCCCCTTGCGGGAGGACCAGCCGTACGACTTCACGATTCTGGGGCCGAACGGCTTCGAGCAGCGGTTCGCGGGCGTCCTCGACTGCGCGACCCAGGGCAGCGCGGGCGGGGACGCGGTCCAGACGCTCAGTGAACCGAGCTCGGCACTGGCGGGCGACACCTCCGCAGACGGCGTCAACCTGGCCGAGACCGGCAGCTCCGGCGCGACGCCGATGATCGCCGGCACAGCGATCGTCCTGCTGGTGATCGGCGGCGGCGTGGTGCTCCTCGTCGGAAAGAAGGAGCCGCACGGGGCAGGCACTCGGAAGTGAGTGTGAACTACATCGCACCTTGACAACTCAACAGTGTGTGGCCGCACGGTGACCCACTGGACGTCAGCGGCCCAGGCCCGCCCGCCGGGCACCCGGGGCCGCTGACATACTGGTTTTCGTCAGGGGGTTGCAGTACGGCAAGATGGTGAGTATCTGCCCACTGCCAGAATTCAAGCTGCCGGACGGTTTCTCTTGGCTGAGTACATCTACACCATGCGCAAGACGCGTAAGGCTCACGGCGACAAGGTCATCCTTGACGACGTGACGCTGAGCTTCCTGCCCGGCGCGAAGATCGGTGTGGTCGGCCCGAACGGTGCCGGTAAGTCCACCGTTCTCAAGATCATGGCGGGCCTTGAGCAGCCGTCCAACGGTGACGCGTTCCTGTCGCCCGGCTTCAGCGTAGGCATCCTCATGCAGGAGCCGAAGCTCGACGAGTCCAAGACGGTCCTGGAGAACGTCCAGGACGGCGCCGCCGAGATCATGGGCAAGCTCCAGCGCTTCAACGAGGTCGCCGAGCTCATGGCGACGGACTACTCGGACGCGCTGCTGGACGAGATGGGCAAGCTCCAGGAGGACCTGGACCACGCCAACGCCTGGGACCTGGACGCGCAGCTGGAGCAGGCCATGGAGGCACTGGGCTGCCCGCCCGGCGACTGGCCCGTCACCAACCTCTCCGGTGGCGAGAAGCGCCGCGTCGCGCTCTGCAAGCTGCTGATCGAGGCCCCGGACCTGCTCCTCCTCGACGAGCCCACCAACCACCTCGACGCCGAGTCGGTGAACTGGCTGGAGCAGCACCTCTCGAAGTACGCGGGCGCTGTCGTCGCCGTCACTCACGACCGGTACTTCCTGAACAACGTCGCCGAGTGGATCCTCGAGCTCGACCGCGGTCGCGCGATCCCCTACGAGGGCAACTACTCCACGTACCTGGAGAAGAAGGCCACCCGCCTCAAGGTCGAGGGCCGCAAGGACGAGAAGCGAGCCAAGCGCCTCAAGGAAGAACTGGAGTGGGTCCGCTCCAACGCCAAGGGCCGCCAGACCAAGTCCAAGGCCCGCCTCGCCCGTTACGAGGAGATGGCGGCCGAGGCCGACAAGATGCGGAAGCTGGACTTCGAGGAGATCCAGATCCCGCCGGGCCCGCGTCTGGGCTCCATCGTCGTCGAGGTCAACAACCTCTCGAAGGCGTTCGGCGACAAGGTCCTGGTCGACGACCTGTCCTTCACGCTGCCGCGCAACGGCATCGTCGGCATCATCGGCCCGAACGGCGCCGGCAAGACCACGCTCTTCAAGATGCTCCTGGGCCTGGAGTCCCCGGACTCGGGCTCGGTCAAGATCGGTGACACGGTCAAGATCAGCTACGTCGACCAGAGCCGCGCCAACATCGACCCCAAGAAGAGCCTCTGGGCCGTGGTGTCGGACGAGCTGGACTACATCAACGTCGGCCAGGTCGAGATGCCGTCGCGGGCCTACGTCTCCGCCTTCGGCTTCAAGGGCCCGGACCAGCAGAAGCCGGCCGGTGTCCTGTCCGGTGGTGAGCGCAACCGTCTGAACCTGGCGCTCACGCTCAAGGAGGGCGGCAACCTGCTGCTCCTCGACGAGCCCACCAACGACCTCGACGTCGAGACCCTGTCCTCGCTCGAGAACGCCCTGCTGGAGTTCCCGGGCGCGGCTGTGGTCATCTCCCACGACCGCTGGTTCCTGGACCGGGTCGCGACCCACATCCTCGCGTACGAGGGTGACTCCAAGTGGTACTGGTTCGAGGGCAACTTCGAGTCGTACGAGAAGAACAAGGTCGAGCGGCTCGGTGCCGACGCGGCCCGTCCGCACCGCGCCACCTACAAGAAGCTGACCCGGGGCTGATCTTGCGGCACATCTACCGCTGCCCGCTGCGCTGGGCGGACATGGACGCGTACGGCCACGTCAACAACGTGGTCTTCCTCCGCTACCTGGAGGAAGCCCGTATCGACTTCCTGTTCCGCCCGGACAAGGATTTCCAGCAGGGGTCCGTGGTGGCGCGCCACGAGATCGACTACAAGAGGCAGCTGGTCCACCGGCACGCGCCCGTGGACATCGAGTTGTGGGTCTCGCGGATAAGAGCGGCGTCCTTCACGCTCACCTACGAGGTCAAGGACCCGGACCAGGTGTACGTCCAGGCCTCGACGGTGGTCGTGCCGTTCGACTTCGCGACGCAACGTCCGCGCCGTATCACCTCCGAGGAGCGGGAGTTCCTGGAGGAGTACATGGACGATGACAAGGCTGATGTGAAGGCCGGCGAAGAGGGCGGGGCCGTCGCCGCATGACGGTCCTGCACCTCGCCGACGAGGGGGAGACGGCAGACCTCGCCGCCTTCCTCGCCCGGCTGCTCCACTACGACCGTGGGGCAGCGGTGCGCCTCCAGGCGGCCGGGACCACCCTCGCCGTGTTCGGGCGGCCCCCGTCCTTCGAGGTCCTCGCGATCCGTACGGCCCGGCTCGCCAAGCCCTACGAGAACGGGCTGGACGTCGCCCTCGACGCCACCGTGTCGGCCGGTGAACTCCTGGAGACGGTGGACGAGTCGGCCGCCACCTTCACCGTCCCCGGCGCCGTGACCGGCCCGCCCTGGGCCGGGGTGCTGCCCCCGCGCGGCGGCTGGCGACCGGAGCCCGGTCTGCCCGCACCGGACGCGCTGCGCGCCATGGTCGCCGCAGCGGTCGCGGAATTCCGGTCCCGTACGCAGGAGTTGACGGCCGAGCTGCGTACCCGAGCCGAACTCGACCGGATCGGGCGCGAGATCTGGACCCGGACGGTGGGGGACACTCCCCTGCCGGTGCGGGCTGTGCACGCGGCGCAGTCCCTGGGGTTCCTGCGGCCGGCCGGCGAGGAGCCGCCGGCGCTGGTCTCGGCGGGGGCCTGGCTGCGGCTGCGCACGCCGTACGGCTCGATCGCCGTACGCAGAGCGGGACTCGGGGCACTGGACGTCAGTGTCCGCTGAGGGTGTGCGCGGCCCTCAGCCGTCACTCCGCAGCCCTCAGTACTCAGCCTTCAGCCCTCTGTGTTCACCATCGAGGCCGCCGCGTACGTCAGGTAGTTCCACAGCGTCCGCTCGTGCTCCTCGGAGAGGCCGAGTTCCTCGACAGCGACGCGCATGTGCTTGAGCCACGCGTCGTGCGCCGCCCGGTCGACGGCGAAGGGGGCGTGGCGCATCCGCAGCCGGGGGTGGCCGCGGTTCTCGCTGTACGTCGTGGGGCCGCCCCAGTACTGGATCAGGAACAGCGTGAACCGCTCCTCGGCCGGGCCCAGGTCCTCCTCCGGATACATGGGCCGCAGCAGCGGGTCCTCGGCGACACCCTCGTAGAACCGGTGCACGAGGCGACGGAAGGTCTCGTCGCCGCCGACCTGCTCGTAGAAGGTCTGCTCCTGAAGCGTGCCGCGCGGAATCTCTTTCACGTCACCCATGGTCTCAGACGGACCGACCGAGGACTCAAGACCTAGGACCACCCCCTACGGGCCACACCGAGCGGCCGGTTCCGCTTCGGCCGGGATCGGCGCTCGCGCCCCGGCCCGGGGCGCAGGACAGTGGACGTATGAGAGCGCACGCTGTCCACAAGGGCAGGGACGACGACCTCGGCGACCTCGCCGCCTCGGCGCGGGCGGAACTCGTGCGGGTGATCGAGGCGAGCGGGGCCTGGGACGGTGATCCGGCCTGGCGGGAGGCGTTCGAGGCGGTGCCGCGGCACCTCTTCGTGCCGTACTACTACGCCGGTGCCGTGTCCGGCCGGCAGCGGCTGTGGGGCGAGAGTCCCGATGCTCGTACGCGTGAGAGGTGGATGCGCGGCGCCTACACGGACGCGCCGCTCGCGACCCGGATCCGCGACGGCGAGCTGGTCTCCTCCAGCAGCCAGCCCTCGCTCATGGCCATGATGCTCGCCGAACTGGAGGTCGAGGACGGGCACCACGTCCTGGAGATCGGCGCCGGTACGGGATACAACGCGGCGCTGCTCGCCCACCGCCTCGGCGACGCGTATGTCACGACGGTGGATCTGGATCCGGAGATCACCGAGTCGGCCCGCCGGCATCTGGCCGCCGCCGGCCACCATCCGGTCGTCGTCACCGGCGACGGCGCCAGAGGAGTGCCCGAGCGTGCTCCCTTCGACCGGATCATCGCGACCTGCACTCTCACCTCGGTCCCGCGCGCGTGGCTCGCCCAGTGCCGTCCCGGCGCCCGCGTCCTGACGCCGTTCGCCACCGGGCTGGCCGCCCTCACGGTCATCGACGCGGAACATGCCGAGGGCCGCTTCCTGCACACGTCCGCCTACTTCGTGCCGTTGCGCGGGGAGAGCAGGCCCGAGCCGGACATCCCACGCCTGGGCGCACTCCCGGCCCGGACGCGCGATCACGAACTGTTCGGGTTCCTGCTGGCGCTCACCCGGGGCAGCCTGGACCCGCAGGAGGCCTACGCACTGTGGGAGCGCGAGGACCGTCCGGTACGGGAGCGGTACGGGATCACCGTCAGCGGCGACCAGGAGTGGGCCTGGCTCGACGAACCCACGGGTCCGTACGCCTGGCCCCTCCCCGGCTGACCGCGGCCCTGCCGCCGCCCTGTTGCTGGTCTATCCCCGGCGGATCGTGATCGTCGTCCACGCGCCCACGTGCACCCGGTCGCCGTCCTGCAGCGGTACGGGGACGAAGGGCTGGATGGGCTCCTCGGAGTTGTTGACCGTCGTGCCGTTCGTCGAGTTCTGGTCGACGACCGCCCAGCTGCCGTCGGGCTGCTGGACCAGCACCGCGTGCTGGTGCGAGACGCCCGGGTCCTCCGGCGGCACCGCCAGGTCGATGTCCGGGGACTCGCCCGTGGAGTGACGACGGCGGCCGATCGTGATCTGGTTGCCGGTGAGCGGGCGCCGCTGCTCCGGCGAGTACGCGGGCAGGTTCAGCCCCGCGGCCTCGGGGCCGGAGCGCTGCATCATCGCCATGAAGTACTCGCGGTCCGGGCCGATCGTCGCGGACCAGGTCAGCGGCTGCTGTTGCTGCTGGCCGTAGCCGTAGCCGCCGCCCGGGGAGGGCGGGGCCTGGGTGGGGCCGGGCTGTGGATAGCCGTAGCCCCCGCCGGCCGGAGAGGGCGGGCCGGGCTGTCCGCCCGGGCCGCCGGAGGGCGGGGAGATCACCCAGTCGTCGTCACCGCCGCCGAAGCCGCCGCCGGGACCGGACTGCGGACCACCGGGCCGACCCGTCTCCTGCGGGAACGCGGGCGGGAAGGGCGGATTGGACGGCTGGAAGGCCTGCGGAGCACCACCGGGCGGCTGGTATCCCTGGGGCCCGCCGGAGGTGACGGCGGGACCGGGCGGCGGATATCCCTGCGATCCGCCGGGTCCGGGTCCGGCGGGCGGGTAACCCTGCGGGCCGCCGGGGGACGTACCGCCAGGACCTCCGGGGCCACCAGGGGTGGGCCCGGGCGGCGGGGGGACCGGGCGGGACGGGTCGCCGCCGAAGGGCGGGATCGGCTCGGCGGGGCGGTTGATCTGCGACGGGCGCGAGCTCTGGTAGTCGTACCCGTCACCGCCGCCGCCGTAGGACGGTCCCGCCGGGCTGGGCGGCGGAGGCTGGAAGCGCTGGCCGGGACCCGCGCCACCGGGGCCCCCTCCGTACCCCTGGCCCGGTCCGGGCGCCGGCGGGCGCGGGGCGGCCGGGGTGTACGAGGTCGCCGTGTTCGTCAGGAAGTTCCACCGGCACTCCTCGCAGAACGGAGCGCCCCCCTCACGCGGGGTGCGGCACTGCGGGCACAGCTCCTGCTCGGCGTCCGGTACGGCGGACAGGTGCGAGCGGCTGCCGGGCGCACCGGTGGCGGAACCCGGCGGCGGGTAGGCGTAACCGGGCGCCGGGGGTGGCGGCGGGGGCGGGGGTACGGCACCGGCCATGCGGTGACCGCAGACCTCGCACCAGTCGTCGGAACCCGACTGGTGTCCGTTCGGGCAGGTCGGCATGTCGGCTCTTCCCCCTCTCCTCTTCGCTACGTTTTGTTCAGTTACTTCTTTACACGAACAGTCTTTGTGGACCGTGTTTCGAGTGTCATCTCGTCGGCCTCTTCGACCTTCGCCTTCAGTCGCACAGTACCTGCCGCGGCGTCGACCACGTCCACCACCTTCGCAAGCAGTTTCGCAGTATCCGCGTTTCCGGAGGCGCTGGCGAGCTGAACGGCTCGTCCCAGCTTGGCCGTTGCACCATCGACATCACCCGCTTTGCGGGCATCCAAACCCTGTTGGATGACTTGTGCCAGTTCGGCCTGACCTGTGTAGTGCGCGACCTGCGGATTGATCGACGTCGAGGCCGTCATGTCGTCGGTCCACACGGCTCGTACGAGGCCCTGTGCGCCGAGGTTCTGGGCGCTGCCGTCGGGCTGCGGGATCACCAGCGAGACACGGGCGGCCAGCATCTCCTGGCCCAGGCCGGCGGATGGCACCTCGACGCACACGTGGTAGTCGCGCGACTCGTCCCCCCAGGAACCGGTGGGGTAGTCACCGGCGCGCGGGCCGGCCTCCGTGCGGCGGCCGGTCAACTCCTCGACGGTGGGCGCCACTTGCTTGACGAACTTGATCTCCGTGCCGACCGGGGTCCACAGCCTGAGGGCGACGTCCGCGACCTCCTTGCCCATCGCCGTCTCCATCATCTGAGTGAAGTCGGCGGCGAGGCCGGCCGGGTCGGCGACGATGTCGGCGGTGCCGAGCAGCGCGGAGGCGATCGCGGTGACCTCCTTGACCTCCCAGTCGGTGCCCACACCGCGTGCGTCGCAGGTGAAGCGGCCGGCGCAGGAGTCCAGGGCGGCCTTCAGGTCCTCCGGTGACTCGTGCTCGTTGCGGCCGTCGGTGAGGAGGATGCCGTGCCGGATGGTGACCTCGGACGAGGACAGCAGCCGGTCGGCGAGGCGCAGCCAGGTGCCGATGGCCGTGCCGCCGCCCGCGGTCAGCCGACGCAGCGCCTGCTTGGCCTGCTCGCGGGTGGTGGCGTCGGCGACCGCGAGCCGCCCGCCGCCCGGGTAGACCTCCTTGGCGAGGTGCGTGCCGCCGATCACCGTGAAGTGCACACCGTCGCGCACCGCGTCGATCGCGGCTGCCGTCGCCTCCCGGGCGCCCCGCATCTTGGTCGGCGGGTAGTCCATCGAGCCGGAGCAGTCGACCATGATCGCCACGGCCGCGTCCGGTCCCTGGCCCGGTGAGTAGAGGTGGGGTGCCGCGACCGCGGTGCCGACCGTGCCGCCACCGGTCGCGGTGACCGTCACGATCGCGCTGACCTCGCGGCCGCCGTCGGGCAGGTACTCGTTCTGGTAGACGTCCACCGAGAACTGCGGCACGTTCGACTTCGAGAAATTGGCCATGCGTGCTTCGCTCCCCCTCGAAAACCCCACATCCGTGGAGCAGTGACTGTATGCGGACCGGTCCCCTCCGGTCCTCCTGGGGGCACCCCCGTCGTCAGTGCCCTCAGGCCGATCCTGCCCCCTGCGACGGGGCGGGGAACGGTACGACGGCCACTGTTACGTTGTCGTGGCCCCCACCGTCCAGGGCGTGCCCGAGCAGAACCTGGGCGGCGTGCAGCGGACGCGACGCGGCATCCGGCGGGAGAACCTCGGCCAACTCGTCCGCGCTCTCCGCGTAGTTCCACAGCCCGTCCGTGCACACCACCACCACACCCGGCCGGTCCGGCTTGAAGGAAGCGGTGTGCGGCTCCAGTTCGTAGGCGTCCGCGCCGAGCCAGCCCGTGATGGCGTGGGCGCGCTCGTCGGCGTACGCCTCCGCCTCGTTCATCAGGCCCGCCGCGACCATCTGCGCGGCCCACGAGTCGTCCTCGGTGAGCCGGGCCGGGGCGGTGGAGCGGTCCAGCGGGACCCAGTAGGCGCGGCTGTCGCCGACCCAGCCGACGACCAGCAGGGACGGGGTGACGACGCAGCCCACCAGGGTGCAGGCCGGGGAGTTCTGGTGCGGGGCGTGCTCGCGGGCCCCGGCGGGCTCGTCCGCCAGCGCGTTCACGGCGTTGGAGGCGGCGAGGATCGCGTCGTGCATCGCCTGCTGCGGATGGGTGCCCTGAGGCAGGGCCGCCATCAGCGAGTCGCCGGCCGCCCGGGACGCGGCCAGCGAGGCCTCGTCGGGGCGGGTCGCCGAGGAGACGCCGTCGCAGACGATCGCGACCAGCGCGGGCGTGCGGTTGGGCAGCGTGGTGTGCGAGATCGCGTACGCGTCCTCGTTGCGATGGTGGCGCAGGCCCCGGTCGGTGACCGCGGCGAGCGGGCCGACCTCGTCCTCCATGTGGTCGCGCTCCCGCGGTTGGGCGTGCCCGCAGTTCTCGCAGTAGCCGTCGTTGTCGACCCGCCCCGCCCGGCAGGCCACGCACACCTTGGTGCCGGCCGGCGGCGTCGCGGTCTCGGCGGCGCGCGGGGCGGGCGCCTGGAGCGGGTACTCGTCGGGCTCACCGCCGGCGGCCCGGTCGAACCGGACGCCCGTCGCCGGCGCGACCGGCGGGAGCGGGGTCTCGCCCGAGTCGGTGCCCCGGAGGTCGGTCGCCAGGTGAACCGGCGCCGGGGTGCCGGAGCTGTTGGTCTCGGGCGCGTGGGGCCAGTCCACGGAAGCGGCCTCCGGAGGCGGGTGCGGCGCGGACGCGAGGGCGCCGCTCAAAGTGAGCGTCGGAAAGTCACCGGGGCGCGGGGGCACGGCCGACAGGTCGTACCCGCACGCGCCACAGAACCGGTCGCCCGATTCGATCGGCTCCTCGCAGCTCGGGCACCGGGACAGGGCGGTCGGCGGGGGTGGCTCGGGCATCTGGGACATCAACTACACCCACGTCCGGGGGCGGTAACGGTTGGCACGTTCCACCAGGTCGATCCTCTCCTCGCCGCCCTGCGCGAGCCGGGCAAGCGTCCGGTACGAGCGCTCCAGCCCGAAACGCAGACCACGCTCGTCCAGGTCGCTGCCGAGCAGCACCCGCCCCCCGACGGCCGGAGGGGCGGAAACCTGGTCCTGGGAGAGTATCCAGTCCAGCGCGCACCCGAGGACTTCCGCCGACAGCCGCTCCCGCCGGACCGCGTCCAGACCGTATCCGGCGAGGGCCTCCACCTGCCCGGCGGACGCGATCAGATCGTCCAGGAACGGCGCGTCCGAGGCGAGGGCCGTCCGCTGCCGCAACCGCGCCCGTACGGCGGCCACGCGGGCCGCCGTGTAGTGGATCGAGGCCTCCGGAACCGACTCCAGCGTCTTCACGGCGCTACGGCGGTCGCCCGCCGCCAACTGGACGCGGGCCAGCCCGAACGCGGCGCTCACATAGCTCGGGTCGGTCGTCCACACCAGCCGGTAGTACTCGGCGGCGTTGTCGAGCTGTCCGAGCACCTCCGCGCACAGCCCTAGGGCCAGCTTGGGCGGACTCTCGCCCGGGAAGGCGTCGTAGATCGCGTCGAACGACAGCGCGGCGCCCTCGTGATCGCCCGTCACCAGCGCGGCCACGCCCTGGTACCAGACCACCCGCCAGTCGTCCGGCCGATCCTGCTCCAGCTCGACCAGCGCCTCCAGGGCGGTCGCGGCGTCCCCGTTCTCCAGCCGGGCCCGCACCTCACGCAGCCGGGTCTCCGTCGACTGCGCCGGCACCACCGCGAGTGCGGCGATCAGCTCCCCGGCCGCCGACGCCAGCAGCCCTGCCAGGAAACCCGCGTTGGGGTCGGTCGGGTCCACGCGGGGCACGGGCAGCGCGAGCGCGGCGGCACCCGCGTCGATGGCCTTCACGAGACGCGGGGTCCCGGTGAGCGCCCTGGTGGCGCCTGTGAGGGCGGGAGCGGCCTGCGCCGAGGATTTCCCCCGGGGCGCCGTCACACGCGCTCCCAGCCGCGACACGTCCCCGTCCATCGCCGTGAACAACTCCGCGTCCGTGACCTTCACCTCGGGCCCGAACAGCGTCGACAGCGCGGGTCTGGCCCGGCCCGTCTGGAGCGACACGACCTCGCGCAGTACGCCCGTCAGCTGCTCGGACATCTCCTGCGCGGACGCGAACCGGCGGGCCGGGTCGGGATCGGTGGCGCGGACCAGGAGCCGGTAGAACGACTCGTACTGGCGGAAGACCTCGATGTGGTCGGGGTCAGGCAGGGAGTCCACGAACACGTTCGTGTAGCCCTGGAAGTCGAACGTCATGACGGCGAGCGTGCGTGCGACCGTGTACAGGTCGGACGCCACCGACGGGCCGACCTCCGCGACCTCCGGCGCCTGATAGCCGACCGTGCCGTAGATGGCCGACTCCTCGTCGTCCACTCGGCGGACCGCGCCCATGTCGATCAGCTTCAGCTGGTCCTCGGTCTGGATCGCGTTGTCGACCTTGAAGTCGCAGTACAGCAGGTTGCGGCTGTGCAGATAACCGAGCGCCTCAAGCGCCTCGATGCCGTACGCGCACGCCTGCTCCACCGGCAGCGGGTCCCGCTTCCCGTCCGGGGTACGGCGGTCGTTGGCGATCTCCTTCAGCGACTTGCCGCCGACGTACTCCATGACGATGTAGCCGTCGAGCGAGCCCGTGCGCTGGTCCAGGTGCTCGACGAAGTTGTAGATCCGCACGATGTTGGCGTGCACGGTCTCCGCGAGGAAGCGCCGCTCGGAGATCGCCGCCGCCATCGCGTCCTGGTCACCGGTGTCCAGGAGGCCCTTCAGGACCACCCACTGGTCCGACACCGCGCGGTCCACGGCGAGGTAGACCCAGCCGAGGCCGCCGTGCGCCAGACAGCCCACCACCTCGTACTGGCCACGCACTATGTCACCGGTGTGCAGCTTGGGCGCGAAGGAGTACGGGTGCCCGCACTTCGTGCAGAACCCCTCCGTGCGCCCCGGCCGGCCCTCCCCGCGTGCCCGTCCCACCGGCACCCCGCAGTCGGAGCGCGAGCAGAACCGCTTGCGCTCGGGCACCTCCGGGTTCTCCAGCACCATCGACCGCGGGTCGGGCCGCGGCACCCCCGGCACCTCGACCAGGCCCGCACCGAGCCGGCCGCGCCCGGTCGACCCGGCGGTCGAACCCGAGCTGCGCACCGACACCGAGCGGCCCGTCGACTTCCCCGACAGGGACCGCGACAACCGGCCGGAGACCGAGCGGCGGGACTGCGAGGAACGGGACGTGCGGGAGGTACGGGCGGAGGCACGCGAGCTGTTCGAGGACGAACTGCCGCCCCCCGAACCTCGCCTGCCGCTCCCGGTGACCCCGGTGGACGGCGAACCGACCATGCCGCTGGACACGACCGGCGCGAGTCCGCACGTGTCGCAGTACAGCTCACCGCCGCCCATGTCCTCGTAGCTTCCCTCGCAGTCGGGCCGCTGGCACTTCTGCTGTTCGGACTCGGTCATCAGTAGTCCCCCCTCCGGTCACCGGGTCCGGCCTGGCCGGGCACCCGCGGGCCGCCGAAGTACTCGGCGGCGGCCTGCTGGTAACGCAGCACGGCCTGCTCCGCGACCCGCAGGTCACAGGGCGCGCTCCACAGCATGCGGCGCGCGGCGTCGTACCGCTCGATCAGCAGCGGATCCTCCGCGAAACCGTGCCGGGCGACCTTCGCCTTGTACGCGTCGAGCCTGCCGCGCAGCTCCGCGCGGACCGCCAGCGGCTGGGTGACAGCCGTCAACGACTCGCGGGCGCGCATCAGTTCGTCCTCCGCCTTCGCCTCCAGCGACTCCAGGAGCGGCGAGAGACGGTGCCACTGGGCGTGTCTGCGGTACTCGGAGGCCATCGACAGCTGCTCCTGCAGCGCCGTGGGCGGCCCGCTCACGGCAGGCACCTCCGACGCGGCGATCTTCGCCAGCACCTCACCGCGCGCACTGCGCGCCTCCGCGAGCGTGCGGTCCGCGCGGGACAGCACGTCGCGCAGCCTCATGAGCCGCGCCTCCGCGTCCTGGCGGACCGTCAGCACGGCGTCGATCTCCCGGCGTACGTCCTCCAGGGCGCGCGCCTCACGGTCGTACACCGTGGTGTCCGGACGGCCGCCGCCGGGCGCCGAACTGCCCTGCGCGGGCAGCCAGAACGCCAGGGGGTCGGAGATCACCCGCTCGCGCAGGGCGGTCAGGGTGCGGGTGATGCGCTCCAGGTCGTCGCCCGCCGGGTGCTCGCCCGGGCGTACGCCCACGGAGTGCGCCAGCTGGCGGGTGCGCTGCAGCTCCGCGGCCAGTAGGTCTATCCGCGCGGGCAGGGCCGACCAGACCGCGTCGGAGGTGACGACCATGTCCAGCGACGTCGCGTACAGCTCGTTCATCCGCTCCACCAGGCCGGCCAGCGAGTACAGGTGGCTGAGCTTCCCGGTGCCGTGCAGGGTGGGCGCGTTGGCCGTCGCCGTGGCGCTGCCCGCGACCGTGACGCACTCGCCGCGCAGCAGCTCCGTCAGCTCCACCAGGTCCTCGCGGCTGGACCAGCGGCGGCGCGAACGGATGTCACGGGCGGAGCGGAACGTGTCCGAGTACGCGTCGAAGTACGCCCACAGCAGCGTGATCGACGCGTCCGCGGCCGTCCAGCGCTCCTTGGTCGTGCCGGTGAGCTCGGCGCCTTCGAGGAGTCTGCGGCCCGCGTGGTCCTGGAGGGCGAGGAGTGAGGTCTCGATCGCCTCGTGCTCCGCGCCGAGCCGCGCCAGCGCACGGTCCACCTCGTCCCGGTCCATCACCGGCCCGGGGGCTCCCGTGACGCCCATCGATCACCTCGACTACTCGTGTGGTTGGCTCGGTCGGTCGGCTCTTCGGTCGGTCGGTGAACGTCACTTGTAGCGGGGCACCGGCGCCTTCGCCGACTCCGAGTCGCTGCCCAGCGTCGGGGACAGCCACTTGTCGTACGACGCCTGCCAGCCGCCGTCCTGCCGGTACTGCTCCAGTATGCGATTGACCCGTGCCGCCAGGTCGTTCGCACCCTTCTTCACCGCCACGCCGTAGTAGTCGGTGGTGAACGTGTCGCCCTTCAGCTCCACCGTCGGGTCCTGTGCCGCCTGGCTCGCGGCGAGCGCGCCGTCGGTCACCACCGCGTCCACCTGGCCGAGTTGGAGACGGACGAGGCAGTCGAGCTGGCTGGGGACGGTCGTCCTGATGTCGGCGGTGGCGACCGCGGCCTTCTTCGCCGCCTTGTCCGCCGTCAGCTTCTCGAGCGCGGTTGAGCCCTCCGCCGAGCAGATCCGCTTGCCGGCGAGCGTCTTGTCGTACCCCTTGATCGTGGAGCTCTTGGGTGCGAGGACCTGCTGCCCGGTGAGGAAGTACGGCGCGGAGAACGACACGTCGTCCAGACGGCTGCAGGTGATCGTCATCGTGCGGACGATCATGTCGACGCGGCCGTCCTTGATGGCCGGGATGCGCTGGTTGGTGGGGATGGCCTTGAACTGGACCGCGTTCTCGTCGCCGAGGATGTCCTTGGCGATCCGGTGGACCAGGTCGATGTCGAAGCCCTCCAGCTCCGCCTCCTTGCCGCCGTTCGGATCGCGGTAGCCCCAGCGGTAGCTGTTCTGGTCGACGCCGACGATCAGCCGCCGGTCCTTACGGGCCTTGATCTTCTCGATCGTCGTCCCGTCCAGGGAGGACGGCGCCGGGCTCTGCTCCTGCGGGTTCACGCAGTCCGCCGCGGCCCTCGCCTGAATGCCCTCGGCGACCCCCTGGCCGCCCGTGCCCGTACTGCCGTCGCCGTGCGACTGCGTCAACGGGAGCAGCAGCGCGAAGGCCACCGCGAGGGCGCAGACGGCCGCCATCGCCCCCACACCGCCCCAGCCCCGCAGTCCGGCCCGCAGAGCCCGGAGACCGGCCCGCAAGGCCTGGAGACCGGTGCGCGGACCGCCCGCAAGCCGCTGTGCGTTCATCGTCACGCCCCCTCTCATCGCCCTCATCGCCCGAACCCTTCGTACCGCATCAGCGGTACTCCGACAGCCTGCGCCCGATGCCGAGCACCGCGCCCGCCGCGCCCAGCACGGCGAGGCCCGCGGCGCCCACCGGGAGGCCGGTCATCGCGTCCCGGCCGGTCGCGGCCGCCTGCTGGAACTCCGTCTGCTCATGTCCGATGGCCGTCTTCAGTGCCTGGTCCACGCTGTCGAAGCACTCACCGGTCGGCTTGTCGCTCTTGTCCCCTATGACGCGGGCGAGCGCCTGCTGGAAGTCACCCGACTCGTACTCCGCCTGCGCCTCGTCGTGGCGCGTCTTCCACTCCTTCATACCGCCGACGGCCGACGTGACCGGCTTCTTGCCCGCCTGGTCGTCGGCGAGCCGCTCGGCCTCGGCCAGACCCTTGCCGAGCGCGCTCATGTCGCCCTCGAAGTCGTGGTCGTACGCGTCGACGACCTCGCCGTCGGCCAGTTGGACCGTCTCCGCGCCGCGCGCCACCAGCGTCAGGTTCTCGTTGCCGCGCGCCTTGAGGGAGGCGATCCGGGCGTCGTGCAGCACGTTCAGTGAGCGGATGCCGTGGTCGTAGGAGTCGTCGAGCCCCGAGCGGGCGAGACTCTGCCCGGCGACCAGCCACAGCATGACGATCGTCGCGGTGGCCGTCGCCGCGACCAGACCGTGGTTCAGCACCCGGTTCGTACGCCGGTAGTTGCGCCGCTGGGCCCAGACGAGGGCGCCGAGCACGACGACGCCGAGACCGATCGCCGCCCAGGGGTACGAGGTCGCGTCCGCGTAGTCGGAGCCCAGCCGCTGGTTCTCCTTGGCGTAGAGCTTCTCCGCCTGCGGGAGCATCTGGTCCTGCATCGTCTCGTTCGCCAGCCGCAGGTACGAGCCGCCGACCGGGAAGCCCAGCCGGTTGTTGGCGCGGGCCCGCTCGATGTAGCCCGTGTACTCCGACAGCAGCTTGTTGAGGTTGGCGATCGTCGTCGCGGACTCGGAGTCCGGCTGGGAGTTGGTCGCGGCGGCGGAGAGCTTCGCGGCGGCGTTGCGGATGTCCTTCTGATAGCGCTCGCGGGAGGTCGCCGTCTCGTCACCGCCGGCCAGGAAACCGCTGGAGGCGGCGGTGTTGGCGTCCGCGAGGGAGCTGTAGATGTCCGCCGCCGCGGAACTGAGGGGCTGGCTGTTGTGCAGCACGTCGTCCGCCGCGGACGAACGGTCGGTCATCTGCCAGGCGGTCACGGCACCGAACGCGACGACGAGCGCGGCGAGCAGGGCGCCGATGATCCGCAGCCGCCCGGGCTCGGTGGTCGCGGCGGCCCGCAACTGGTCGACACCCTCCGCGAAGGCCGTGCGGCGCGGGGGCTGGGGGACGCCGGGAGCGGAACCCCTGCCTCCCTGCGCGGGGATGGCGGGCAGGGCCGAGGCCGCGCGCGTGCCGGACACCCCTGACGTGCCGGGTCCGTCCGGCGAGCCGGGTGTCGGTGGTGCCGCACTGCTCGTAGCTGTCACTGTGACCTCCCCCATGGTCATCCGTCACCGCCAGTATCGCCCCCGGCACTGACAATCCGCACCGACCTTGACTGGATCTTGATCGGATCGCAAAGCGGCAGGGTTGTGTCGCAGTGCGGTGGTGTGGTGCCGGAGCGCGCTGCCCTGCGTTCGGACATGCACGCGCTCCCCGCACCACCCCTCTGCCCATGAATACGCCGGAGGAATCTGTTCGGTTCCCGTACGAAGCTGGTCAGACCTCGTAGAAGCGCCGAACGCGCGCGTGCGCCTCCGCCGGGGCGCCCGTGTGATCGAGGCCCAGCAGCGCCGCCCCCAGCACGGGCCGCGCCGTCACCACCCGGGCGACCGCCTTGGGCGCCCGGGCGGTGAGCAGCTCGGTGACGCGGTCGGTCAACCGGGCGTGCTGGGCCGCCAGTACACCCCCGCCCAGCAGAACCGGGGTCTCCTCTTCGAGGAGACCGAGGCGGCCGAGCGCGACCGAGGCCATGGCCACCACCTCGTCGGCCAGCCGGTCCACCAGCGCACACGCCACCGGGTCACCGTCCGCCGCCGTGGCGAACAGCACCGGCGTCAGCTCGTGGCGCCGTGCGTTGTCGACGCCCCCCAGATGCAGCGCCTCGATGAGCGCGTACATGGAGGGGAGCCCGAAGTGGGCGGGCAGGGCGGACATCAGGGCCGTCGGCCCGCCCCGACCGTCCTCCGCCCGCGCCGCATGCCACATGGCCTCCTCCGCCAGACCCCAGCCACCGCCCCAGTCGCCGGAGACCCGCCCCAGCGCGGGGAAGCGGGCGGTGCGGCCGTCCGGGGTCATCCCCACGCAGTTGATGCCGGCGCCGCAGACGACGGCGACCCCGCGCGGCTCGGTGATCCCGGCCCGCAGGATCGCGAAGGTGTCGTTGCGTACGTCGACACTCGCGCCCCACGCGCGCGCGTGCAGCGCGGCGGCGAACTGCCGTTCCTCCACGGGGAAGTCGGCGTTCGCCAGACACGCCGAGACCCGGTCGACGGCACTGACCCCGGCGGCGGTGAAGGCCTCGGCGACGGCGTCGGCCAGCCCGGAGACCGCGACGTCCAGTCCGTCGGCCGGCGGCCGGAACCCCCCGCCCCGCGCCGTGGCCAGCACCTCCCCGTCGGCCGCGACCACCGCCACGTCGGTCTTGCTGTTGCCGGCGTCGACGGCGAGGACGTGTGCGGTCATGCCCACGCGAGATGCTCCCGGTTGTGCGCGATCAGGGTGTCGGTCAGGGTGTCCGCGTAGTCGTACTGGCCGACCAGCGGATGCGCGAGCAGCGCCCGGAAGACCCGGTCGCGCCCGCCGTGCAGCGCGGCCTCCAGGGCCAGTTCCTCGTAGGCGGTGACGTTGGCGATCAGCCCCCCGTACAGGGGGTGGACAGCCGGGACGGCCAGGGGAGTGGCCCCCGTCCGGCCCACCGCCGCCTGCGTCTCGATGACCGCGTCGTCCGGCAGGAAGGGCAGCGTGCCCCTGTTGTACGTGTTCACCACCTGGTAGGGACTGCCGCCCCCGCCCAGCAGCGACGCGGCGAGATCCACCGCCGCCTCCGAGTAGAAGGCGCCGCCGCGCTTCGCCAGCAGCTCCGGTTTCTCGTCCAGAGCCGGATCGCCGTACAGCCGCAGCAGTTCCTCCTCCATGGCAGCGACCTCGGCCGCTCGGGAGGGCTTGGTGCGTAGTTCGCGTACGACGCTGTCGTGGGCGTAGTAGTAGCGCAGGTAGTAGGACGGGACCGTCTCCAGACGGTCGAGGACCGTACGCGGAAGACGGAGGTCCTCGGCGATCCGGTCGCCGTACTCGCTGAGCAGCCGGGGCAGGACGTCCTCGCCCTCGGGGCCGCCCAGGCGGACGCCGGTCTCCCAGGTGAGGTGGTTGAGGCCGACGTGGTCCAGGTGGATGTCGGCCGGGGTCACCCCCAGCAGCGCGGCGAACTTCCGCTGGAAGCCGATCGCCACGTTGCACAGGCCGACCGCCTTGTGGCCGGCCTGCAGCAGGGCCCGGGTGACGATGCCCACCGGGTTGGTGAAGTCGATGATCCAGGCGTCCGGGTTGGTACGCCGGACCCGCTCGGCGATGTCAAGGACGATCGGCACCGTGCGCAGCGCCTTGGCGAGACCGCCCGCGCCGGTCGTCTCCTGGCCGACGCAGCCGCACTCCAGCGGCCATGTCTCGTCCTGCTGCCTGGCCGCCTGGCCGCCGACGCGCAGTTGCAGCAGGACGGCGTCGGCGCCCTCGACGCCCTTGTCCAGGTCGTCGGTGGTGGTGATCCTTCCGTTGTGACCCTGCTTGGCGAAGATCCGCCGGGCGAGCCCGCCGACCAGCTCCAGCCGTTCGGCGGCCGGGTCGACGAGCACCAGCTCCTCTATGGGCAGGGTGTCCCGCAACCGCGCGAAACCGTCGATGAGTTCGGGGGTGTAGGTCGATCCGCCGCCGACCACGGTGAGTTTCACTGGGAGATGCCTCGCTTCCGGGCGCCGGGCATGGTGATGATCGGCCGGGGGTCCGGGGGTTGTCCCCCGGGGAGATGCTGCATACGAGGATCAACCCTTTACGCCGGTGAGAGTGACGCCTTCGACGAACGCCTTCTGGGCGAAGAAGAAGACGATGAGGACGGGGGCCAGGACCAGCATGGTGGCCGCCATCGTGAGGTTCCAGTCGGTGTGGTGGGCCCCCTTGAAGGACTCCAGGCCGTAACTCAGCGTCCACGCGCCCGGGTTCTCGGAGGCGTAGATCTGGGGGCCGAAGTAGTCGTTCCAGGCGTTGAAGAACTGGAAGAGGGCGATGGCGGCGATCCCGGGCTTCGCCATCGGCAGGATGACCCTCAGCAGGGTGCGCAGATCACCGCAGCCGTCCACCTTCGCCGCGTCCACGTACTCGTTCGGGATGGTCATCAGGAACTGGCGCAGCAGGAAGATCGAGAACGCGTCGCCGAACGCCAGCGGGATGATCATCGGCCACAGCGTGCCGGACAGGTCCAGCTGCTTCGCCCAGAACAGGTACATCGGGATGACGACCACCTGGGGAGGCAGCATCATCATCGAGATCACCAGCATGAGCGTCAGATTCCGGCCCCGGAAGCGGAACTTGGCAAGCGCGTACGCCACGGGGACCGATGACACGACGGTCAGGACGGTGCCCAGTCCGGCGTAGATCAGGGTGTTCTTCCACCAGGTCAGGAAGCCCGGGGTGTCGAACACCTTGCGGTAGTTGGACCACTCCCAGGTGTGCGGGACGAGGTCCCGGCTGAGTGCCTGCGAGTCGCTCATCAGCGAGGTCAGGAACACGAACACGAAGGGCAGAGTGAAGAAGAGGGCCGCCGCGACGCCGAGGGAGTGGACCGCGATCCATTCCAGCAGCGACTTGCGGCGGGCCGTGCGTTCGGCGGGCGTGGCGGGTGCCTTCGACTCCACGGGCCGTTCGAGTAGTTGAGCAGTGTCCTGGGCCATGTCAGTCACCTGCCTGGATGAGACCGCCCCGGCGCCGCATCAACAGCGCGGTGAACGCCATGGACAGGGCGAACAGGACCAGGGCGACGACACAGGCGGAGCCGTAGTCGAAGCGCTGGAAGCCGAGGTTGTAGACGAGTTGGGGGAGGGTGAGCGTGGAGTGCTCGGGGTAGCCGGGCTCGAACATGGTGCCCGCGCCCTGGATCACACCCGAGGCGACCTTTCCGGCCACGAGCGGCTGGGTGTAGCACTGCATCGCCGAGATGACACCGGTGACGACCGCGAACATGATGATCGGCGAGATGTTGGGCAGGGTGACGAACCGGAACCGCTGCCACGCCGACGCCCCGTCCAGCTGCGCCGCCTCGTACTGCTCCTTCGGTACGTCGAGCAGCGCGGCCATGAAGATGACCATCAGGTCGCCGATGCCCCACAGGAACATCAGCGTGAGCGCCGGCTTCGACCAGTCGGGGTCGTTGAACCAGCCCGGCGCCGGGATACCGATCTTCTCCAGCATGGAGTTGACCGGTCCCGTTCCGGGGTTGAGGAGGAACGCGAACGCCATGGTCGCGGCCACCGGCGGGGCGAGGTAGGGCAGGTAGAAGAGGGTGCGGAAGACGCCCGTACCCGTCTTGATCTTCGTGATGAGCATGCCGATCCCGAGTCCGAACAGGACACGGAGGGTCACCATGATCACGACCAGCCACAGGGTGTTGCGCAGGGCGGGCCAGAAGAAGGGGTAGGACTCGAAGACGTACTTCCAGTTCTTCGTCCCGCTCCAGGTCGGCGGCTTGAAGCCGTCGTAGTGCATGAACGAGAAGTAGACCGTGGAGATCATCGGGTACGCGAAGAAGACCGTGAAACCGATCAGCCAGGGCGAGAGGAAGGCGAGGGTGCGCAGCCTCGAACGCCGGTGCTTCGCCCGCAGGGTGTAGGTGGCGGCCATGGTCACTTCGCCTGCGCGATGTCCGTGTCGATCTGCGCCGCGGCCTTCTTCAGGCCCGCCTTCAGGTCGGTGACCTTGCCGCTCTCGTAGTCGTAGCCGAGCTGCTGGATGGTGGTGAGGTAGACGCCGCCGTTGATCGAGGCGGGTGAGGTGGTCGAGTTCGGGTCCGCGGCGATGTCGAGGAAGGTCTTGAAGCGCGGGTCGTACCTCAGCTTCGGGGACTTCAGCGCCGCGAGCGTCGAGGGCACGTTGTGGATCGCGTTGGAGAAGCCGACGACCGCGTCCGTGTCCGTGGTGATGTACTTGACCAGCTCCCAGGCCGCGTTCTGCTTGTTGCTGGTGGCGGCGATGCCCGCGATGGTGCCGGTGATGTAGCCCTTGCCGTACTGGTCGGCCTTGTCGTCGGGTACGGGCAGCGGGGCGACGCCGATCTCGAAGTCGGGCTTCGCGTCCAGCGCCATGCCCAGACGCCACTCGCCGTCCAGCTGCATGGCCACCTGGCCGGTCTGGAAGGGGTGCTTGGGACCCCACTCGTCGCCGAGTCCGGAGCGGAACTTCTCCAGCTTCTTGAAGCCGCCCAGGTCGTCGACGAGCTTCTTCTGCAGGGTGAAGGCGTCGGCGACGGCCCGGTCGCCCGCGATCGTCGACTTGCCGGACGCGTCGAAGTACGTCGGCCCGAACTGGCCCATGTAATGCTCGGTGGTCGTCTCCCAGCCGTGGTAGTTCGGCATAAAACCGAGCTGCTTGTACGTGTCGCCCTGGGGAACCGTCAGCTTCTTGGCATCGGCCTCGAACTCGGACCAGGTCTTCGGCGGGCTGGTGATCCCCGCCTTCTTGAAGGCGGTCTTGTTGTAGTAGAGGCCGTACGCGTCGCCGAGCAGCGGGACGGCGCAGCGGTTGCCGTCGTACTGGGTGTACTGGCTCATCGCCTTCGGGAAGGTGGTCGCCGGGTCGATGCCCGCCTTCTTGAAGAGCGGGTTGAGGTCGACCAGCGCGCCCGACGAGCAGAACTTGCCGACGCCGTTGGTGGTGAACGACGAGATCACGTCCGGCGCCTTGCTGCCACCCGCGCGCAGCGCCTGGTTCATCTTGTCGTCGGTCATGTTGCCGACGACGTTCACATGGATGTTCGGGTGGGCCTTCTCGAAGCCGGCGATCAGCGCCTTCACACCCGCCACCTCGTTCGGCGCGCTCCAGGCGTGCCAGAAGGTGATCGTCGTGTCCTTGGACGCGTCGTCCTGGGTGCCTGACGAGGACTGGCCCGTACAGGCCGTGGCGAGCAGGGCTGTCGAGGCGGTCACGGCGAGAGCGGTGGCGACTTTTCTTGATATTCCGGGCATGGCGAGGTCTCCCAGGGAAGGGCGTGGCAGGGCAGGGGGCTGGTGAGGGTGAGACGTGCGGGTGAAACAGGTAGTGAGGGAGGGCTCAGCGGGAGGTGTCGAAGACCTCGTCGCGGGTGGTCGCGAGGGCGCTCTCCAACGCGCCCCGTAGCACGGGGTGTTCGCGTACGTCGCCGACGAGCAGCCGGGGCCTGGCCGCGGCCAGTTCCTCCAGCTCGGCCTGGACCAGACCGCGCAGGGGTTCGCCGCCCGCGGTCAGGGAGGCGCCGCTGAGGACGACGAGTTCGGGGTCGAGGACGGAGACGAGGGAGGCCAGACCGGTGGCCAGGCCGGTCGCGTACGTTTCGAGGAGCCGCCGGTGGGGGCCCGCGTTGATGTCGGCGGCCTGGGCGACGAGGGCGGCCGCGACCTCGGCGTACGGGCCCTCGGGGACGGGGCTGATGCCCAGCTCGCGGGCGAGCCGGGGGATGACCTGGGAACCGGCCAGCTCCTGGTAGCCGCCGCTGCCGGCCCTGCTGACCTGCCGGACGAGGGGTGTGCCCGGCACGGGCAGGAAGCCGACCTCGCCGGCGCCGCCGGTCCAGCCGCGGTGCAGCCGGCCGCCGAGGACGAGGGCGGCGCCGAGTCCGCCCTCGTTCCACAGGAGCACGAAGTCGTCGTGCCCTCTGGCGGCGCCGAGGCGCTGCTCGGCGATGGCGACGAGGTTCACGTCGTTCTCGTACTCCACCGGCATCGGCAGCGCGGCGGCGAGCTCGTCGAGGAGGGCCGGGGAGTGCCAGCCCGGGAGGTGGGAGGCGTAGCGCAGCCGCCCGGTGCCCGGGTCGAAGGCGCCCGGCGTCCCGATGACGAGCCGCCGGAGATCGGCACGGGCCAGCCCCGCCGCCTTGACGGCACCGTCCAGGGCGTCGGTGACCTGCTGGACGACGGGCCGGGCGGGGCGCTTGCCGGGGGTGGGCAGTTCGTACTCGCCCACGGTCCGGCCGGTGATGTCGGCGACCGCGGCGAGAACGCGTTCGGGAGTGACGTCGAGCCCGGCGGCGTACGCGGCGGTCGCGTTGACCTCGTACAGCTGGGCGTTCGGGCCGGGCCGGCCCTCGGTGGTGCCGGTCGCCAGCACGAGGCCCGCCGCTTCGAGGCGGGCGAGCAGTTGCGAGGCGGTCGGCTTGGAGAGACCGGTGAGCTTGCCGATCCGGGTGCGGGACAGGGGGCCGTGCTCCAGAAGGAGGTCCAGGGCCGCCCGGTCGTTCATGGCGCGCAGGACGCGGGGAGTGCCGGGCGTGCCTGCGATTCCTGCCATGGGTGTCTGCACCTGCCTTTCCGTGTCTAGCTTTTCACAACCCGGATGACTGTTAGGAAGGTTTCCTATCGGATGGCGAGAAGATAGAACCGGACCAAGGGGGACGTCAAGGCGCAATGAGAGAGGCGGCGCTCCCGATTCGGGAACGCCGCCTCTCTCGTACAGGCTGCCGAGTGTCTCCTCCGGCCTACCGGAGGGGCCGTGCCGGACCGATCGGGGACGCCGCCTCGACCTGGGGGGAGGCGGCGTTCGAGTACACCGAGGGGGCCGCGACCGCCGCTGTCGGGTCCGCGTCCGGGTCCTCCTCCGGGATGACCGTGGTGCCGCCGACGACGCGGATGCCCGCCGCGTCCAGCGCCCGCTTGACGCGCCAGCGCAGTTCGCGCTCCACCGTCAGGGACTTGCCCGGCATCGTCTTCGCCGTGAGGCGGACGACCATCGAGTCCAGGAGCACGCTGTCCAGGCCCAGGCTCTCGATCGGGCCCCACAGCAGCTCGTTCCAGGGCTCCTCCCGGCTCATCTTCTCGCCGACCTCGGCGAGCGTCGCCTTCAGCCGGTCCAGGTCCACGTTCGCGCTCACGGTCACGTCCACGCCGGCCGTGGCCCAGCCCTGGGAGAGGTTGCCGATGCGCTTGACCTCGCCGTTGCGGACGTACCAGATCTCACCCTGGTCGCCGCGCAGCTTCGTCACGCGCAGGCCCACCTCGATCACCTCGCCCGACGCCACCCCCGCGTCGATCGTGTCCCCGACGCCGTACTGGTCCTCAAGGATCATGAACACGCCGGAGAGGAAGTCCGTCACCAGGTTGCGGGCGCCGAAACCGATCGCCACGCCCGCGACACCGGCGGAGGCGAGGAGCGGGGCCAGGTTGATCTGGAACGCGGAGAGCACCATCAGGGCCGCGGTGCCCAGGATGATGAAGCTCGCAACCGAACGAAGCACCGAGCCGATCGCCTGGGAGCGCTGGCGGCGCCGCTCGACATTCACCAGCAGGCTGCCGAGCGCCATGCCGCCGGCCGGGCCGTCGGCCGACTGGACCGTGCGGTTCATACGGTCGATCAGCTTGGTGATGGCCCGCCGCACCGCCGCTCTCAGCACGACCGAGATCACCACGATCAACAGGACCTTGAGGCCTATCGCCAGCCAGGTGGACCAGTTCTGCTCGACCCAGCTGGCGGCGTTCGTCGCACGCTCCTGGGCGTCCTGGAGCGACGGGACCAACGCGGTCGGCGACTCCGAGGGAGTCGGTGACGGCGACGGGCCGGCGGCGAGTAGGACGGCGGGCAAGGACACGGGGGGACCTCCAGAACGGCCTGCCCCCGGTACGGATGGTTACGGGCATCGGCTCGACGGTGAGCTTGTCATTCAGGTCACGGAAAGGTCACCGGAAGGGCAGAGTCACCACACTAACGGGGCAACGTGTGCGGATCGGCGCCATGTTCGAGGGAGAGACCGTGCTCACCTGGGGATGAACAGGGTGTGGTCCCGGGGCATGAACGCAAGGTGTGGTCGAAAACACTCCCAGCCCGTTACCGGGACGTGGTGGCGCTGCCGCCGGGCGAGAGGGGAGACTGACTACAGATCGTCCCGGCGCGAGCCACGCGCCGCCGACGCCCAAGGAGGCATCCGTGCCGCATGTCCTGGTACTCAACGCGTCGTACGAGCCGCTCGGCGTCGTACCGCTCCGACGCGCGCTCGTCCTCGTCCTGGAGAACAAGGCTGTCTCCCTGGAGGAATCGGGCGCTTTCCTGCACAGCGCGACCGTTACTGTCCCCGCACCCAGCGTGGTCCGGCTGAAGAGGTTCGTCCGGGTTCCCTATCGGGGGCCCGTTCCACTGACCCGTAGGGCGCTGTTCGCCCGCGACGGCGGCCGGTGCATGTACTGCGGTGCCGCCGCGACCAGCGTCGACCATGTCATCCCGCGTTCCCGTGGCGGTCAGCACCGCTGGGACAACGTGGTGGCGTCATGCCGTCGCTGCAACCACACCAAGGCCGACCGCCATCTCTTCGAGATCGGCTGGCGGCTGCGCCACAAACCCGCCCCGCCCACCGGTCTCGCCTGGCGCATCATCGGCACCGGGCACCGGGACCCGCGCTGGCTGCCGTACCTGCAGCCGTACGGCGCGGACGACGCGATGGCCCGGATCGACGGCATCTCCGCCTGAACTCCGGGCTTTCGTCTATCTGAATACGGTCTCAACGCAGTCCGGATACGGAGTACCCGCACGCCTGTTCGGGCTGTCTGTACGGCACGGATGCGATCCGGCCCCGGGAACCCCCGTTCCCCAGGGCCGGATCACTCATGCCCGGCCGCTCAGACGTACCTGAGCTCCGCCGGACGCACCGAACGGCCCAGCAACGGCAGTGAGGTGGCGGCGGCGAGCAGGCAGGACACGTACACCGCCGGCGGGACCAGCAGCGCCGTGTACGGCACCGTGCGGCTGCCGTCCTGGGCCATGCCGGCGAACAGGACGCCGATCAGCAGGCCCCCGGCGCCCGCCAGCAGCATCGCCGGTGCGAGCGGCAGGGCCGTCTCCAGGAGCAGGGCCCGGCCGAGCACCGAGCGCGGCACCCCGGCGGCGGTCTGCGCGGCCAGCCCCCGGCGGCGGGCCGCCACCGACTCGGCGGTGCCCACGCCGAGCCCGCAGAGCGTGATCACCAGGGCGACCAGCACGGCGGCACCGGTCAGGTCGACGCCGGTCGTGTAGAAGGTCAGGGACGAGGCCAACTTGTGCTCCCCGCGGTCGCGGAGCGAGGTGAGGAGCACCTCCCGGACGCCGACGAACCCGGTGCCCACGGTGGTCACCAGCAGCACCGCCGCATGGGTGCGGGCGGCGGCCCACGGGTCGTCGCGCAGCCGTTCCGCCGCGATCAGCGTCGCCGGGTCGGCGGTGCGGGCCGCGAGGACCCGCCCCGTGAACCGGGCGGTGGCGCCGGTCAGCCAGAGGGCGCACACCCCGGTGACGATCACCACGGAGAACACCTGTACGGGAGCGGTCTCGTACCCGCCGAACGTGCCCGGGGCCAGCAGCAGCCCCACGACCAGCAGGCCCAGAGCCGCCGCCGGGACGGGCATCCCCGGGCCGCGCCCCTCGCGCGGGGGCACCCGCCGCACCCGGCCCAGCGGCGAGGCGACCACGCGACGCAGCGCCATGACGCTCACCAGCGCGCCCAGCACCGGCACGGCCGCCGTGACCAGCGCCATCCCGAACCAGACGAGCACCGGCGGCTGATGCCACACGCCCAGCAGGAACAGCGCGGAGCACACGGTGGCGAGCATCGCGCCGAGCAGACAGGCGAGCCCCGACTCCAGCGCCGCGATCCGCCGCACCCGCGCCGGCCCGGCCCCCGCCAGTCGCAGCGCGGCGAGCCGCCGGTCCCGGTGGACGGCTCCGACCCGCGCACACTGCCCGAGGAACCCGAGCACGGGCACGAGCAGCAGCACGAGGGCGAGGACCACGCCCGAGCGTTCCCCTTGTTGGTTCAGCAGCCCGGAGCCGACCGAGACGTAGTACTGCCCGCGTATCGAGGCGACGGCCACGGCGGCCAGCGCGAACCCGGTGGCGAGCGCCGCCCCGACGGCCGTGAGTGCGACCCGCCACCACTCGCGCCGGTCGGATCCCTGGGTGAGCAGCCAGGCGAGGTGCAGGTCGGCTCGCAGGGTGCCCTGGTCGGCGGTCATGAGGTCACCTCCGTCGAGGCCGCGGCGGCCAGCGTGAACCCGGTGGCGAGCGCCGCCCCGACGGCCGTGAGTGCGACCCGCCACCATTCGCGCCGGTCGGATCCCTGGGTGAGCAGCCAGGCGAGGTGCAGGTCGGCTCGCAGGGTGCCCTGGTCGGCGGTCATGAGGTCACCTCCGTCGAGGCCGCGGCGGCCAGCGTGAACCCGGTGGCGAGCGCCGCCCCGACGGCCGTGAGTGCGACCCGCCACCATTCGCGCCGGTCGGATCCCTGGGTGAGCAGCCAGGCGAGGTGCAGGTCGGCTCGCAGGGTGCCCTGGTCGGCGGTCATGAGGTCACCTCCATCGAGGTCACGGCGCCGTCGCTGAGCCTCAGTTCGCGGTCCGCGTACGCCGCCACCTGGGCGTCGTGCGTGATCAGCAGGACCGCCGTGCCGGACTCGCGGGCCGTGTGTGTCAGCGCCGCCATCACCTGTTCGCCCGCCAGAGAGTCCAGCGCGCCGGTCGGCTCGTCGGCGAAGACCACCTTCGGGCCGGTGACCAGGGCGCGGGCCAGCGAGGCGCGCTGCGCCTGGCCCCCGCTCAGCTCGCCAGGTCGGAGCAGCCGTTGCCCGAGCACCCCGAACCGTTCCAGCCACTCGCCCGCCCGCTCGTGCGCCGCCGCGCGCGTGGTCCCGGCGAGCAGCAGGGGCAGCGCCACGTTGTCGATGACGGTCAGCTCGGGAATCAGCTGGCCGAACTGGAAGACGACCCCGAACTCGGTGCGCCGCAGCTCGCTCAGCCTCCGCTCGGGCAGCGTGTCGAGCCGCTCCCCGGCGTACTCGACGGTGCCTGTGTCCGGTCGGACGATCCCCGCCAGGCAGTGCAGCAGCGTCGACTTCCCGCTGCCGCTGGGTCCTGTGACGGCCAGGATCTCGCCGGCCCGCAGCGCGACCGACGCGCCGCGCAGCGCGGGCGTCCTGCCGTGCGCCTTGGACAGCCGGTGGGCGGATATCAGCGCCGGTGAAGGGGGCCCGTCGGACGTTCGCCCGTCGGACGTCTCCCCGTGGGTGGTGGTCATGCCGTTTCGACCTCCGCGGTCAGTGTGGTGAGCCGGGCCACCGTGGTGGTCATCCAACGAAGGTCGGCGTCAAGGTGGTTGAGGGCGTAGTCCGCCGAGAGCACGGTCGAGAGGTCCGAGGCCGGCGAGGTCTTGACCGCCGTCAGCTCCCGCATCCGCGCCATGTGCGCGGCACGCTGGTCCAGCAGATACGCGGCCGGGTCCGCGCCGGCCAGGATCGCGACGACGACCTTGGCGAAGATCTCGTTGGTGACGTGCGGCGCGGGTGCGCTGATCTGCCGTACCCAGTCGGCGAGTTCACGCTCCCCGTCATCGGTCGCCCGGTAGCTGGTCCGCTCCGGACCGCCGTCCGCGTCGGTGCGGTCGACCTCCGCGAGCCCGTCGCGCACCAGGCGCTGCAGGGTCGTGTAGACCTGGCCGTAGGCCAGCGGACGGGCCTGCGGGAAGCGTTCGTCGTGCCGTCGCTTGAGGTCGTAGCCATGGCTGGGCCCCCCGGCGAGCAGCCCCAGAAGGATGTGGCGGGTGCTCATGCCGATCATTATGCACTCGCTACATGTACTGAGTGAATAGTTACCGGGACATCGTCCGGACATCGTGTGGTGGTGGCGGGAATGTGACGGACTTCGCCCGGAGGGCGACGGAAGAATCGCGGAATGTGACCGGCGGTACCGTGGTTCGTCCTTTCATACACGTCTGCGGTCGCGTCCACTGGGTAGGGCTGCGGATGAAACCCGCCAACCGCCGTCAGCCGTCGTACGCGACAAGGAGGCCTCCGTGGCCGTACCGGCCCATGTCTTCAGCGCCGAGAGCGCCGCCGCCGAGGCGCCGCTCACCAGCGAGCCGCCGCTGCCCGCCGCCGAGCCCCTCACCAGCGAGCCCCCGCTCGCCGACGCGGAGGCGATGACCAGCGAGCACGCCGACGTGGAGGCGGACCCCACGGGGCTGTACGAGGGTCCGGTCCCGGCGCTGTCGGAACTCGCGGGGCTGTAGATGTCCGAACCCGGGCCGGCCGGACCCGTCGAGGGCCACGAGAGCGGGGAGAGCCGGGCCGAGGAACGCCTCGCGCTCGCCCGCCTCGCCGAGCTGCACGGCGTCGCCCCCTCCTTCAGCCCCTCACCGGACCGTACGGTCGCCGCCTCCGACTCCGCGCTCGTCGCCGTACTGGCCGCACTCGGCGTCGACGCGACCACCCCGGAGGCCGTCCAGGTCGCCCTCGCCGCCCGGGAACGGGAACTGGCGGCGCGGCTGCTGCCACCCACGGTGGTGTGCGGCGCCGACGGTACGGCGACCGCGCTGGCCCACCTGCCCGAGGGCACCCGACTGCGCATCCGCACCGAACAGGGCGAGATCTGCGACTCGGTCGACCAACTCCCGCCCGGCATCCATGAGTTGGACGCCGAAGCGCCCGACGGCCGGGCCGCCCGAGCCCACCTCGTCGTCGCCCCGGCCCGGCTGCCCACGCCCACCGGACGCTCGTACGGACTCCTCGTCCAGCTGTACTCCCTCCTCTCCCGGCGCTCCTGGGGCATGGGCGACCTCGGTGACCTCAGCGAGCTGAGCGACTGGGCCGGACGGGCACTCGGTGTCGGATTCGTGCAGGTCAACCCCTTGCACGCGGCCGTCTCCGGGGCGCCCACCGACCCGTCCCCGTACCGGCCGTCCTCCCGTCGCTTCCCCGACCCCGTGCATCTGCGGGTCGAGGCCGTCCCGGAGTTCGCGTACATCCAGGCCGCCGAGGACCGTGAGCGGGTGCGCGGGCTGCTGGAGCGGGCCGGGCGGCTGCGGGAGTCGGTGCTGGACAAGGGTGAGCTGATCGACCGGGACGCCGTGTGGGAACTCAAGCGTGAGGCCCTGGAGTTGGTGTGCGCCGTACCGCTCGGGCCCGGGCGGCAGGCCGCGTACTCCGACTTCCTCGCCCGGGCCGGCGAGCCGCTGGAGGACCACGCCACCTGGTGCGCGCTGGCCGAGACGCACGGCTCGGACTGGTCGCGCTGGCCGGCCGGCCTCCAGGACCCCCGGTCGGCCGAAACCGCCCGCGCCCGGGGCGAGTTGATGGACCGAGTCGACTTCCACTCCCGCCTCGCCTGGCTCACCGACACCCAACTCGCCGACGCCCAGCGGACGGCACGCGACGCGGGCATGCCGGTCGGGATCGTGCACGACCTCGCCGTCGGGGTGCATCCCGGCGGCGCCGACGCCTGGGCGCAGCAGGAGTACTTCGCGGCCGGCATGTCGGTCGGCGCGCCCCCGGACGCGTTCAACGCGCGCGGCCAGGACTGGGGCCTGCCGCCCTGGAGACCGGACCGTCTGGCCGAGTCCGGCTACGCCCCGTACCGCCAGCTGCTGCGGTCCCTCTTCGGCTATGCGGGCGCCCTGCGCATCGACCACGTCATGGGCCTGTTCCGGCTCTGGTGGGTGCCCCAGGGGCTGGCGCCCACGGAGGGGGCGTACGTCCGTTACGACGCCGAGGCCATGCTCGCCGTCCTCGCGCTGGAGGCCTCGCGGGCCGGGGCGGTCGTGATCGGCGAGGACCTGGGCACCGTCGAACCGGGGGTGCGGGAGACGCTGCACGCACGCGGGGTGCTCGGCACGTCCGTGCTGTGGTTCGAACGGGACTGGGACGGCGACGGGCGCCCCCTGTCCCCCGACCACTGGCGGGCCGACTGTCTCGCCACCGTCACCACCCACGACCTGCCACCGACGGCCGCCCGCCTCACCGGCGAGCACGTCGAACTCCGCGACCGGCTGGGTCTGTTGACCAACCCGCTGGCGCAGGAGCGGGCGGTCGCCGCCGCCGACACGAACGAGTGGCTGACCCTGCTGGCCCGCCTCGGTCTGCTCCAGGGGTGCGGCGGCGCCCTCTCGGGGACTGCGGAGGAGGCCGAGATCCAGGCCGTCCACCGCTATCTGCTGCGCACGCCCGCCCGCATGATCGGCGTCTGGCTCCCGGACGGCGTCGGCGACCGGCGCCCGCAGAACCTGCCGGGGACGTGGGACCAGTACCCGAACTGGCGGCTGCCCGTCGCCGACGCGGAGGGCCGCCCGGTGACGCTGGAGGAGCTGGCGGGGTCGGCGCGGCTGTGGGCGCTGATGGGGGTGTTGCGGGAGGGAGGGTGACCGCGGCGGGCCCTTCGCGGGGGGCCCGCACCCTCATACGGCACCCCGGGCGCGCGGCCCCGCCGGGCGTTCGCTACTTTTGCACCGTGGACAAGACGAACGCCCTGCGCGCCGGCGCCCTGGTGGCCGGTACGACGCTGATGATGCTGCTCATGACGTCTCCCGCGCTCGCGATCACCCGCGACGACGGTGACGACCCCGGCCCTGGCCTGAGCGTCATCGAGACGCTGGGCCTCTACGTTGTCGCCCCGATCGGCCTGTTCGCGATCATCGCGGGCCTGGTGATGGTCCTGGACAGGTCCTCGGACCGCGCCCCCAAGGCCGTCAAGACCAAGTCCGCCAAGGCGAAGGTCTGACCTGATCCGTTGTTCCGAGGGCGCCGTTCCCACCCCAGAACCCGTGGGGTGAGAACGGCGCCCTCGGCGTGTTCCCGGCCGGGTCCTACGGTTGTCGCGGCCCGTCCGTCGCCGCCAGCAGCTCCCGCAGCAGGCCGGCCAGTTGCCCGGCCTTCTCGGCGTCGAGGGCGGCCAGGGCCTCCGTCTGCGCGGCGAGACCGACGCCGACCGCCTCGTCCACGCGGTTCAGGCCCTCCTCCGTCAGGGTGACCTGGAGGCCGCGCCGGTCATGGGGGTCGGGGGAGCGGCGTACCAGCCCGGCCCGTTCCAGCTTGTCGAGGCGGCCGGTCATCCCGCCGGTCGTGAGCATCAGCGTCGACGACAGCTGACGCGGCGAGAGCGTGTACGGCTCGCCCGCCCGGCGCAGGGTCGCGAGCACGTCGAACTCGCCGCGGGCGATCCCGAACCGGGCGTACGCCTTCTCCGTCCGGTCGGCCATGGTGCGCGCGAGCCGGTAGACGCGGCCGAACACCTCCATCGCGGCGGTGTCGAGATCGGGCCGCACCACCGCCCACTGGTCGATGATCGCGTCGACGGGGTCCCTGCGCTGCGGCGGCTGTGCACTTGCGGTCATGGGCCGAGTATCGCCGAACAGGGAGCCGGACGGTCACTCGCGAGAAAGTAGCTTGACGGCAAGTTGCTTAGCGCTAAGCTACTTAGCGTCGACCTACTCCGAAGGGTGCGCTCATGCCCGCCAGCCGCTCCGCCCTCGTCCCCACCATCGCCCTCACCGCCCTGGCGCCCATCTCCTGGGGCACCACATACGCGGTCACCACCGAACTCCTCCCGCCCGACCGCCCCCTCTTCACCGCTCTGCTGCGCGCCCTGCCCGCCGGTCTCGTGCTGCTCGCACTGACCCGGGTGCTGCCGCGCGGGGCCTGGTGGTGGAAGGCGACGGTCCTGGGCGCGCTCAACATCGGCGCCTTCTTCCCGCTGCTGTTCCTGTCCGCGTACCGGCTGCCGGGCGGTATGGCGGCGGTCGTCGGGTCGGTCGGCCCGCTGTTCGTCGCCGGGCTCGCGGTGCTGCTCCTGGGCGAGCGTCCGACCGTACGCACCCTGCTCACCGGGATCGCGGCGGCGCTCGGCGTCAGTCTGGTCGTCCTGAAGGCGGCCGGGGCGCTGGACGCCGTGGGCGTGCTGGCCGCCCTCGCCTCCACCGCGTCGATGTCGACGGGCACCGTACTGACGAAGCACTGGGGTCGCCCGGACGGCGTGGGCCCGCTCGCCCTCACCGGCTGGCAACTGACCGCCGGCGGCCTGCTCATCGCGCCCCTCGCCGTGCTCGTCGAGGGCGCTCCGCCCGCGCTGGACGGCCGGGCCGCCGCCGGGTACGTCTACCTCGCCCTGGCGAACACGGCGGTGGCGTACTGGCTCTGGTTCCGTGGCATAGGCCGGCTCACCGCGACCCAGGTCACCTTCCTCGGCCCGCTGTCCCCGCTCACCGCCGCGTTCGTCGGCTGGGCGGCCCTCGACCAGGCGCTGACACCGGTCCAACTGGCTGGCATGGCACTGGCGTTCGGGGCGACGGTGGCGGGGCAGGTCGGGGTGCGCAGGGCCGCTTCGGTGACAGCGCCGGGGTCGGTGACAGAGCCGGTGACGGGCTCCGGGGCGGGGAAGGCCGGGGGTCCCGTCCTGGCGGCGCGGCGCTCCTGACATGTGTCGCCGCGCGTGTCGTCGCGCGGGTTTCCGCCGTTGTTCCGGGTGTTGACGCGTTATTGTCCAGCCTGAGGCGGACCGGAAATGAGTGATTCGGGCGTGCCGGCGTGGGGGCGGACGCTGACCGTGCCGTGCCCCCGGTGCGGCCTTGCCACGCATCGGCACCGAACTCTTCGCTTCGACGGCGTGAACGGCTACCGGCCGCACGCCGGTCCGGACCCGGCGCGGCTCCTCGGCGGCGGGGAGCCGGAGACGGAGGTGGAGTGGATCGCACTGATCCCGGGGGACTATCCGGCCGGACCCTTCGCCGACGCCGAGATCTACCATCTGGCCGGCGGAATCGCCTGGCCAGGACCCCATCACCGGGACTACGGCACCGCGAAGATCGCCCACGACGCCTGCTGCCCGAGCCTCCACGACGCCCGGCCGGACACAAGCCGCGGCGCGGCCGAACTGTGGCTCGCCATGCGGCTGCGACTCGCCCGCGGCACACGTGGGGGCGCCGGATGACGAGAACGACGGCGATCAGCCGTCAGGTCCTGTCGTCCCATTCCCGTCGTCAACCCGGAGGGCGGGCCTGGCACCCGCCCTCCGCAGCGGCGGCTGATGTCCGAGTAGGTGGGTGCTCTCGGCGTGCCGGGCGTGGATCTTCGTACCGGACGTACGTGGGTCTGCGCCTGGTGCGGCGAGGGGGAACCTCCCACGCCGTTTGTGCGGTGGGGGAGCGTGCATGGCGTGTCGCGAGGCAGACGGAATGTGACGACAGGGCCTGGGGACGCCCGGAGTGAAGCCCGATGCCGTTGCCGCTCTCGCCGGCATCCGGCACTACGCCGAAACGGCGCGCCCCTGTCCATCGGGGCGCGCCGTTCGGCGTGCGGCTCAGCGCGAGTTCACGAGCGGCGGGTCATGACCCCGCCGCGTCCGCCGCCTGTGCCCTGAGCGCGCGCTCGACACCGGAACGGGACTCCGAGACGAGCCGGCGCAGAGCGGCGTTCGGCTCGGCGGCGGTCAGCCAGGCGTCCGTCTTCGCCAGGGTCTCCTGGGACACCTGGACGGCCGGGTAGAAGCCGATGGCGATCTGCTGGGCGATCTCGTGCGAGCGCGAGTCCCAGGCCTCCTTGACCACCGCGAAGTACTTGTCGGTGTACGGCTCCAGAAGCTCGCGCTGGTCGGTCTGGACGAAGCCCCCGATCACCGCCTCCTGGACGGCGTTGGGCAGCTTGTCGGACTCGATGACCGACGCCCAGGCCTCCGCCTTGGCCTCCGGGGTCGGGCGGGCGGCCCGGGCGGTGGCGGCGTGACGTTCACCGGCGGCGGTCTTGTCGCGCTCGTACTCGCCCGCGATCTCCTCCTCGTCGAAGCGCCCGACGGCAGCCAGCCGCTGCACGAACGACCAGCGCAGCTCGGTGTCGACGGCCAGCCCCTCGATGGTCTGCGTGCCCTCCAGCAGGGCGTCCAGGAGGTCCAGCTGCTCCGGGGTACGGGCCGTGGCCGCGAAGGCGCGGGCCCAGGCCAGCTGGTGGTCGGAGCCCGCCTCGGCCGCGCGGAGGTGGGCCAGCGTGGCGTCCGTCCAGCGGGTCAGCAGGGCCTCGCGGGCGGCGGGGTCGGCGTACAGGTCGATCGCCAGCTTCACCTGCCGCTGCAGGGACTGCACGACGCCGATGTCCGACTCCTTGCCGATGCCCGACAGGACGAGGGAGAGGTAGTCGCGGGTGGCCAGTTCGGCGTCGCGGGTCATGTCCCAGGCGGAGGCCCAGCACAGCGCGCGCGGAAGGGACGCCTCGAAGTCGCCCAGGTGTTCGGTGACGAAGGCGAGGGAGTCGTCGTCGAGGCGGACCTTGGAGTACGACAGATCGTCGTCGTTGAGAAGGATCACGGCCGGACGACGCCTGCCGACCAGCTGCGGCACGGCCGTCAGCTCGCCGTCGACGTCCAGCTCGATCCGCCCGCTCTCCTCGTCGCGCAGCAGCTTGCCGCTCTCGTCGTCGAGGTCGTACAGGCCGACGGCGATACGGTGCGGCCGCAGCGTCGGCTCACCCTTGGCGCCGGCGGGCAGGGCCGGCGCCTCCTGGCGGATGGCGAAGGCGGTGATGACACCGTTCGCGTCCGTCTCGATCTCGGGGCGCAGGATGTTGATGCCGGCCGTTTCCAGCCACGACTTCGACCACGCTTTCAGGTCACGCCCGGAGGTCTCCTCCAGGGCGCCCAGCAGGTCGCTGAGCCGCGTGTTGCCGTACGCGTGCTGCTTGAAGTAGGCCTGCACGCCCGCGAAGAACGCGTCCGTGCCGACGTACGCGACGAGCTGCTTCAGTACGGAGGCGCCCTTGGCGTACGTGATGCCGTCGAAGTTGACGAGGACGTCGTCGAGGTCTCGGATGTCGGCCATGATCGGGTGGGTGGACGGCAGCTGGTCCTGGCGGTAGGCCCACGTCTTCATGGAGTTGGCGAACGTGGTCCAGCTGTGCGGCCAGCGCGAGCCGGGGGCGTACGCCTGGCAGGCGATCGAGGTGTACGTGGCGAACGACTCGTTCAGCCACAGGTCGTTCCACCACTCCATGGTGACGAGGTCGCCGAACCACATGTGCGCCAGCTCGTGCAGGATCGTCTCGGCGCGCGTCTCGTACGCGGCGTCGGTCACCTTCGACCGGAACACGTACTGGTCGCGGATGGTGACCGCGCCCGCGTTCTCCATGGCACCGGCGTTGAACTCGGGAACGAACAACTGGTCGTACTTCTTGAACGGGTACGCGTAGTCGAACTTCTCCTGGAACCACTCGAAGCCCTGGCGGGTCACCGCGAAGATGGCGTCGGAGTCGAGGAACTCGGCGAGCGAGGGCCGGCAGTAGATGCCGAGCGGGACGGTCTGCCCGTCCGCCTCGTACACGCTGTGGACCGAGTGGTACGGGCCGACGATGAGCGCGGTGATGTACGTGGAGATACGGGGCGTCGGCTCGAAGCGCCAGACGTCGTCCTTGGGCTCGGGCGTCGGCGAGTTGGAGATCACGGTCCAGCCGGTCGGCGCCGTCACCGTGAACTGGAAGGTCGCCTTGAGATCCGGCTGCTCGAACGACGCGAACACGCGCCGCGCGTCCGGCACCTCGAACTGGGTGTAGAGATACGCCTGCTGGTCGACGGGGTCGACGAAGCGGTGCAGGCCCTCACCGGTGTTGGTGTAGGCGCAGTCGGCGACGACGCGCAGCACGTTGCGGCCGGCCAGCAGTCCCGGCAGCGCGATCCGGGAGTCCTTGAAGACCTCGTCGGGGTCGAGCGCGTCGCCGTTGAGGGTGACTTCGTTCACGGCCGGAGCGACCAGGTCGATGAAGGACTCCGCGCCGGTCTCGGCGGAGTCGAAGCGCACCGTGGTCACGGACCTGTAGGTGCCGCCCTCCTGTGCGCCGGAGAGATCGAGCTCGATCTCGTACGAGTCAACGGTGAGCAGCTTCGCCCGCGCTTGCGCCTCTTCGCGGGTCAGGTTTGTGCCAGGCACGCGGTCATCTCCTCGTATGTGTGGGTTGCGCCATCCTTCCATGGGATCCACGGCCGGGGCGATGTCCACAACCCGCCGCTGAGCGGGCTGGACGGCCCGTGGGCCCGGTGATCCTCAAGAGGTCGCGTTGTGCTGACGATGCGGGGGGCGAGTTGGTTCCCGCGCCGGGACATCGTCAGCGCGACGCCGGACCCGGACCTCCAGCCCGGCTGGGGGAGTCTGCGGACAAGGCACGTTCAGGGCCGGAGCGGGGGTCTGGGGGCGGCAGCCCCCAGGGATGGGACGGGTAGGGGCGGCGGGGGCGAAGAAACCTCTACTTCCCCTGCAGCTCCACCGCCACCAGCTCCGCGATCTGTACCGCGTTCAGCGCGGCGCCCTTGCGCAGGTTGTCGTTGGAGACGAAGAACGCGAGCCCGTTCTCCGCCGTCTCGTCCACGCGGATGCGGCCCACGAACGACGCGTCCTGACCGGCCGCCTCCAGGGGGGTCGGGATGTCCGACAGGACGACACCCGGCGCCCCCGCCAGCAGCTCCGTCGCCCGCTCCACCGACAGCGGGCGCGCGAACCGCGCGTTCACCTGGAGGGAGTGGCCCGAGAACACCGGCACGCGGACACACGTACCGGAGACCTTCAGCTCCGGGATCTCCAGGATCTTGCGGGACTCGTTGCGCAGCTTCTGCTCCTCGTCCGTCTCGAACGAGCCGTCGTCCACCAGGTTGCCCGCCAGCGGCAGCACGTTGAACGCGATCGGACGCTTGTAGACCTGCGGCTCGGGGAAGTCGACCGCCGAACCGTCGTGCGTCAGCTTGTCCGCGTCGGCGATCACCTTCTGCGCCTGGCCGTGCAGCTCCGCCACACCCGCCACACCCGAGCCGGACACCGCCTGGTACGTCGCGACGACCAGCGCGTCGAGGCCGGCCTCCGTGTGCAGCGGCCGCAGGACCGGCATCGCGGCCATCGTCGTGCAGTTCGGGTTGGCGATGATGCCCTTGGGACGGTCCACGATGGCGTGCGGGTTCACCTCGGAGACGACCAGGGGTACCTCCGGGTCCCGGCGCCACGCCGACGAGTTGTCGATCACGACGGCACCCTGCGAGGCGACCTTCTCCGCGAGCGCCTTCGAGGTCGCGCCGCCCGCCGAGAACAGCACGATGTCGAGGCCGGTGTAGTCGGCCGTCGCCGCGTCCTCCACCGTCACGCCGTCGAGGACCGACCCCGCCGACCGCGCCGAAGCGAACAGCCGCAGCTCGGTGACCGGGAACTCGCGCTCGACGAGGATCCTGCGCATGACCGTGCCGACCTGCCCGGTGGCTCCGACGATTCCGACCCTCACGGCGACTCCTTCTGTATGGCGCTGTATCGCGCGACCGATTGCGTGACCGGCGCATTTCCATCATGCGTCCCACCCGGGGCAACATGTCCAATCCTTTGCCCGGCATGCCCGAGGACTGGGACGCGACACGGGCCGCGAACGGCAGCGATCGTCCGGCCGGACCCATCCTGAGCTGGAGAAACCGGCCCCGCGCGGACAGTGGGGCGCAAGGTGTACGGGCTCGGCCGACCGGGGAAGGGCGAGGCGGTCGTCTCGCTTCGATAACGGTGTGACGTACGTCTCCGCCGAGGTTGAACGTTTCGGGGGCCCTCGGCGTCGTAGAGAAAACGCGGCGAGGGGGAGGGTGCTTGTGCTGCGCAGAAAGGCCCGGCGCGTCCAGGAGGACGAACACGGCGACCCGCTGGACACGGCGCAGGAGCGCAGGGTCCGAGCGGTGCTCGCGCTCGGAGGCGTGCCGCAGGCGGACCTGCTGGACGGGGTACAGCAGGTCCGCCTGCGGCTGCTGGAACGCACCGCGAACGGACACGAGGCACCGCGTGACGTCTCGGCGTGGGCGGCGGTCGTCGCCTCCAACCTCGCCATGGACTGGCACCGGTCGAAGCGTCGCCAGGAACGGCTGGGGGAGCGGCTCGCCTCTCTGCGCCAGCCGGTGGCGCATCCCTCCGGGGAGGAGACGAGCCTGCTCTCCCTCGCCGTCGCCCAGGGACTCGACGACCTGCCCGACTCCCAGCGCCAGGTACTGGTCCTGCGCTTCTTCGCCGACCTGCCGGTACGCGGGATCGCCGAGGAACTGGGTATCCCGGAGGGCACGGTCAAGAGCAGGCTGCACACGGCGGTACGGGCCTTGCGTGCCCGCCTGCACGAGGACGAGGTGGTGTGACATGGCCGCCGAACACAACGGCGTGGACGCGCTGATGGCCGCGCTGACGGACGACCCGCTGCCCGAAGAGGCCCTCACGGACGCCGACTTCATGGCCGAGCACTGGTCGGCTGCGGCCGATGTGGCGCTGCTGCGCGAGCAGTTGGGGCTCATCGGGGACGCGCTGGCGGCGCAGGAGGACACGGAGCCCGAATCGGTGCCGGTGCGGATGCCGGCCCGGGTTCCGGTCCGGGTTCAGGTACGGGAATGGCACTACTGGCGTCCGCTGCGCACCCTCGCCCTCGGCGTCGCCGCGGTGTCCGCCGCGGGAGCCCTGATCACCGGGTCGGGGTGGCTCCTCTCGCAGGCCGGCAACGGGGCCGAGGACTCGGGGGCGTCCTCGTCGGCCGGTTCGGTGCCGTCCTACTCGCTCGGCCCGGACAGCGACAGCGGCGAGGGTGCCAAGGACGGGAGCGTCGCGGGTTCGCTGCGTCACGCGGGATATCTCGCCTGCGCCCGCCTGGTCGTCGAGGGCACGGTCACCGCGGTCGACCCCGGCCCCGGCGCCGACCAGGACCGGATCACCCTGCGCGTCACCCGCTACTACAAGCCGGCCAAGGGCTCGGCAGAGGTGACGTTCGTGATGGACCGGGAGGCCGACCCCCGGCTGACGGTGGGCGTCCACACCCTGATCGGCATCGCGGCGGACGCCGAATCCCCCGACACCTGGTCCACGGGCGAGAAGGAGATCGCCGCCGAACGGGCCTGGATCACGGCAGCACTGCCGGAGTCTCGCACGCTCGCGTGCGAGTGAGTCCGAGAACGGTCCGGGAGTGATCCGAGAGTGAACGGCAAAGGGGCGGGCGCCCGGTACCAGGTACCGGACGCCCGCCCTTGGGTCGTACCTACCGCTACGGCGTGACCTTCTCGATCTTCACGTTGCCGATACCGGCAGCCGTGCCGTGCGCGTTCACCAGGGACACCTGGCCGAAGAACTCACGGCCGGCGGGCGCCGGGGCCGAGGCGACGATGTTGCCGGAGACGGTCGCCGAGGCGCCCGTGCCGAGCTTCACCGGGGTGCCGGCGACCTGGATGGAGCCCAGGGCGGCCGAGTAGAAGACGTCCTGGTAGTCGTACGCGGTCGTACCGGCCGGGATCGCGTAGCCGATGACCTGGATGGTGTACGTACCGGCTGCGGGCGAGGCGATGGAGACCGCCTCCTCCGAGTCACCGTCGGCGGACGTGCCGACCGCTGTACCGGCCGCGTTGTACACGACGAGGTCCAGGTCGGCGGCGGTGTCGGAGACCTTGCCGATGGCGACGTTCAGGGACGCGGCACCCGCGGGCACCTCGACCGTGGTCGTCTGCGTCTCACCGGTGGCGATGGTCGGACGGGCGGTCAGGGAAGAGCCGAGCGGACCGCCGGCCAGCTTGCCGTCGACCGCGGCGAGGTTGTTCGTCACCTTCCAGGAGGCGGCGATCGGCGTGCCGACCTTGGCCTCGGGGACGGTCACGACGTCCGGGTCGAAGGTCGCGCCCAGGACGGTGGCGGCCAGCTTGTACGGGTTGTCGAGCAGCGGCGACGTACGACGCGCCTCGACCTCCACCTCCCAGACACCGGCCTGCGGGTTCGGGTACGAACGCACGTCGGGCGCACAGCCGTTGGTGTTCGGGTAGTTGCTGTAGCAGTACGGCGTGCCCGTGTCCTCGACGGCGACACCGTACGGGTGGATCGAGATGAACCGGGTCTGGCTGTTGGCGGCCAGTCCGCTGATCGCGACCTCAAGGGTCTTGGCGCCCTCGGGCACGGTCAGGAAGTAGGACTGGGTGCTGTTGCGCTGCACCGAACCGGACGCGGAGAACGTGTACTTGACCGGCTTCGAGATCACGACCGTGGTCATGATCTGCTTGTCGACGACCTCGGTCTGCGGGTCGTCGAGCTCAAGGATCGCGCTCTTGATGCCGGCCGTCTTCGAGTTCGCGACGACCTTGACGGTGACCGGCTTGTTCAGCGCCAGGCTGACGTCTTCCTTGCCGGCGATCCTGAAGGTGCCACCGACGTTGTTCCTGAAGCGCAGGTCGTGCCGGATCGCCTTGGCGGGACCGGACGTACGGGTCACAGTGATCTCGTACGTCTTGCTGACGCCGAGCTTGAGGCCGCCTTCACGGTCGTAGAGGCCGGTGCCGAAACCCGGGGTCTTCAGCGCCTGGTCGAGCGCGGTGTCGACCGGGGCCTTGACCGTGTAGTCGAGGGCGGTCGCGCCGGCTGCGATGGCCTTCCACGCGTCCACGATGTTGATGAGGCCGGCGCCTTCCTCGTACGCCTGCGTACCCGCGATGTGGTCGGCGTGCGTGACCAGGGCCGTACGGAGGTCGGCGGGGGAGAGGGCGATGCCCTTCTGCTTGGCGGCCGACAGCAGCAGCGCCGAGGCGCCGGCGGCCTGCGGGGACGCCATCGAGGTGCCCTGCAGCATCGAGTAGCCGGCCGGGAGGGTGTAGCCCGCCTGGGCGACCGGGGAGCCGGGCAGCCAGGTCTGCGTGGTGTTGATCGCGGCGCCGGGCGCGGTGATCGTCGGCGTGAAGCCGCCGTCCTCACGCGGGCCGCGCGAGGAGAACGGCATCATCGCGTACTTCTTCGACACGACGGAGCCGTAGTTGGACGCCCAGGTCTCCTTGGAGACGGACGCGCCGACCGAGATGACCTTGTCGGCCAGACCGGGGTCACCGATCGTGTTGACACCCGGGCCGGAGTTGCCGGCCGAGATGACGAGCTGGACGCCGTACGTGTCGATCAGCCGCGTGTACAGCTCGGCGCGCGCGTTGTTGCCGTCGTTCAGCGCCGGGAGGCCGCCGATCGACATGTTGACGATGTCGACGCCACGGTTGACGACGAGGTCGATCATGCCCTCGGCCAGCGCGACGTTGGTGCAGCCCGGGCCGAAGACGCAGGCGCGGGACGACACGATCTTGGCGCCGGGCGCGGCACCGTTCATCTTGCCGCCGAACAGGCTGTTCGCCGCGGTGATACCGGCGACGTGGGTGCCGTGCTCGGACGAGATCATGCCGATGTTCGCGTAGTCGGCCTTGGCGCCGGCCGCGTTGTAGACGACGTCCTTGCGGGTCTCGACGACGAACGGGATGCGCTCGGCGACGTCGGTCGCCGGGTTGTCCGTCCCGAAGTAGCCGATCTGGTAGCCGTCCTTGTACGCCTTCATCGGTGTGTCGTCGGTGAAGTCGTGGTTGTCGTTCACGTCGACGGTGACCGTGCCGGCGGCGGCGTCGTACAGCACGCCCCAGACGTCGGTCTTGTCGCCGTCGCGGTTGACGTCGCCGGCCTGGTCGCCGCCGGCGGTGACGGACTCGGCGAAGTAGTTGAACTTGTAGTCGCCGACCGGCGCCGTGAAGTTCTCGGTGCCCTGGCTGGCCGTGGTGATGGCGAAGGCCGGACCGGAGACCGCCCTCGTCATCCGAAGCCAGCTGCCGTCGCCGTCGTTGACCGGGTCGGTGGACGTCACCCAGTCGACGATCTTGCGCTCACCGGTGGTGGTCTTCTGCAGCGCGGGGTGCGCCAGGTCCACACCGGAGTCGAGGATGCCGATGGTGATGCCGCGGCCGTCCGCCTTCGGGTTCTTCTTCACGAAGTCGACGGCGCCCGTCTCGAACGACGGGTTGTACGGGTTCTCGGCGGGAGTCTTCTTGTCCGGCGCCGCGTAGGTCCTGGTCTTGGTGGCGGCACCCGCCCGGGGGGCGGAGGCGGTGTCGGCACTCGGCGTCGGGTCGTCCAGCGGGATGTCCTGGCGCAGGTCGATCCCGTGCACGGAGGAGAGCTTGGCGGCGGCCTTGATGGCCGCGTCGGCCTTCGCGGTCGGGACGGTGGCCCGGACGTAGCCGACCTTGTCGAAGGTCCGGCCAACGAGGCCGCCCTGGACCGCGTCCAGCTGCGCGGCGACCTGCTCGGTCTGGCCCGGCGCGGTGGCGATCATCATCGTGACGGTCTTGTCTCCGTCGGCCTTGGCCTCGGAGAGAAGCTCGGCGTCGTCGGAGCCGAGCTTGTCGTGCGCCGACTTGACGGCGCCGTCGGCCGGGGCCGTCCCCGTCGCCGTGTCCGCGGAGAAGGCCATGGGTATCGGCCCTGCCCCGGAGAGCGCGGCCACCAGTCCGGCGGCCACGGCTATGCGTGCCAGGCGTCTCGCGCTCGTTATCGGTTCGCGCTCGGGCGTGAAGGTCATCGGCATCCCTTGTAGGTAAAGGAACGTGCGTCGAGCGACCAGGTCGATCGACCCTGGCCGCGATCGTCCGGATGCGACCCCGGACGATTGCCCAGCTTTACTCAAGAGGCGGATATTTGGTGAAGGTTGACCGAAACGATATGGATGGATGGGGAAAACCCGCGATCGCCTTGGGGAGATATAGCCAGAAGGGTGAGCTTCCACACCTTTGCGCAGCCCGGTCGGGTTGGGGTGGCGGCGCGTAGGGCGCAGCACGGGTCCGCCGCCCACGGCTCGATACAGGCCCTGGTCGGACAATTCCCCCGCACGTTCCCGCCGCGCACGTTAACTTCCTTGTGTGCGAACGACCTTGAGGGTGGCGGCCTACGCCGTCTGCGTCCGGAACGGCCAGATCCTGCTCGCCCGCAGCCCCGACGGCCGGGGCGGCCACGAGTGGGTACTGCCGGGCGGCGGCATGGAACACGGCGAGGACCCGTACGACACGGTCCGCCGTGAGCTCCTGGAGGAGACGGGCTACCGCATCGACGTGACGGGCCTGCTCGGCGTCGACTCCCGCCGCCGTACCTTCACCCACCGCCGGTGGCGCCCGGTGGACCACCAGGGCCTGGCGCTGGTCTACGAGGGCCTGGTCACCGGCGGCGAACTCCGCCCGGAGACGAACGGCTCCACGGACCTCGCCGCCTGGCACGACCTGGACGCGGTGGCGGGGCTGCAAAGGGCGCGGACAGTGGTCGTCGGGCTGGAACTGTGGCGGGAGCGGCCGGTCACGGGGAGGGTCGTGCAGGCAGGGGAGGAGTAGCCCACGTACCCCGGCAGATGAACGCGGAGTGACGGACTCCGGGCCGTTCGCCGTGCGGTCGTGAACGGGCGAGGTGGCCCAAGATCCACGTACGGAGATCGGCGTCGCGCGTTGCTGCCTCGTTCACGCGCAGGTCATTCCCGGTGCCAAGCATCCAGAGTGAGCGGGACGTTCGCGACTGCGATCGCCCGCGACCACTTCCGACGCGTTCGCACTCGGGGAGACCGCGCCATGTCGCGCACACGCTCTGTCGCAAGCCCCACGCCGGGATTCAATCGACGTTCACTGCTCGCCGCGGCCGGGGCGGTGTCCGTCTCGGCGGGCGTCGGCTACGGGCTGCGGCCCAGTGACAGCCAGGCCGCCACAGCAGCCGAGACCACCGCCGCCGAGGGCCCGGTGGCCCTGTCCCGCCGGGCGGCGTCGGCCACGCTCGCCCCCTTCACCCGGGGCACCACACTCAACACGGTCTCCGCGCCTCTCGGCACGGGCGCCTACCGGCGCCTCGGCGAGGGCGAGGCGTGGGGCCGGGTGGTGCGTTCGGAGCTGGCGGCGCCGAAGTCGGGCCGCGCCGCCCGCCGGACCACCATGGCGGCCTTCGTCCAGTTCACGGACCTGCACCTGACCGACGTACAGCACCCGCTGCGCATGGAGTACATGCGCTCGGCCGACCGGCACGCCTGGCGCCCGCACGAGGCACTGTCGGTGCAGGGCGCGACCTCGCTGGTCGAGCGGATCAACGCCCTGCGCGGAGCGCCCGTCACCGGCTCCCCGCTCCACTTCGTGATGACCACCGGCGACAACACGGACAACAACGCGCACTCCGAGCTGGAGTGGTTCATGAAGGTGATGAGCGGCGGCCGCATGACGCCGAACACCGGCGACCCGCGCCACTACGAGGGCGTCCAGAACAGCGGCCTCCCGCTCTACTGGCAGCCGGACTCGCCCACCCGTGACTCCGACAAGCAGCACGGCTTCCCGCACATCGACGGCTTCCTCGCGGCGGCCGTACGGGAGGTGCGCAGCCCCGGCCTGAACCTCCCCTGGTACTCGACGGTCGGCAACCACGACTCCCTCCCCCTCGGCTGCTACGCCTCCCACAGCGACCCCTTCCTCACCGACTTCGCGGTCGGCGGCAGGAAGCTGATGGATCTGCCGACGGCACGCAGCAAGGCGCTCCAGGACCAGATCAGAAGCTCCGAGGACCCGAAGGGCATCCACTTCCGGGAGCTGATCCAGGCCCACACGCGCGACCTGCGCTCGGTCACCCCGGACGAGAACAGGGCCCCGTTCACCCGGGCCGACTATCTGAAGGCGCACCTGAACCCGGCGTACGCGGGCGTGGGCCCGGTCGGCCACGGCTACTCGTCGGCCAACCTGGACTCGGGAACCCAGTACTACACCTTCCGTATCTCGGACGACGTCATCGGCATCAGCATCGACACCACCGACCCGGGCGGCCACTACCAGGGCTCGATCGGCGCGGCCCAAGTGCGCTGGCTGGACCGCACGTTGAAGGAACACGCGAAAGCAGGCTCGTACGCCATCGTCTTCAGCCACCACACCAGCGAGTCGATGACCAACACCCACCGCGACCCGGCCCACCCGGAAGAACAGCGCTACGACGGCGCGGACCTCGTGGCGCTGCTCGCGAGTCACCGCAATGTCCTCGCCTGGGTGAACGGCCACATCCACCGCAACGTCATCACCGCGCACTCGGCCCCGGACGACCGCTCGTTCTGGGAGATCTCGACCGCGTCACACATCGACTTCCCCCAACTGGCCCGCGTCATCGAGCTGGTGGACAACAACGACGGCACCCTCTCGCTGTTCACGACCCTGGTCGAATCGGCGGCCCCCCACCGCACGGACTACACGGACCTCTCCCAGACGGGCCTGGCGGCCCTGTACCGCGAGCTGTCCTTCAACGCCCCGGGGGCGAGGGTCGACCTGTCGGGGGGCGCGGGGGACCGGAACGTGGAGCTGGTGCTGAAGAAGGGGTGACCGGTGCCCCCACCTGTGAGAAGGCTGAAAGTCACTCAACCGGACCACCCCGAGCAACCTCACGCCCACCCGCCGGGTCCCTCCCCCCGACCGACCCTCGGCGAGGACGCGCCGAAGGTCATGAACAAGGGGGAACGGTATGTCAGTCAACAAGAGGCCGGGCAACGTGAGGCTGGTCGGGATGGCCGTGGCGGTTGCCGTCGCGGCAGGCGCGTTCGCGGCGCCCGCGACGGCCGCACCGGCCGAACGCGGTGGCGACGTCGGTCACGAGGCCACCCGCACAGCCATGAACGCCGCCGTCCAGGACGGCGTACCCGGTGTGGCCCTTCAGGCCAGGGACTGGCACGGGGTATGGAAAGCGACCGCCGGTGTCGGCGACCTCAAGACCAACCAGCCGCGCAGCGCCCAGGACAACTTCCGGGCCGGCAGCATCACGAAGACCTTCATCGCGACCGTCCTGCTCCAACTGGAGGCCGAGGGAAGGGTGTCGCTCGACGACACGGTCGACAAGTGGCTGCCCGGGGTCGTACGGGGCAACGGGCACGACGGGCGGAAGATCACCCTCCGCCAGCTCCTCAACCACACCAGCGGCATCTTCAACTACACCGAGGACGAGGACTTCCAGCGCGAGGTCTTCCTCGCGGAGGGCTTCTTCAAGAACCGGTACCGCACCTGGACCCCGAACGAGATCGTCAAGATCGCCATGGCTCACAAGCCCGAGTTCGCGCCGGGCGCGAGCTGGAGCTACTCCAACACCAACTACACGATCGCCGGGATGGTCATCAAGAAGGTGACCGGCAACTCGTACGGCGACGAGGTCCGTCGGCGCGTCATCAAGCCGCTCGGGCTGCAGGGGACGTACATGCCGGGTACGAGCGCCAAGGTGCCGCAGACCAGCAGCCGCGCCTACTCACCGCTCGCCGAGAACGCCACCGGCAAGATCTACGACGTCACCGAGCTCAACCCCTCGGTGGCGAACTCCGCCGGCGAGATCATCACCAACTCCGGTGACCTGAACCGCTTCTACTCGGCGCTTCTGCGTGGCAAGGTGCTGCCCGCGAAGCAGCTCGCGGAGATGAAGACGACCGTCCCCGCTGCCGAGGTCGGCGGGCGTTACGGGCTCGGCCTCATCGAGAACGAGCTGAGCTGCGGGATCACCGTCTGGGGCCACAGCGGCGGCATCCACGGCTCCAGCTCCGTGGCGGCCACCACGGCCGACGGCAAGCACTCCCTCGCCTTCAACTTCAACGGCGACTGGAGCGGCGACTCGGGGAAGATCGTCGAGGCGGAGTACTGCGGGACCGAGTAGGGACGCGCGAAATACACAGGCAAACACGAGGAGGGGCCCCCGGTCACCCGGCGGCCCCTCCTCGTGTTCGCCTGGTGCTGCCGGGTCCGTCACTACCTCGGCAGAACCACGACATACGCCGCCGGCTCGCGGTCCCCCGACGCCATCAGAGCCGTGCGTACGACAGTTGCCTGCTGCTCGATCGCCTCGCGCAGCTTGCGGGGCGTGATGTGGACGACCGTGATGCCCAGCCGCTCCAGATGTTCCCGCTTGCGGGCGTACTCCGACCAGAGCGCGTCGTCCTCCTGCCGGTGGCCCGGGCGCGGGGCGCGTGTGTCGAGCTCCACCGCCACCGCCTGGTCGGGCCAGTAGGCGTCGAGGCCACCGAGGCACGGGCCGCCCGGCAGACGCAGATCGACGTTCCAGACCGGTTCCGGGAGGCGGTGTTCGCGGACCATCCGGTACAGCCGGTCCTCCGCGATCGCCCGGCCCTCCGCGAGCAGGGAGTCGACGGCGTCCACGACATGCGGTCGGCTCAGCAGTCGCCCCTGGTTCAACTCCCGTACCACCGCGGCCGGTTCACAGTGACCGGCGCGCACGGCGTCGGTCAGCAGCCGGCGTACGGCGTCCGCGTCCGTGAGTCCGGCCACCGCGTCGGCGAGGGCTCGGGGGACCGGGGCGACCGGGAGCCCGTCGATCAGCTCGGGTGTGGGCAGGGCCGAGGAGCGGACGATGCGGACGCAGCCCGTGGAGCGGAGCCGGCGCAGCCGGGGGACCAGGACGTCGATGGTGTCGAGGGACAGCAGCGGGGGTGCGGACGAGAAGCCGTGCAGGGCGAGCGCGGCGAGGCCGGTGACCATGGCCTCGGCGTAGACCGGGCGGCCTCGCTCCCGGTAGGGCTCCTCGGAGTCGGGCTGCGCCGGAATCCCGGTCGCCGTACGCTCCTTCGCCGCGTACAGGAGTGCCGCGTGCAGCCGCTCCTCGCTGGTGGGCGGGCCCGGGTGCAGCAGGAACACGCCGGGCAGGATCTGCTGCCAGGGTCCGCCGGACCGGCACTGCTCGTTCGCCTCGGCGGGCGCGACGCCGTTCGCCCGCAGTTGCGCGGTGGTCAGTACCCGGCGCTGTACGTGGGCCAGGTGGCGGAGGGGGCGGGTGCTCGGGGAGAGCGGGGTGTTGTGGGTCATGACTCCGACTTTCCCGTGTCCGATCCGCCCCCTAACCGCTGTTACAGGCCCGTCGACAATTCCGGACAAGCTCGCCCTAAAGTGCAAGCGTTCGAGTGCCGAAAGACGCTGGTCCCTCCGGGGGTTACGGGGTGGGGTGCCCGGGTTCGGTAACGGTGGGTCCGGCGGCCAAGTCACCCGGCGGAGAGGTGGTTCGGTGCGTTGTCGGGTGCGGGCCCGGTGGGGGCTGGTCGCGCAGTTCCCCGCGCCCCTGAAAAGCAGGGGCTGCGCCCCGTGCTTTTCGGCCCGCAGGGGCCGTGTCTTTTAGGGGCGCGGGGAACTGCGCGAGAAGCCCCATCGGGCCCGCACCCGACAACGCACCCAGCTCGCCCCCTACCGCGCCGCGAGGCCGTCGCACGCCTGCGCCCGCAGCGCCCGTGCCAGGTCGTCCCGGGACTCCAGGACAAGGCGCCGCAGGGCCGGCGCCGCGTCCGCGTGGGTCGTCAGCCAGGTGTCCGTCGCCGCCAGGGTCTCCGGTGAGTCCTGGAGGGACGGGAACAGGCCCCGTACGACATCCATCCCGATCTGGATCGAGCGGTCGGCCCACGTCCGCTCGATCACCTCGAAGTACCTCTCCGCGTACGGCGCGAGAAGCTGCCGCTGTGAACCCTGCACGAAGCCCGAGATGGTGGCCTCGACGAGGGCGTTGGACAGCGCGTCCGACTCGACGACCTGGGCCCACGCCTGCGCCTTGACGGCGGCTGAGGGGCGGCCGGCGAGACAGCGCACCTGGTGGCGCTTGCCGGACGCCGTGTCGTCGCGGGCGAGTTCGGCCGCGAGGGCCTTCTCGTCGGCGACGCCGTGCGAGGTGAGCGGTTCCAGGAACGCCCACCGCAGCTCCTGGTCGACGTCGAGGCCGTCGATCTTCGCCGTGCCCTCCAGCAGCCCCTGGAGCAACTGGAGATGGGCCTCGCTCGACGCCACGGCCGCGAAGAAGCGGGCCCACGTCAACTGGTGCTGGCTGCCCGGTTCGGCGAGCCGCAGTTCCTTCAACGCGCCCTCGGCGAGCAGACGTTCACCGGCCGCCCGCCACTCGGGGGCCGCGTAGTGGGTGAGCGCGGAGCCCGCCCACGCGTGCAGCATCTGCAGCACGCCGATGTCCGACTCGCGCCCCGCGAACCGCAGCACCAGGTCGACGAAGTCCCGGGCCGGCATCAACGCGTCCCGCGTCAGGTTCCACAGCGCGGACCAGCACAGGGCGCGGGCGAGCGGGTCGGTGATCTCCCCGAGATGCGCCCGCAGCGTCGCCAACGAGCCCTCGTCGAACCGGATCTTGCAGTACGTCAGGTCGTCGTCGTTGACGAGCACGAGGTCGGGCGCCTCGCTCCCGACCAGCTCACCGACGACGGTGCGGGGCCCGTCGACATCGACCTCGGCACGCGCGTACCGCTCCAGCACCCCGTCCGGCGAACGCCGGTAGAGGCCGACGGCCACCCGATGGGGCCGCAGTTCAGGGTGAGACTCGGCGGCCTCCTGGATCACGGCCAGCTCGGTGATCAGCCCGTCCGCGTTCAACAGCACAGCGGGGGTGAGGGAGTTGACCCCGGCGGTCTGCAGCCACGCCCGCGACCAGGACGCCATGTCCCGCCCGCTGGTCTCCTCCAGCACGGACAGCAGATCGCCGAGGCGCGTGTTGCCGTACGCGTGCCGCTTGAAGTACCGCCGCGCACCTTCGAGGAACGCCTCCGGCCCCACGTAGGCGACGAGCTGCTTGAGCACGGAGGCGCCCTTGGCGTACGTGATGCCGTCGAAGTTGAGCTTGGCGTCCTCCAGGTCGCGGATGTCGGCCGTGACGGGGTGCGTGGAGGGGAGCTGGTCGGCGCGATAGGCCCAGGCCTTGCGGTTGTTGGCGAAGGTGACCCAGCCGCTGGTGAAACGGGTCGCCTCGACGAGCGAGAAGGAGCCCATGAAGTCGGCGAAGGACTCCTTGAGCCACAGGTCGTCCCACCACTCCATGGTGACGAGGTCGCCGAACCACATGTGGGCCATCTCGTGCAGGACGACGTTCGCCCGCCGCTCGTACGCCGCCTGTGTCACCTTCCCGCGGAAGATGAACTCCTCGCGGAAGGTGACCAGCCCCGGGTTCTCCATCGCGCCGAGGTTGTACTCGGGCACGAACGCCTGGTCGTACTTCCCGAAGGGATACGGGTAGTCGAAGTGGTCGTGGAAGAAGTCCAGCCCCTGTTTGGTGACGAGGAAGACGTCGTCGGAGTCGAAGTAGGGGGCGAGACCCTTGCGGCACATGGCGCCGAGGGGGATGTCGAGGGTCGTACCGTCGGCGAACGTACGGGAGTACGAGTCGGTGACGTAGTGGTAGGGCCCCGCGAGGATGGCGGTGATGTAGGTGGAGATGGGCTTGGTCTCGGCGAACCGCCACACCCCGTCGACGAGCTCCCCGACTCCGTTGCTCCACGCGACCCATTCCTCCGGCGTCCGCACCTCGAAGCGGAAGGGGGCCTTCAGGTCGGGCTGTTCGAAGTTGGCGAAGACGCGGCGGGAGTCGGCGGGCTCGTACTGCGTGTACAGGTACACCTCGCCGTCCTCGGGGTCGACGAAGCGGTGCAGGCCCTCGCCGGTGCGGGAGTAGGCGCACTGGGCGTCGACGACCAGCTCGTTGTCCGCGGCGAGGTCCTCCAGCAGGATGCGCGTGCCGTCGAAGACGGCCCCCGGGTCGAGATCCCGGCCGTTGAGGGAGACGGCGGTCACACTGGGCGCGACAAGATCCGCGAAGCTGGCGGCACCGGGCTCCGCGCACCGGAACCGGATCGTGGTCACGGACCGAAAGGTCCGAGCCCCGCCCGCCCCACTGCCACTACCTGTGTCGCCCAGGGCGGACCGCACGTCGAGGAACACCTCGTACCCGTCGACGGACAGCAGTGCGGCCCGCTCCCGGGCCTCGTCTCGGGACAGATTCTCACCGGGCACGGAGCACTCCCTCGATTGTCATCAGTACGGCCGACCAGCACCGATCCTGTCACGCACCACTGACACCGAGCACCCGGGAATGCGACGGTGGCGCGGATGCGTTGCCCCTTGAAAGCGCATCTTCTCTAGGAGACCCATGTCCGAGACGAGTTCGACCAAGACCCCCGTCGACTTCTGGTTCGACCCGCTCTGTCCCTGGGCCTGGATGACCTCCCGGTGGGTCCTGGAGGTGGAGAAGGTCCGTGACATCGAGGTCAGCTGGCACATCATGAGCCTGGCCGTGCTCAACGAGGACAAGCTCGACGAGCTGCCCGACGAGTACCGCGAGATGCTCGCGGTGAAGGCCTGGCAGCCGGTGAAGGTCGTGACGGCGGCCTGGCAGAAGCACGGCGCCGACGTCCTCGGCCCCCTCTACACGGCCATGGGCACGCGCATCCACAACGGTGGCGAGGGGCCGACCCTTGAGGCGATCGCCGGCGCCCTGGCCGACGTCGGCCTGCCCGCCGACCTGATCGACTACGCCGAGCAGCAGGACTTCGAGTTCGACGCCGAGCTGCGCGCCTCCCACAAGGAGGGCATCAGCAAGGTCGGCCAGGACGTCGGCACCCCGGTGATCGCGGTCCCCGGCGCCGACGGCGAGCAGATCGCCTTCTTCGGCCCGGTCGTCACCCCGGCTCCCAAGGGCGAGGAGGCCGCCAAGCTGTGGGACGGCACTCTCCTGGTCGCCTCGGTCCCCGGGTTCTACGAGATCAAGCGCTCGCGGACGGCGGGCCCGGACTTCAGCAACCTGTAGGGCGACCGGCCCTTCAGCCTTTGGCCTTGGCTTCCAGTTCGGAGTTCTTGTCGGGAGCCTCGGCCTCCGGCTTGGGGAAGGAGCCTCCGTCCTTGTGGTTCCCCCACCGCTGGAAGCGCAGGCAGCCGTCGCGGGTGCAGCGGTAGTAGGCGCCCAGGCGGGTGTGTTTCGGCTTCTGCCCCTCGACGTACGTCTTCTCCGCGTCGGTGAGCCTGCGGAAATCCTGGACCGTGCCTGCGCAGTTCACGCACCGCATCGACAGCATGTGATCCTCCCGGTGTGGCGGGCTCCGGTGGACTGATGTCCCGGACCCATGAGAGTAGGTCCGCGCAGAGGCCTAGGGAATGGGGCGGCCCCCGCGAGTCATGTCCTCGCGGGGGCCGCCCGTCATTCGCCTGCCGTCGCGTTCGGTGAGAAGACGATCACGAGGCAGGACGCTTCACAGCTGAAGGCGTTGTGTGCGCGGTCTGCTCAGGGCGCCAACAGCAGTACATCTGTACGGGACTTGGCGGCCGCGTATCGCCGGGCCACGTCCTGCCAGTTGACGACGGCCCACATCGCGTCGATGAAGTCGACCTTCTGGTTCCGGTACCGGAGATAGAAGGCGTGCTCCCAGGCGTCGAAGACCAGGATCGGCACGGAACCCTGGCCGGCGTTGCCCTGATGGTCGTAGACCTGCTCGACGATCAGCCGTCCGCTGAGCGGCTCGTGGGCGAGGGCGCCCCAGCCCGAACCCTGGGTGGCGGCGGCCTTGGGGAACTGGGTTGTGGGCGCGGCGAAAAAGCCGAGGGTTCATGTTCTCCGGCTCGCCGCCCGGGGGCTTCCCCGTCATGTTGTGCCATTGGAGTTCTCTCCGACCCGAAAGTCGGAGACTCTCCTTTGGATCGCTCCGGGGAGTTCGGCGGCGCTCAAGTCCGTCTGTCGACGACCCTCCCGGCCGCCGGGCAGGTCTTGGACCTGCTGCGCTGAACGATACGGGGCCGACGGTCGGCAAGAGCGGGTCCGGCGTGAAGCCATCCCTCGGAGTGAATGAGCGCGGAGTAGTCGTACGGCAGCTCAGGGAACGTGTAGACGGGCATGCGGGGTCCCCTCGACCTCTTATTGCATATTACTTGCAAGTGCACACTAGCAACAAAAAGACCCTCGCGTGCAGGGCGCGAGGGTCTTTTTTCGGGAGAAGCGCAGGGGACGGGGGCCTACGACTGGGCGACAGTGGCGACCGACGTGTAGTGCGAGGCGTCACCCGCGATCGAGTAGCTCTCCTTGCCCTCGATGCCGAGCGGGATGTCACCGGCGATGGTCACCCGGTGCAGGCGGCGCGGCAGGCCGTTGTAGTTGTCGACGGCGTAGTGCTGGGTGATGCGGTTGTCGAAGAGGACGAGCTGGTTCGGCGACCAGCGGTGGCGCAGGACGTTCTCCGGGCGGGTGACATACGCCTGCAGCAGATCCAGGATCTTGCGGGACTCGGCGACCGGCAGACCGACGATCCGCTGCGCGAACCCGCCGATGAACAGCCCGCGTTCGCCGGTCAGGGGGTGGACGCGGACGACCGGGTGGGCCGTGCGGAACGTGATGGACGTGAACTGGGCGCGCTGGGCGGCCAGTTCCTCGTCGAGGGTCTCGTCCGGCACCGCGTAGTCGTAGTCGTTGGTGTGTTCGGCCCACAGGTTGTCGGCCAACTTCCGCAGGGGTTCCGGCAGATCACGGTAGGCGGCGGCCGAACTGGCGATCAGGGTCTCGCCGCCGTACGGCGGGACCGTGATGCTGCGCAGGGTGCTGGCCTGCGGCGGGTTGAGGACGAAGGTGACGTCCGTGTGCCAGTGGTTGGCGGCGCGGCCCCGCTCGCTGTCGACGGGCAGGACGTTCGCGGCGCCGTCGACGGACGGCACGGTCGGATGGGCTGTGGTCAGTTCGCCGAAGTGGCGGACGAAGGCCTGCTGGCCCTCGTCGTCGAGGTTCACGTCGTCGAAGACCAGGGCCTTGTGGACGCCCAGTGCCTCCCGGAGGGCGGCGACCTGGTCCTCGTCGAGTGGCTTGGAGATGTCCACGCCGGACACCCGGGCGCCGATGTTCGCGGTGACCTTCTGGATTTCGATGCCGGACATGTGCGGATCCTTTCGGGGATGAGGACGGCGGGGTCGACCGGTTCGAGGGCCCTGGCTTCAGACGAGAGCGGGCGTGGCGTACTGGTTCGCGGGGCGCGGGAGGCCGTACGTCTCGCGGAGGGTGCGGCGGGGCCCGTACTCGCGGCGGAGCAGACCGCGGGCGCGCAGGATCGGGACGACGTGGTCGACGAACGCGTCGAGACCGGAGGGCAGCACGGCGGGCATGATGTTGAAACCGTCGGCGGCACCCCGGGTGAACCAGGTCTCGATCTCATCGGCGACCTGCTCGGGCGTACCGGCGAAGGTGAGATGCCCGCGCCCGCCGCCGAGCCGTCCGATGAGCTGTCGTACGGTGAGACGCTCGCGCCTGGCCAGCTCGACGACGAGCGTGTAGCGGCTCCTGGCGCCCTCGATCGCGCTCTCGGGCGGCAGATCCGCCGGCAGCGGGCCATCCAACTCCAGGGTCCCGCCGGGCAGTTGCAGCAGACTCTCCAGGCGGTCCACGCCGTGCGTGTACACGATGTGGTCCTCCAGGACCTGCTCGTTCGCCAGTGCCTCCGCCTCCGTGGAGCCGAGCACCGGGACGATGCCGGGCAGCACCTTGATGTGGTCGGGGTCGCGACCGGCCGCCGCCGTACGGGACTTGAGGTCGGCGTAGAAGGCCTGCGCGTCCTCGACGGTCTGCTGGGCGGTGAACACGGCTTCCGCGTACCGGGCCGCGAACGCCTTGCCGTCCTCGCTGGACCCCGCCTGCACCAGCAGCGGGTAACCCTGCGGCGAACGCGGCACGTTGAGGGCGCCCTCGACGCTGAAGTACGTCCCCCGGTGGCGCGGCGGATGGACCTTCGCGTCGTCGCCCCAGACGCCGGAAGCCTTGTCGCCGACGATCGCGTCGTCCTCCCAGCTGTCCCAGAGCTTGAGGGCGACATCGAGGAACTCGGCGGCCCGGGCGTACCGCTGGGCATGGGCGGGCTCCGCGTCGAGCCCGAAGTTACGGGCGGCCTCGGCACCAGCGGTGGTGACGATGTTCCAGCCCGCCCGGCCACCGCTGATGATGTCGAGCGAGGCGAACTTCCGGGCCAGGTTGTAGGGCGAGTTGTACGACGTGGAGGCGGTGGCGATCAGCCCGATGTGCTTGGTCGCCGTCGCCAGGGCCGTCAGCAGGGTGAGCGGCTCCAGCGAACCCGCGGGACGCTGGGCCAGGTTGCCCCACAACTGCGGCCCGTCGGCGAGGAACAGCGAATCGAAGGTGCCCCGTTCGGCGGTCCGGGCGAGCCGCACATAGTGGTCCAGCTCGACATGGGCGTACGGATCACTCTCGGGAAGCCGCCACGAGGCCTCGTGGTGACCAGTGTTCATGAGGAAGGCGTTGAGGTGGAGGAGACGGGTCATGGGTGTTTCCTTTGCTTGAAACGGCTTTTTCGTCGCCGGTCCGGGCATCTCGTCCCGGTCCGTGCGGTGCCTCCCGACGCGGGCCCAGTCACATTCAGCCCGTTGGGGGTCCCCCCTCTGGGGGAGCTTGAGGACGAGGCCCCTTCAGGGCCGAAGCGGGGGCCTGGGGGCGGCAGCCCCCAGCGGACGGTCACCCCCACCGACGCTCACTGGACATCCGCCGTCACACCCAACGCACCGAGCAACAAACCCCTGTACTCACCGCGAGCCGCCACCTCACGGTCGATCGCCAGATCGAGACCGATCCGCCCCTCCTCCAGCACCAGCACCCGCTCGGCGAGAGCGACCGCCTCGTCCACGTCGTGCGTGACGAGGAGAACGGACGGCCGGTGCCGCTCCCACAGCTCCCTCAGCAGACCGTGCATCCTGATCCGCGTGAGCGCGTCCAACGCACCGAACGGCTCATCGGCAAGCAGCAGTTCGGGCTCCCGGACCAACGACCGGGCCAGCGCGGCCCGCTGCGCCTCGCCGCCGGACAACTCGCTGGGCCAGGCGCGTTCGCGGCCCTTCAGGCCGACCTCGGCGAGAGCCTCCCGGCCCTTCGCCGCCGCCTCTTTGCCGTCCGTCCCCAGCAGTACGTTGCCCAGCACCCGCCGCCAGGGCAGCAGGCGCGAGTCCTGGAAGACCACCGACACCCGCTCGGGGGCGCTGAGTCGCCCGCTGCCCTCGACCTCGTGATCGAGGCCCGCGACCGCCCGTAGCAAGGTGCTCTTGCCGGAGCCGCTGTGCCCGAGCAGGGCCGTGAACTGCCCGGCCGGGATGTCGAGGTCGATGCCGTCGAGGACTGTGCGTCCCCCGAACGACCGGGTCAGACCCCGGAGTCGGACGGCGGGCCGGGTCAGTTGCTCAGCGTGCGTCGCCATGACAGCACCCTCCGTTCGATGAGACGGACCGCGCTGTCGGACACCAGGCCGAAGATGCCGTAGACGGCGAGGCCGACGAGGATGACGTCGCTCTGGCCGTAGTTCTGGGCCTGGAACATCAGATAGCCGAGCCCGTTGGTGGCGTTGATCTGCTCCAGGACGACCAGCCCCAGCCAGGAACCGGTGACCCCGAGCCGCAGGCCGACGAAGAAGCCGGGCAACGCGCCGGGAATGACGATCTGCCGGACGAACTGGAGCCTCGACAGGCCCTGTACCTCGGCGAGTTCGACGAAGCGGCTGTCGATGCCGGCCAGCGCGGCATGCGTGTTCAGATAGATCGGGATGTAGACGACGATGGCGATGATCGCGATCTTGAACGTCTCGCCGATGCCCAGCCAGAGGATGAACAGCGGGATCAGACCCAGCGTCGGGATCGCCCGGTTGAGCTGCACCGTCCCGTCGATCAGGGCCTCGCCGACCCTGCTGAGCCCGGCCGCCAGGGCGAGGACGATGCCTGCGGTCAGGCCGATCGCGAAGCCGGAGGCGGCCCGCCGCAGCGAGGTCAGGATGTCCTCGGGGAGGGTCCCCTCGGTCCACAGATGGACGCCGGTCCGCAGCACGGTCCAGGGTGCCGGGACCGCGGCCGGGTCGAGCTGTCCGGCGGCGGAGGCCACGGCCCACAGGGCGATGACGAGGACGGGACCGATGAGCTGGGCGGCGGGCAGACGCCTGCCGGGGGAGAGCCGACGCCGCCGCCGGACCTGTGAACGCTCTCCGCCGGCGGCGACGGATACGGCCGAGGTCTTGGTCGTGGACGTAGACGCGGACGTGGAGGTTGTCGCTGATGCGGTCGCTGACGTTGTCGTGGTCACGGCGGTCACCTCCGGTACTCCGCGGTCACGGACTTCGCCGCGATGCCCTCGAAGCGATGGTCGAAGAGCGAACTCACGTCGAACTTCTCCACGAAGCCGCCCTCCGCGAGCAGATCCGCGGTCTCCTGCTCCCACTTGATGGCCTCGGCCCAACTCGGCGGGAGAAGAGGCTTGTTGGCGAGCTTCGTGATCGCCTGCGCCTGGGGGAGGGTCAGGTTCTGCGTCTTCACGTAGAACTCCTCGTTCCAGCTGTCGGGGTTCTCGTACGCCCACACCTGGCCCTTCGCCCAGTACGGGATGTACGCGGCGATCGCGGCGGCCTTCGCGGAGTCGTTCAGCACGGAGACCGGCGCCCACAGCAGGTTGAGCAGGTCGACCACGTCCGTCTCGATGGCGTGGGCGCCCTTGGGGCCGTACTGCTGCAGATACGCGGGTGCCTGGCTGTTGGCCAGCGGTGCGATGTCCACCTGGCCCGACTGCAGGGCGGTGAAGAACTGGTTGCTGGTCAGCGGGACGAGCGTGACCTCGTCGTACGCGAGCCCGGCCTGCTTCAGCGCCCGCAGGAGGACGACTCCCTGAGCCTGCCCCTGCGAGAAGGCGAGTTTCCTGCCCCGGAAGTCCGCGACCGTGCGGATGTCGCTGCCGGGCTTGGTGGCGAAGAGGTAGTTCGGCTTACGGGTGACGTTGATCGCGACGATCTTCGTGTCGTAGCCCTGGTAGTGCGCCTGGATCGGCGGGATGCCCGCGTTGTTGGCGACGTCGAGGGAGCCCGCACGGAAGGCGTTGATGACGTCGGGACCTGCGCCGATGTTCGCCCACGTCGACACCTTGAACGGCAGGTCACCCAACTTGCCCAACTTCAACTGGAGTTGCTGGGTGCCCAGATACGAGGAGATCTTCAGGCTCGTACCGGCCGGAACCCTGTCGGCGAGCGGGGCGGTCGAGGCGCCCTTGGCGTCGGCGGAGGCGCTCGCGGCGCAGCCGCTCAACCCGGCGACGCCGGCGGCGGCGCCGAACAGGGACGTGAGAAAGAGCCGTCGGTCGACACCCGGCACGGGAGAAGAAGGCATGGGAGGACTCCGTGAGTTCGGAAGGCAGAAACGCATGCGGAATTCAAGGCGCGAAGCGGCCCGAAAAACAGAATTCACGCAAAGAAAGAACAGGGAGCGCAGCCTTGCGCAGAAAGAAATGAGCACTTCACACGCGGCAACGTGTCAGCAACAACGGCGACGTGTCAGCAACAAAGGGTGCGACAGCTCACGAACGGGCTCATGAACAGCATGTTCCCGGTCATACGTGCCCCCTGTCAACATTCGGAGTTTCTGAATTAAATACCCTGAGGTGAAGTGGCCAGCGGATCCCGGTACACCACGTCGAGTGCCACCGAACCACCCGCCACGGCGAGTACGGAATCCGGAAAACTCGTCGGCACGACAGAGGCCGCGCGATCTGCGCCGACCCCTTCGCGCAATGCGGCGAGGCAGTCCTCGCGGTGAATGACCCCGATCTCGGTCACCACCACCGTCTCCGGATTCAGTACGTCGAGCAGCAGCCGCGCCGCCCGCCCCACGGCACCTGCCCGCCGCACCAGCAACCCCACGGCGACCGGATCACCCCCGGCCGCCGCCGCGACCACATGCATGGGGTTCGTGCCCGTGCCGATGCCCGCCTCCCGGGCCCGCCGGCACAGCGTCCGCTCGCTCAACTCGGCCTGCAGGCAGCCCGTACGCCCGCACTCGCAGACCTCCGTACCTCCCGGCACCGGCAGATGGGCGATGTCGCCGGCCCGGGAGCGCGGCCCATGGTGCACCTCGTCGTTGGTCGCGAACGCCGCGTCGACCATGTTGCCGACGAACAGATGCAGCACGCTCCCGCTGCCCCGCGCCGACCCGAACAGCCGCTCCGCGTTGACCAACGCCCGCGCGTGACCGTCCACATGGACGGGCAGCCCGGTGCGGGCACCGAGCACCTCCCGCACGGCCACGTCCCGCCAGCCCAGCAGAGGGTGCTCGACGACGGTCCCGGACCCCCGGTCCACCCAACCGCCCACCGCCACACCGACACCGAGGGCCCGGCAGCCGGGCATGTCGTCCAGCAGCGACCTCAGCCCGTCCGCGGCCCGTGCCAGCACCCACCCCGGATCGGTGCGCTCGTGCTTCAGCTCACGCCGGGCGACCACCCGGCCGCGCAGATCCAGCAGTGCGACCGTCGTGTACGGCACGGCCACATGGACCCCGGCGACCACGAACCGCGAGGCGTCCAGGACGACGGGGACGTGCGGGCGCCCCACCCCGTTCGACCGCCGGAGCGCGGCCTCCTCGCGGATCAGACCGAGTTCCGCGAACCGCGCGCAGTAGTCCGTCACCGACGCCGGCGACAGCCCGGTCAGCCGGGCGATGGTGCTGCGCGCCACGGGCCCGTGCTCCAGCACGGACCGCAGGACCACACTCGCACTCGTCCTGCGCCGATCGGAATCGGCGGCACGAGGCACCCGCGAGGAAGGGCCGGAGGGGGAGGGAGGGGGAGAGGGAGAAGTAAGGGTGGGTGCCGAGGCACGGGGCATGGTGATCATCCTCGGGGAACGGGTCCGACACTGCGCCGTCTCATGAGGACTCGGGGGGCCGTGACGGCCAGGGAGTCCTGTGGAGCGAGACGCGCCGGAGCCGCCTCACCCGGGGCGGCGACAGGTGGCCGTGTCCACGCGTCGCAGGTCGACATAGCGACGCGACGAGAAGTACCGGGACTGGGCGACCATGACTCGAAGCTAGCAAAACGGCCTGCCCCTGCCCAGACGGCGACCGACGGGCGAGACGGCACCCGCCCGGCCTCGCCTCCGCACGGCGCCCGGTCGGTGACCAGTCGGCGCCGAGAAGGGGGACGCCCAGTCGGCCACCGGGCGGTGCCAGGCGCTGCGCCGGCCTGGGGCAGTCCTCCAGCCCGATTGGTGGAACCCTACAGAGGGCGCCCTGCGTGCCTCCGTAGCCCACACCACCTCACCACCGTGACCGGCATCACGCCGTACCGGGTGTAACACCCACCGTTTGTCCGGAGCCCACCAAACCGCCGCCGCCCCCTTTGTCGAGCGCTGACGGTGATCGGCCCGAGGGCGCTGGGATAGCGTCGCGATGTCCCTTGCCGCCCACATCCTCGCGGAGTCCCCATGGCAACCGCCGTCGCCCCCGCCCGCCCCGGCCAGGTCCTCGCCGACCTGCTCCCCGCCTCCCGCGTCCGGGACGCCGCGCTCGTGCTCGGCGGTGCCGCGCTCACCGGGATCGCCGCCCAGATCGCCGTCCCCGTGCCCGGCTCACCGGTACCGGTGACCGGGCAGACCTTCGCCGCGCTCCTCGTCGGCACCGCGCTCGGCGCCGGCCGCGGCCTCGCCGCCCTCGTCGTCTACGCCCTGGCCGGTCTGGCGGGCGTGCCGTGGTTCGCGGAGGGCGGCTCGGGCACGTCGGTGTCCTTCGGCTACGTCCTCGGCATGCTGCTCGCGTCGGCCGCCGTGGGCGCGCTGGCCCGCCGCGGCGCGGACCGTTCGATGCCGCGCATGGCGGGCGCGATGCTCCTCGGCGAGGCGATCATCTACGCGATCGGCGTCCCGTACCTCGCGCTGGCCGCCGACATGAGCATGAGCGCGGCGATCGCCGCCGGCCTCACACCGTTCCTGATCGGCGACGCCCTGAAGGCGGCCCTGGCGATGGGCATCCTGCCGACGGCCTGGAAGCTCGTCGACAAGGACTGAGTCGACAAGGACTGATCCAAGAGAGGGTGAGGGGAGGGAAGCGTCGCGGATTCCGCGCTTCCCTCCCCTCACCCGTTGACCGATCAGGGCTCAGCGATCACCCCTGCGGCTGCTGCTGAGGCCGCCGCCGCGACCACCACATGCCCGCCGTCCCGGCGGACAGCAGCGCCGCGCCGACCGCGCCGAGCGGGATCAGGTCCCGTGCGGGGCCGGTCCTCGGCAGTTCGTCGCCGCCGGGCGCCACCGGCTTGTTGTCGGTACCGAGCAGCAACGGCGTGGCCGGAGCGTTCGGCGCCGGGTTGGTCGTACCGAACGGGACCGGGCCCTGCTGCCAGAACGTCTTCGACCCGTCGGCGGTCTGGACGGGCAGACAGATCTTGCCGGTCTTGCCCAGGTCGAACGTCGCGTCGACGTCGTACGACGTCGACTTGCCGGCCGCGAGATTGCCGACAGCGCAGCTGAAACCGCTGTTCGATCCCTCCGGTAGATCTCCTTCGGCGATTTCCGAGCAGCCCTTAACGTTCTTGACCGTCAGGCCGTCGAATCCCACGACCAAAAGCCTGATGTCACCGCTGTCCGTGCTCCCCTCGTTCTTTACGGTGGCAGTGAGCGTCGTTTCTTTCGAACTGTTGTCGACCGAAATACTTTCGGGCAACTGTGTGGTCAGCTTGACGCCTGTCGGTGCCGCGTCAACGGCCTTTCCCCCCTTGCTGCTTCCGGGCCCCTGGTCATCCGCGCTGGCGGTGAGGGAAAGGATCATCACGGCCGAGAAAGATGCCGTGAGCAGCGATCCCGCGATGACCGTCGTGCGACCAGAACTCATGTTCGTCCCCCTTGGATCCCCCTGGACCGCGCCTGAATTCGCAGTCCATGAAGAGGTACCACAAGATTTCTCGCCACTATGCTGGTACGGCACGAAGTGTGACCATTGTGGTTCTGGTGGGGCGTGCGTTGAGGGGGTGCAGGGGATTGCCGGGGAATATGGGCGACGGGTTTCCGGGGCTGGTGGTGACAGGCCGATATCGGCTGGTCGAAAGTATTGGTCAGGGAGGAATGGGGCGGGTGTGGCGGGCCGTCGACGAAATGCTCGACAGGCCGGTGGCGGTCAAGGAAATGCGCATCGACGGACTCGACGCGGAGGACACCCGCACCCGTCGCGAACGCACGCTCCGAGAGGCCAGGGCGACGGCCCGGATCGACCACCCGAACGTCGTGCGGGTGTACGACGTCGTGGACGAGGGTGAGCGGCTGTGGATCGTCATGGAACTGGTGGACGGCCGCTCCCTCGAACAACTTCTCGTCACGGACGGCCCGTTGGGCCCCGGTGCCACGGCTCGCCTCGGCCTCAGCCTGGTCTCGGCGCTGCGCCAGGTGCATGCCGGGGGTGTACTGCACCGCGACATCAAACCGGGCAACGTCCTCGTGGAACGACGCGAGGGGCGGGTCGTCCTCACCGACTTCGGTATCGCCGCCATCCAGGACGGGAAGGCCCTCACGATGGTCGGGATGCTCGTGGGATCCCCCGACTACATGGCGCCGGAGCGTGTGTCGGGCCGGCACCAGGGCCCGCCGTCCGACGTGTGGTCCCTCGGCGCGACACTCTGCGCGGCGCTGGGAGGCCGCTCCCCGTTCTCCCGCGAAACCACCCTGTCCACCCTGCACGCGGTCCTGTACGAGGATCCCGAACTCCCGGCCACCGCAGGCCCGCTGCACGACACCCTGGCCGCCCTCCTGGAGAAGGAACCGTCGGCCAGGCCCGAACTGGAGGACGTGGAGCGGGCACTGAGGCCGGTGGCGTTCCCGGAGCCGTTCTTGGAGCCGGAGCCGACTTCGGAAGGGGAGCAGGAGGAGGGGAGGGAGGAGAGGGGCCCGGCGACCCCTGAGGCACCGGCGACCCCTGAGGCACCGGAGACACCGGACACGCGGCCACCGACGGCCCCGACTCCCGTACGGACGACCACGGATGCGCCGACCCCCGTATACCTGGACGCGTCCCTCGTACGGGCTGTGCGACAGCCATGGGAGCAGTCGCCGGAACCCGAGCCTCCGTCGCCCAGGGACGCGGTACCGGCCGCGCGTACGACCGCCACCCCGGTCCTGGGAAACCCGTCCCCCGAGACATCCAACGCCTCCACCGAAGTCCCCTCCGAGATACGGTCCGAGGCCGGTTCGGCGATCCCGACGCGCAGCGCCGGGGTCTCACTGATCCGAGCACAGGCGCGGGCGTTGACGGAGAAGCGACCGGCGGCACAACACCCCCAGCACCGGGCGTCGCAATTCGGCCCGCAGCACGCGGCTGCCCTGCCGACGACCCCGCGCCACGGTCGCCGTCGTATGGGCATGCTGGCCGCGGGGGTGGTCACCGTGGGGGCGGCGGTGGGGCTGGTCCTGGCAGCGACGGCAGGCCCACCCGACGACAGGAACACAGCGGCTCCCGGGTCATCGCGTGATACTTCGGCATCGTCCGCGCCCTCGCAGTCCGCCACCCCCACCGAGACCCCCACCGCCACCCCCACCGAGGCCTCTCCCGAACCCACCGTCGAGGGCACCTTCCGCCCGCGCGGCCTGCCGCCCGGCGCGCACGAGGAGGCGGGCGGCTACGCGTGGGCGACACCCAGGGGCTGGCGTCGGGACGTGAAGACGGGCGCCGAGGTGCACTACACCTCCCCCGACGGCAGGCAGGAACTGCTGGCCAAGTCCTCACTCGCGCGGGGCGAGTTGCTGGAGACCTGGGAGCAGTCGGAACACGACGCCCGCCAGGGCCAGGACTACACGAAGATCAGCCTCGGGGAGACGACGTACCAGGATCACCCGGCCGTCGTCTGGGAGTACACCTTCACCCTGGACGGCACCCCCTGGCACGCCAGGCTGCTCGGCTTCGATGCGGAGGGGAAGTCGTACCAGATCAGCACCTGGTACCACCAGGAGATCGAGGAGCAGGCGGTACGGACCTACGAACGGGTGAAGGAGTCGTTCACAGTGCTGTGAACGACTCCTTCACCCGACGCGGGCCACCGCTGAACTAGCCGACTGGCCGACCTAGCCGACCTTGATGACGTCCTCGACATCGTCGCCGTCATCGACGGCGCGCGTGCCCCGGCCATCGCCGACGACCACGGATCCATGCCCGCGCTTCTGCCGGACGACGGCGATGACGAGCACAACGGCCGCCACCAGCAACGAGAGCAGTACGGTCTCGCGGCCGTCGTGCTCGGTGTCGGTGAGCATGTAGCCGAGGACGAACACGATGAGGGCGGCGGTCGCCCAGGTCAGATACGGGTACAGCCACATCCGCACGACGAGCTTCTCGGGGGACTCGCGCTCGATGATCTTCCGCATGCGCAGCTGCGAGAAGCAGATGACCAGCCAGACGAACAGGGCGACGGCGCCTGAGGAGTTGACGAGGAAGAGGAAGACCGAGTCGGGGAACCTGTAGTTGAAGAAGACGGCGACGAAGCCGAAGACGACCGAGGCGACGATCGCCGCGAGCGGCACACCGCGGGACGTGGTCCGCGCGAACGCCTTGGGCGCGTCACCGCGCTGCCCGAGCGAGAAGGCCATGCGGGAGGCCGTGTAGAGCCCGGAGTTGAGGCAGGACAGTACCGAGGTGAGCACGATGAAGTTCATGATCTGACCGGCGTGCGCGATCCCGAGGGAGTCGAGGGCGGCGACGTACGAGCCCTTCTCCTTGATCGAGGGGTCGTTCCACGGCAGCAGGGTGACGACGACGAAGATCGACCCGAGATAGAAGACGCCGACACGCCAGATGATGCTGTTGGTGGACTTGGTGACGGCCCGCTGCGGGTCCTCGGACTCCCCGGCGGCCAGCGTGGCGATCTCGCTCCCCATGAAGGAGAAGACGACGAGCAGCACGCCGGTGAGGATGGCGCCGGGCCCGTTGGGCAGGAACCCGCCGTGGTCGGTCAGATTGCCGAGCCCGGCCTTGTCGCTGTCGACCCCGGGCAGTACGCCGAACACGGCGAGCGCGCCGATGATGACGAAGGCGCTGATGGCGACGACCTTGATACCGGCGAACCAGAACTCGAACTCGCCGTAGGAGCCGACCGAGACGAGGTTGGTCGCGGTCAGCACCATCATCACGATGAGCGCCCAGGCCCACTGCGGTACGGCGGGAACCCACCCTTCGAGAATGGTGGCCCCGGCGGTCGCCTCCACGGCGAGCACGACGACCCAGAAGAACCAGTACAGCCAGCCGATGGAGAACCCGGCCCAGCGCCCCAGCGCCCGGTCGGCGTGCGCGGAGAACGAACCGGAGGTCGGATTGGCGGCGGACATCTCGCCGAGCATCCGCATCACCAGCACGACGAGCGTGCCGACGAGGGCGTACGAGAGAAGAATGCCCGGCCCGGCGGTACGGATACCGGAGCTGGACCCGACGAAGAGTCCGGCGCCGATGACACCGCCGATGGCGATCATCGACAGATGCCGGTTCTTGAGCCCGGCCTGAAGACCGGAGGGTGGGGAGGAGCTCGGCTGCGAGGTCATGGGGGGAATTCCTTTGCGCCGGGTGAAGCCGGGTGAACGGGTGAGCGCGCCGGTGGGGACGGCGTTGAACATCCGGTCCAGTGAATCGGAGGCAAAGAGATTCCTGAACCTTTGAATCCAGATCGTTACTTGAGGTTTTCTTGAGGTTTCGCGGTATTGCCATGCGATTTCGGGATCAACCCCCGGCGCTGCTTCCCCGAAACACACATGTCACACTCGGACCATGCGCGTGTATCTCGGCTCCGACCATGCGGGCTTCGAACTCAAGAACCACCTCGTCGAGTGGCTCAAGGAGGCCGGCCACGACCCCGTGGACTGCGGCCCCCACATCTACGACGCCGTCGACGACTACCCGCCCTTCTGCCTCCGCGCAGCGGAGCGCACGGCGGCCGACCCGGACGCCCTCGGCATCGTGATCGGCGGTTCCGGCAACGGCGAGCAGATCGCGGCGAACAAGGTGAAGGGCGTGCGCGCGGCGCTGGCCTGGAGCGAGGAGACCGCGTCGCTGGGCCGCCAGCACAACAACGCCAACGTGGTCGCGGTGGGCTCCCGCATGCACACGCAGGACGAGGCGACGAAGTTCGTGGAGACCTTCCTGGCGACGCCGTTCTCGGAGGACGCCCGTCACATCCGCCGCATCGACATGCTGACGGCGTACGAGACGACGGGCGAACTCCCGGAAATCCCGGCACACCACCCGCACTCCTAGCCTGTCCGGCGCCTGAGGACGAGGGCGCCTCCTCGACAGGCCGAGACGGGCGGGTGGGTGGGCAAGAAAAACAGGAAAGGAACCCGCACCGTGCCGGAAGGGCACACGATCCACCGGCTGGCCCAGGACTACGCCGCCCGCTTCGCGGGCAGACCCGCCACGGTAAACAGCCCGCAGGGCAAGTTCAGCGCCGCGGCAGCCCTCCTCACCGGCGCCCCCCTCAACGCCGCCGACGCCCACGGCAAACACCTCTTCCTCCGCTTCCGTGAAGCCGACTGGGTCCACATCCACCTGGGCCTCTTCGGCAAGGTCAACTTCGGCGACGCCCCCGCCCCGCCTCCCACGGACACGGTCCGCCTGCGCCTCGCGAACAGCACCTCGTACGTGGACCTCCGGGGCCCCACCACCTGCGCGCTCATCACGGACACCGAGAAGCAGGCGATACACGACCGCCTGGGCCCCGACCCCCTCCGCCCGGACGCCGACCACCAGGCCGCCTACGCCCGCGTCAGCCGCAGTCGTACGACCATCGCCGCCCTGCTCATGGACCAGAAACTCATCGCGGGCGTCGGCAACGTCTACCGCGCCGAGGTCCTGTTCCGGCACGGCATCGACCCGTACCGTCCCGGCAAAGACATCACGCCCGCCGAGTGGGCCGCCCTCTGGAACGACCTGGTCGCCCTCATGCGCGACGGCGTACGCGACAACCGCATCGACACCGTCCGCCCGGAACACACCCCGGAGGCGATGGGCCGCCCGCCGCGCGTCGACGACCACGGCGGCGAGGTCTACGTCTACCGCAGGGCCAACCTGCCCTGCCACCTCTGTGGCGGCGAGATCCGCACCGCCGATCTCGCCGCCCGCAACCTCTTCTGGTGCCCCACCTGCCAGCAAGCCTGAAGGGCGACCAGGCAAGCACCCAGCCCCGGACTCGTAACCCATGGATCAGAACCCGTGGGACAACCAGGGCTCCACCACCGACCCGAACGCCAGAGAAGCCTCGGCCAACGCCCCCTGCCGAATCTCCCGCACCCGCCCGGCAGCCGCCAGCCCGGCCAACGGCACACCGCCCAGATAGGCGGCTCCCAACTCCCGTACGGACAAGGCGAGATCAGCCGCGTCCTCCGTACGCCGGCACACGGCTCCCTTGGCGTCGCCCGTCAGCCGCCAACGCCCGGAGTTCCACGGACAGAACGCGTCCTCGACATCCAGCACGACATCTACGGGCGTCTGATACGTCCGATCCTCCAACGCCGCCCCCACGTCCACCAGTCGCACGTACAGCGCGTCCCGCCTGCGCAGCCCGCACCGCCGGATGTCCGTCACCATGTGATGCCACGGCTCCTCGACCGGCCGCCCGCGCGCGACGATCTTCGACGTCAGGTCGACGTCGAACAGGAACCGCCACAACGCGCCCTGGGAAGCGGCGTCGAGCGCCTCCAAGTCCTCGACGACGACCGCGCTGTGGGAACCGGTGACATCCCAGTCGGGCTTGACCCGGAACCGGGCGAACCCCACGACGTCCCCGCCCCGTTCGGCGACCACGCACTGCAGCGGCGACGCCCCGCCCCGCTCGCTCTCCGGATCGAGCACCACGACCCGCTCCCAGCCGGGCATCCGCGCCAGCATCCCGGGCCGCTCCGGTACCCGCCGCGCGTACACCGCCTCGCAGACATCAAGCGCTTCGGCCGGTACGGCATATCGCAGCCGTACGTCATCGGCGCCGGCCGGCACCTCCAGCCGTACCCGCACGGTGTCGATCTCGACGCTCAGCGACTGGGTGGCCTGGCCGTACCCGAACCGTCCGTAGATGGCGGGCTCGGACGCCGTGAGCACGGCCAGCGACTCGCCCCAGCTCCGTACGTCGTCCAGTTGCCGCCGCATCATCGACGTCAGCACCCCGCGCCTACGGTGCGTGCCGGCCACGCCCACCATCGTGACGCCGGCAGCCTTCACGGAGGCGCCGCCCGGTACGGTTACCTGGAAAGTGAAGGCACCCGCACTGCCCACACACACGTCACCGTCCCAAGCGCCCACGAAACGGTCGTACTCGGTGAGTGATTTCCACAACTCCTGCTCCTCGGCGGACTCCGGCACTCCACCGAAGGCGCGGAGCAGGTTGCTGTACCACTGATCCCAGTCTTCGGGCCGCAGCACCCGCAAGTCGGTCGTGACGGAGGTCCTGGAGGTGGTCATGGACCATGAGTACCAGGGCAGTGCGGGACGAGCGAGGCAATTTTCCCCTCGGGGCCTCGGACCGGCCCTCGGTGGGTTTCACTGTGAAGTTGAACCTCGGACGGGGGACAAGTGGGACCTCCCGTGCCAAGCAGCTGGTCCGATGGATAGGGTCCCGAACTAATGGCAGCAGGACGAGAGCGGCGCGCGGAAGCCGAGACGTTCACGGCCCGGTTGAAGAAGCAGGCTCACCGGGTCCGCACCGGCCTGCGCAGATCCGCCGTGGACTACTTCCGGGGCGACGGTTCGGACTGGATCGCGCTCGCCGGTCTGCTCATCATGATCCCGGTCATCGCGGCCATGACCCTCGCCAACTCGGTGTGGTGCTCCCCGGCCCTGCTCGTCCTCCCGATCGTCGCCGGCGGTCTCCTCCTGCGCCCGGCCAGCCTGCTGGGGCTGTACGCGGCGGCGGCGACGGCACTGATCGTGGAGTCGGTGAAACTGGGCCCGTACACGGAGGGCCCCTCCAGGGTCACCCCCGGTGTGGTCCTCGTCGTGGCGGCCTGCGGATTCTTCGGCCTGCTGATCGCCCAGTTCCGCAGCAGAGTGGGCGTCCCCTGGCGGCGCGGCGGCACGATGCTTTTCGACCTGCGTGAACGCATCCGCGTCCAGAGCAAGTTGCCGCAGCTGCCGCAGGGCTGGCACCGGGAGATGGCGCTGCGTCCGGCGGGCGGCCAGTCGTTCTCGGGCGACTTCGTGGTGGCGGCCCGTACGAACGGGGGCCGCACGATGGAGGTCGTCCTGACGGACGTCTCCGGCAAGGGCATGGACGCGGGCTCCCGAGCCCTGCTCCTGTCCGGCGCCTTCGGCGGTCTGCTGGGCTCACTGCCGCCGCACGCCTTCCTCCCGGCGGCGAACGGCTACCTCCTGCGCCAGGACTGGGACGAGGGCTTCGCGACCTCGATCCACCTGGTCCTTGACCTGGACTCCGGCGACTACGAGATCTTCTCGGCCGGCCACCCGCCGGGCCTCCAGCTCAGCGCGGGCACCGGCCGCTGGGAGGAAAAGGCGGCGGAGGGACCGCTGTTGGGCGTGTACGACGGAGCCCAGTTCGACCCCGTGAAGGGATCGCTGCGCCCAGGAGACGTCCTGATGCTGTTCACGGACGGCCTGGTCGAAACGTCGGAACGGGACATCGTCGAGGGCATCGACCGCCTGACGGGCGAGGCCGACCGCTACGTGGCCGGCGGCTTCCACGGCGCGGCCTGGCACCTCATCGAGGCGGTCGCCAAGGACGTCAACGACGACAGGGCCCTCCTCCTGGTCTGCAGAGAGGGCCCCACGGCCCAGGCGACGATCTGATCCAGCCTGATCCAGCGCCCTATTTCAGCCTGTTGGGGGGTCCCCCCTCTGGGGGAGTTTGAGGACGAGCGCGTTCAGCGCGATACGGGGGTTCGGGGGCGGAGCCCCCGAGGATGGGACGGGTAGGGGCGGCGGGGGCGAAAAAGCCAGGCACCCACCCCGCGGCCAACGGCCCCCACACCGCCAGTACCAGTACATACCCCGCGATGAACGGCGACAGCCGAGCGTCCAGCCCCGCCCCCGCCGCCATCGTCGCCAGAATCAACGCGAACTCCCCCCGGGCCAGCAACGTGGTCGAGATGACCGCGGCCCCCCGCGTCTCGAACCCGTACACCCGTCCCGCGCCCATCCCCGCCAGCACGTTCATCACCAGCGTCACCGCCACCGCGGCCAGCACCGGCCACACCACCACGGGCAGATCCCCGGGATCGATCGACAGCCCGAACGCGAAGAAGAACATCGCCCCGAACGCGTCCCGCAACGGATGTACCAGCTTGCGTATGCGCTCCCCGGACGTCGTACTCCCCAGCATCAGCCCCACCATGAACGCCCCGATCGCGTCCGCGACCCCGAACCACTCGGACACCCCGGCGACGAACACCGCCGCGCCCAGGAACGAGATCACCAGCAACTCGTCGTCCTCGACGGCGAACAGGCGGCTCACCACCCGCGTACCGAACCGCGCCGCGAGGGCCAGCAGCAGCAGGAACGCGAACGCCTTGCCCCCGTCCAGCACAGCGGCGCCCAGCGAGTCCGCCCCGGACAGGATCGGCTGCAACGCGGCGAGATACAGCGGGAGGAAGACATCCTCGACGACGATGATCCCGAGGATCGGCTTCGCCTCGGGACTGCCCAGCCGGCCGGTGTCGACCAGGACCTTCGTGACGATGGCCGACGACGAGATGCCCAGTACCCCGGCGAGGACCAACGCCTCGGAGGTGCCCCACCCGAGGGCGAATCCGAAGCCCAGGCCGGCGCCGACGTTCAACGCGAGGTACAGGCCCCCGGCCATGGCCATCCGGCGGCCACCCGCCCTGAGGTCGTCCAGGTGGAATTCGAGGCCGAGGTAGAAGAGCAACAGGACCAGGCCGAGAGCCGAGAGCATCTCCATGTCGTGCGGGTCGGAGAGCAGCACGACGCCGGGTGTGTGCGGGCCGAGCAGGATCCCGGCCAGGATGAACAGAGGGATGGTGGGCAGTCCGATCCGGCTGCCGAGCCGGGCGAGAACCGCGGCGGCGAGAAAAGCGCCGCCCATGGCGATCAGAGTGTCCGCGTGTCCGATGAGCGCGCCTCCATAGTCAAGATAGCGTCAAGGAATCGTCAATATTTACTTTACCAAACGATTCCGAAGACCCGCCGAAGCGGACGGAGGCCGGCACCGGGCTCCAGACTGAGCAGATGAACGAGACCCACGCGCACCCCCCAACCACCCCAACCCCCCTGACCCTGGCCGAAGTAGAGGCCATGGCCCGAGCCGCACACGCGGCGCAGACGGACAAGGCGGGCCGCCCCTACGCGGAGCACCTCCAGGCCGTGGCGGAGGGCGTACGCGCGCGTGGGGGCGACGACGAGCAGATCGCGGCGGCCTGGCTGCACGACGCCGTGGAGGACGACGTGCTGCCCGAACGTGACCTGGAAGAGGCCGCGTTGACCCGCCGTACGAAGGACATCGTGCTGGCCGTCACCAAGCGCGCGGGGGAGGCTCCCGAGGTGTACGCCCGGCGCATCCTCGACACCCCGGGCGCGCTGCTGGTCAAGGAGTCGGACCTCGCGCACAACGCGGACCCGGCCCGCCTGGCGGCACTGGACGACCCGACCCGCGCTCGCCTCGCCCGGAAATACGCCAGGATGCGGACGCTTCTCGGCCTCCACGGAGGTGAATATCATCCCAAGCACCCATAAGGAACACATTTCTGTGTCCTTTGTTTATCTATGGCGACAAAACGATCCGGTGGGGCCGATGATGCGTCACCGGCCGCATACGGCGGCCCCGTTGGTGGCACGATGGATCTGGCGGGGGTGCGAGGGAAAGCATCCCTGGGCCGGTAGTGCGAACCGACCATAGGGTGTGATCAGTGTGGCCATTTCGTTGTCAGTGGTGCTGATGTTGGGAATCATCCTGGTGGTGCTGATCCGCGGAGGCACGATCAAGGCGGGTCCGGCGGTCGTCGCCATCCTCTTCGGCTTCTTCCTCGCCTCGACCGGCATGGCGGACGACATCCAACGCTTCCTGAACTCGATAGCGAACACGATCAACGAGATCCAGTTCTGACCAGGCTGCCCGGCCGGGCCGTCCGGCCACAGGCTCCGACCGCCGGGGAGAAACGCGACCGGCCCGGTTCCAGGGAACCGGGCCGGCGGCAAGAACAGAGCGGGCGACGGGAATCGAACCCGCGTAGCTAGTTTGGAAGACTAGGGCTCTACCATTGAGCTACGCCCGCACAGGTGCGCCGCAGGTCAGATGACCGCGGCACAGAAACCATCGTAGCGGTTCAAGGCCCCTGGACGCACACCGCGTTTCCAGTCCTGAAATGCGGCAACCCCACGGCCTGCGGGCATGTACCCTACGTGTCGCACCAGACGGGGTGTGGCGCAGCTTGGTAGCGCGTCCGCTTTGGGAGCGGAAGGCCGTGGGTTCAAATCCCGCCACCCCGACCATCGTGCCGGACCATCGGCAGGATCATCTTCAAGATCGCCTTTTGGGGCGTGTACCGGCTGCGGCTAGTATGCAAACTGCGCGCCCGTGTGTCTGCGTTGTTTACGTCCCTCAAGGGCCGCGAATCCGCTGAGGCTCCGCCGCGTCCGACATCAGGACAATCAGCAGAACCCGCAGCAGAACCCCAAGAAGTCAGCCCCCAAGGAGACCGAACCGTGAAGAGCGCCGTGGAGACCCTGAACCCGACCCGGGTTCGGCTCAGCATCGAGGTGCCCTTCGAGGAGCTCAAGGACAGCCTCGACGCGGCGTACAAGAAGATCAACCAGCAGGTCACGGTGAAGGGCTTCCGGAAGGGCAAGATCCCGGCGCGCATCATCGACCAGCGGTTCGGCCGCGGTGCGGTCCTGGAGGAGGCGGTCAACGACGCGCTCCCGAAGTTCTACACCGAAGCGGTCAACGAGGCCGAGCTCAACGTCCTGGGCCAGCCCGAGGTCGACATCACGGAGTTGAAGGACGGCGAGACGCTGAACTTCACCGCCGAGGTCGACGTCCGCCCGACCATCGAGATCCCGGACTACTCCGGTATCGAGGTCGAGGTCGACGCCATCGAGGTGAGCGACGAGGACATCGACAAGGCCGTCGAGGAACTGCGCGAGCGCTTCGCCTCCACCTCCCCGGTCGAGCGTGCCGCCGAGGACGGCGACGTCGTGACGCTGGACCTGGAGGCCAAGGTCGACGGCGAGGTGCTGGAGGACGGCATCGCGAACGGCCTGTCCTACACCATCGGCTCCGGCGAGCTGCTGGACGGCGTCGACGAGGCCGTGACGGGCGTGGAGGCCGGTGGCGAGGCCACCTTCACCTCCGAGCTCAAGGGCGGCTCCGCGGCCGGCAAGGAGGCCGAGGTCACCGTCAAGGTCACCCAGGTCGCCGCCCGCGAACTCCCGGCCCTGGACGACGAGTTCGCCCAGCTCGCCTCCGAGTTCGACACCCTGGAGGAGCTCCGCGCGGACAGCCGCAAGCGCCTCGAGAACATGAAGCAGTACGACCAGGCCACGCAGGCCCAGGAGCGCGTCCTGGAGAAGCTGCTGGAGCTCGTCGAGGTGCCCGTCCCCGAGAAGCTTCTCGAGGAAGAGGTCAACACCCGCAAGCACAACCTGGAGCACCACCAGCTCGGCCAGATGGGTCTCGACCTGGAGAAGTACCTCGAGATCCAGGGCAAGACGGCCGAGGAGTTCGACACCGAGACCAAGGAAGCCGCGGTCAAGGGCATCAAGACGCAGTTCGTCCTCGACGAGCTGGTCAACAAGGAGAAGCTGAACGTCAACCAGGAGGAGCTCACCGAGCACCTCATGCGGCGCGCGGCCTCCTCCGGCATGTCCCCCGACCAGTTCGCCCAGGCGGTCGTCGAGGGCGGCCAGGTCCCGATGCTGGTCGGCGAGGTCGCCCGCGGCAAGGCCCTCGCGGTCGTCGTCGAGGCCGCCACGGTCAAGGACACCAACGGCGAGATCATCGACCTCGACGACGAGGAAGAGGACGAGACCACGGAGGCCACCTCCGAGGAGACCCCGGCCGTCGAGGCCGAGGCCGAGACGGAGTCCCCCGACGCGAAGCCCGAGGCCTGACAGCCACGGCACCTCTGAATCACGTACGACGACGGGCCCCGGCCGCGCACCATGCGCCGGGGCCCGTCGTCGTATCCGGCCACATGGGCGTACCCAGGGGCGCGGGGAACTGCGCGACAAGCCCCCACGGGCCCGCACCCGACCACCTCCCCGCGGCCCTACGGAGAATGCCGGGGCCGGGGCGGGAGCCCCGCGACGTTCACCCCGACCCCGCCCCCCACACCCGGCCGACCCGCACCGGAAACCCTGCTCAACCCAGCGGAGCGCATGCGCTCACAGCGAACAGTTCCATTCCCGGGATTCCCCGGAGGGACCCGCGCGTTAGGGTCCATGAGAGCGAGGGCAGGGGAGCCCCCGATAACCGTCGGACGGCTCCACGCCCCGGCAGAACACGTGAGACGGCCCGGCGCCGTCGTAAGACGAGCAGGTGGACACGACGTGACGAATCTGATGCCTTCCGCCGCCGGCGAGCCTTCCATCGGCGGTGGCCTCGGCGACCAGGTCTACAACCGGCTGCTCAACGAGCGGATCATCTTCCTCGGCCAGCCGGTCGACGACGACATCGCGAACAAGATCACCGCGCAGCTGCTGCTCCTCGCGGCCGCTGACCCGGACAAGGACATCAACCTCTACATCAACAGCCCCGGCGGCTCGATCACGGCCGGCATGGCGATCTACGACACCATGCAGTTCATCAAGAACGACGTGATGACCATCGCCATGGGTCTCGCGGCTTCCATGGGCCAGTTCCTGCTCAGCGCGGGTACGCCCGGCAAGCGCTTCGCCCTGCCGAACGCCGAGATCCTGATCCACCAGCCCTCCGCGGGCCTCGCGGGTTCGGCCTCGGACATCAAGATCCACGCCGAGCGGCTGCTGCACACCAAGAAGCGCATGGCCGAGCTCACGGCGCAGCACACGGGCCAGACCGTCGAGCAGGTCACCCGGGACTCGGACCGCGACCGCTGGTTCGACCCCGAGGAGGCCAAGGCGTACGGCCTCATCGACGACGTCATCGCCACGGCCGCAGGCATCCCGGGCGGCGGCGGCACAGGGGTGTAAGTGCCCTCAACGCCCTCCAGCCCCCGCCTAAGCCCCTTTCAGGAGACACCGTGAACGACTTCCCCGGCAGCGGCCTCTACGACCGTACGATGGCCGCCCAGGCCGCCCAGGCGGAGTACACCGGCCCGCGTGCCGAGTCCCGCTACGTCATCCCGCGCTTCGTCGAGCGCACCTCGCAGGGCGTGCGTGAGTACGACCCGTACGCGAAGCTCTTCGAGGAGCGCGTGATCTTCCTCGGCGTGCAGATCGACGACGCCTCCGCCAACGACGTCATGGCGCAGCTGCTGTGCCTGGAGTCGATGGACCCCGACCGGGACATCTCGGTCTACATCAACAGCCCCGGCGGCTCGTTCACGGCGCTCACTGCGATTTACGACACGATGCAGTTCGTGAAGCCGGACGTCCAGACGGTCTGCATGGGCCAGGCGGCCTCCGCCGCCGCGATCCTCCTCGCGGCCGGCACGCCGGGCAAGCGCATGGCGCTGCCCAACGCGCGCGTGCTGATCCACCAGCCGTACAGCGAGACCGGTCGCGGGCAGGTCTCCGACCTGGAGATCGCGGCCAACGAGATCCTCCGGATGCGTGCCCAGCTGGAGGACATGCTGGCCAAGCACTCGACCACGCCGATCGAGAAGATCCGCGAGGACATCGAGCGCGACAAGATCCTCACGGCCGAGGACGCCCTGTCGTACGGACTGATCGACCAGATCATTTCCACCCGGAAGATGAACAACGCCAGCGTCCGCTGACGTACTGGTAGGCGTACTGGCAGACGGAGAAGCTGTATCGTCTGCCGCCCCTCGGCACGGTTCGACTCGGCGCACGTCGAAGTGAACCGTGCCAAGGGGGGCCCGAACGAGGGGCCCGGCAAGGTACCGTCGACATAAGGCAGCACCAGGAGCCGCTGTACCTAGGCGTCTCCCAGGCGAAGGGGAAGCACACCGTGGCACGCATCGGTGACGGCGGCGATCTGCTCAAGTGCTCGTTCTGTGGCAAGAGCCAGAAGCAGGTCAAGAAGCTCATCGCAGGCCCCGGTGTATACATCTGCGACGAGTGCATCGATCTCTGCAACGAGATCATCGAGGAAGAGCTCGCGGAGACGAGCGAGGTCAGGTGGGAGGAACTCCCCAAGCCTCGCGAGATCTACGAGTTCCTCGAGGGGTACGTAGTCGGTCAGGAGTCGGCCAAGAAGGCCCTGTCCGTCGCGGTGTACAACCACTACAAGCGGGTCCAGGCCGGTGAGAACGGCGGCGGTCAAAGCCGTGAGGACGCCATCGAGTTGGCGAAGTCGAACATCCTGCTGCTGGGCCCCACGGGCTCCGGCAAGACCCTCCTCGCGCAGACCCTGGCGCGCATGCTGAACGTCCCGTTCGCCATCGCCGACGCGACGGCGCTGACGGAGGCCGGGTATGTCGGCGAGGACGTCGAGAACATCCTGTTGAAGCTGATCCAGGCGGCGGACTACGACGTCAAGAAGGCCGAAACCGGAATCATCTACATCGACGAGATCGACAAGGTCGCGCGGAAGAGTGAAAACCCGTCGATCACGCGTGACGTGTCCGGCGAGGGCGTCCAGCAGGCACTGCTGAAGATCCTCGAAGGCACGACGGCCTCCGTCCCGCCGCAGGGCGGACGCAAGCACCCGCACCAGGAGTTCATCCAGATCGACACGACGAACGTGCTGTTCATCGTGGGCGGTGCCTTCGCGGGCTTGGAGAAGCTCGTCGAGTCCCGCGCGGGTGCCAAGGGCATCGGCTTCGGCGCCACGATCCGCTCCAAGAAGGAGCTGGAGGCGAAGGACCGCTTCGAGGACGTCATGCCCGAGGACCTGGTGAAGTTCGGCATGATCCCCGAGTTCATCGGCCGCCTCCCCGTCATCACGTCGGTGCACAACCTCGACCGTGAGGCCCTCCTCCAGATCCTGGTGGAGCCGCGTAACGCCCTCGTCAAGCAGTACCAGCGCCTCTTCGAACTCGACGGTGTGGAGCTGGACTTCGAGCGCGAGGCCCTGGAGGCAATCGCCGACCAGGCGATCCTGCGCCAGACCGGTGCGCGTGGCCTGCGCGCCATCATGGAGGAGGTCCTCCAGGCGGTGATGTACGAGGTCCCGTCCCGCAAGGACGTGGCCCGCGTCGTCATCACGGTGGACGTCGTCCTGAAGAACGTGAACCCGACCCTGATCCCGAGGGACGCGCGCGGACGCGGCCCGGGAGAGCAGAAGACGGCGTAGCCGTCGGCGCGTTCGTACTGCGGAGGGGCCCCGGTCAACAGACCGGGGCCCCTCCGCAGTTGAGGTTCATCAGTTGAGGTTGGACGTCGAGGCGTGTCAGGCCTTGACGCGCACATCGGCGCGCAGCTTGGCCGCGAGCGCGGACGCGTCCTCCAGCGAACCGCCCGCACCCGTGGCCAGGGCGGCCAGGTCGTACGAGACGACATAGGTGAGGGTGCTGTGGTCACCCCAGACGCAGACCGGCGTCCGCGTCGTCTTCCCGGAGCGGGTGCTCTCGATGTGCTGGCACTTCATGACGCCGTTTTCGAAGCCCGAGGGCGTGAACTCCTCAAGGCTGCCGACGAGCTTGCCGGCGGTGGAGGCGCTCTGGTCGGACATTGCCTTCATCTTGGCGAACATGGCGTCGACGACCTTCTCCGGCTCGTCGATCGTGCCGTACACGCCGGAGAACATGATGTTCTTGGTGGTGAACCCCGACCCCGCGACGTAACTCGCGCTGACGTTCTTGGGGTTCCGCACACCCCACGCCTCGGTCTCCTTGATCTCGTCCTGGGCCATCTTCTCGGCCCCGCTGCCGCTCTTCTTGTACGCCCCGTCGATCACGGTCGCCGGCGTCGCCAGCTTGTGCGCGCCGTCGTCGGCGATGTCGGAGCCGCTGCCCGAGCCCCCGCTCAGCGCGAAGTACGCACCCACGGCGATCGCGGCCACGACGGCGACCGCCCCGATGACGATCCCCGTCTTCTTCCCGCCCCCGCTCGGCGACGCAGGCGGCTGCGGAACCCCGTACGGGGCCTGCTGCGGATAGCCGTAGCCGGGCTGCGGGGGAGGGGCCTGCTGGGGGTAGCCGTAACCGGGCTGGGGAGCCGTCGGAGGGGCCTGGGGCGGCTGACCGTACGGACCGGGCTGGCCGTACGGCGCCGGTTGCCCGTAGGGACCCGGCTGACCGTACGGACCGGGCTGCTGCGGTGGTCCGCCGTACGGGCCCGGCTGGTTGTGGCTCATCTCTGGGTTCCCCTCCAGATACTTATGTGTTCCTGACATCCTCGCGCAGGCCAGGAGCCCGAGTTGCCCCCGGTGTCCCCCCGTTACGAAGGAAACGCGTTTCGGGACACGGTGGTGACGCCTCTAAACTGACCGGGTGACCGAGAACGCTCAGCAGCAGCCAACAGCGCCCATCACCGAACTGCCGACCCAGTACGCGCCGGCCGAGGTAGAGGGGAAGCTGTACGAGCGCTGGGTGGAACGGGGATACTTCACCGCCGACGCGAAGAGCGAGAAGCCGCCCTACACCATCGTCATCCCGCCGCCGAACGTCACGGGCTCCCTCCACCTGGGCCACGCCTTCCAGCACACGCTCATGGACGCCCTCACCCGCCGCAAGCGCATGCAGGGCTACGAGTCGCTCTGGCTCCCCGGCATGGACCACGCCGGTATCGCGACCCAGAACAAGGTCGAGCAGCAGCTTGCCGAAGAGGGCAAGTCGCGGCACGACCTGGGGCGCGAGGAGTTCGTCGAGCGGGTCTGGCAGTGGAAGGAGGAATACGGCGGCAAGATCCTCGGCCAGATGCGACGCCTCGGCGATGGCGTCGACTGGAGCCGCGAGCGCTTCACCATGGACGAGGGGCTGTCCAAGGCCGTCCAGACGATCTTCAAGAAGCTCTTCGACGACGAGCTGATCTACCGTGCCGAGCGCATCATCAACTGGTGTCCGCGCTGTCTGACGGCCATCTCGGACATCGAGGTGGACTACCAGGACGACGACGGTGAGCTCGTCTCCATCAAGTACGGCGAGGGCGAGGACACACTCGTCGTCGCGACGACCAGAGCCGAGACCATGCTCGGTGACACGGCAGTCGCGGTCCACCCCGACGACGAGCGCTACCAGCACCTCGTCGGCAAGCGGATCAAGCTGCCGCTGACCAACCGGACCATCCTGGTCGTCGCGGACACCCACGTCGACCCGGAGTTCGGCACCGGCGCCGTCAAGGTGACCCCGGCCCACGACCCGAACGACTTCGCCATCGGCCAGCGCCACGGCCTGGAGTCGCTGACCGTCATGGACGAGCGCGGCGTCATCACCGTGCACGGCCCGTTCCAGGGACTGGACCGCTTCGAGGCCCGCTCCACGATCGTCAACGCGCTGCGCGAGCAGGGCCGGATCGTCGCCGAGAAGCGCCCGTACGTCCACTCCGTGGGCCACTGCTCACGCTGCAAGACGACCGTCGAGCCCCGGCTGTCCCTCCAGTGGTGGGTCAAGGTCGAGACCCTCGCCAAGGCCGCCGGTGACGCGGTCCGCGACGGCCGCGTCACGATCCACCCGCAGGACATGTCGAAGCGCTACTTCGACTGGGTCGACAACCTCAACGACTGGTGCATCTCACGCCAGTTGTGGTGGGGCCACCGCATCCCCGTCTGGTACGGCCCGGACGGCGAGGTCATCTGCGTCGGACCCGACGACGAGACGCCGACCGGCGAGGGCTGGACGCAGGACGAGGACGTCCTCGACACCTGGTTCTCCTCCGGCCTGTGGCCGTTCTCCACGCTCGGCTGGCCCGAACAGACCCCGGACCTGGAGAAGTTCTACAAGACCGACGTCCTGCTCACCGGCCACGACATCATCTTCTTCTGGGTCGCCCGGATGATGATGTTCGGCCTGTACGCGATGGACGGCGAAGCCCCGTTCCACACCATCGCGTTGACCGGCCTCGTCCGCGACGAGTTCGGCAAGAAGATGTCGAAGTCCAACCCCAACGCGGTGGACCCCCTCGACTGGATGGACCGGTACGGCTCGGACGCCGTCCGCTTCACCCTGGCCAAGGGCGCCAACCCGGGCGCGGACGTGCCGATCGGCGAGGACTGGGTCCAGGCGTCCCGGAACTTCACCAACAAGATCTGGAACGCCACGCGCTTCGCCCTGATGAACGGCGCCACCGTCGAGGGCGAACTCCCGCCTGTGGAGCGGCTGTCGGCGACGGACCGCTGGATCCTGTCCCGGCTGAACAAGACCGTGGCCGAGATCGACGCGTTCTACGACGACTACCAGTTCGCCAAGCTCAGTGAGTCCCTGTACCACTTCGCGTGGGACGAGGTCTTCGACTGGTACGTCGAGCTGTCGAAGACCACGTTCTTCGCGGGCGGCGAGCAGGCCAAGGTCTCCGGCCGGGTCCTCGGCGAGGTCCTCGACGTGATGCTGCGGGTCCTGCACCCGATCGTCCCGTTCGTCACCGAGACGCTGTGGACGACGCTGACCGGCGGCGAGACCCTTGTCACCGCCGACTGGCCCAAGGACAGTGGCTTCCGCGACGAGGCCGCCGAGCAGGAGATCGCGCTGGTCCAGCGGGTCGTCACCGAGGTCCGCCGGTTCCGCAAGGACCAGGGCCTGAAGGACGGCCAGAAGGTCCCGGCGCGCCTCACCCTCGACGGGACCGTCCTGGCCGCGCACGAGGCGGCCATCCGCCAGCTGCTGCGTCTCCAGCCGGAGGAGGACGGTTTCAGCGCCACCGCGACCCTCCCGGTCGCCGGCGCCACGGTCGCCCTCGACCTCTCCGGCACGATCGACGTCCCGGCGGAGCGTGCGCGACTCTCCAAGGACCTCGCCGCCGCCGAGAAGGAGAAGGCCCAGGCGACGGCCAAGCTCGGCAACGAGGCGTTCCTCGCGAAGGCCCCGGACAACGTGGTCGACAAGATCCGCGCCCGCCTCACCAAGGCGGACGAGGACATCACCCGCATCCAGACCCAGCTGGACGGCTTGCCGCAGGCGTAGCTGACGGTGGTTCCCCGCGCCCCATAGGGGCGCGGGGCTGTATCGATATGCGGCTCCGCCGCGTGGGCGCGACCAGCCCCCACGCACCCGCACCCGCCGACGAAACCCCCACCGCCCACCGCCGTAGGCACCCGCTCCGTAGACTGACCCCCGTGAGCGACACCGACCCCTTCGACGAGATCATCGACGCCGAGACCGACCGCGACCCCGACCTCGCGGTCATCGAGGCCGGCAGCCGCACCCTGCGCACCCAGGGCGGAGCCGCACCCGCGGACGTGCCTGGCCGCCCCCAGGACCCCGAGGTCGACAAGGCCCTGCGCACCGTCGAGGCGGACCTCGCCACCCGCTGGGGCGAGACCAAGCTGGAGCCGTCCGTCAGCCGTATCGCCGCGCTGATGGACGTGCTGGGCGAGCCGCAGCGCGCGTACCCCTCGATCCACATCACCGGAACCAACGGCAAGACCTCCACCGCCCGCATGATCGAGGCCCTCCTCGGCGCCTTCGACCTGCGCACCGGCCGGTACACCTCCCCGCACGTCCAGTCGGTCACCGAGCGGATCAGCCTCGACGGTGCGCCGATCGCCGCCGAGCGGTTCGTCGAGACGTACGACGACATCAAGGCGTACGTCGAGATGGTCGACGCCCAGCAGGAGTTCCGGCTCTCCTTCTTCGAGGTCCTGACCGGCATGGCGTACGCAGCCTTCGCCGACGCCCCGGTCGACGTGGCCGTCGTCGAGGTCGGGATGGGCGGCAGCTGGGACGCCACCAACGTCATCGACGGTGACGTGGCCGTCGTGACGCCCATCGACCTCGACCACACCGACCGGCTCGGCGAGACGCCCGGTGAGATCGCCGTCGAGAAGGGCGGGATCATCAAGCAGGACGCGACCGTCATCCTCGCCCAGCAGCCGGTCGACGCGGCCCAGGTGCTGCTGAAGAAGGCCGTCGAGGTGGACGCCACCGTGGCGAGGGAGGGGCTGGAGTTCGGGGTTGTGAGCAGGCAGGTCGCCGTCGGCGGGCAGATGCTGACACTGCGCGGGCTCGGCGGGGAGTACGAGGAGATCTTCCTGCCCCTGCACGGCGGCTACCAGGCCCACAACGCGGCCGTCGCCCTCGCCGCCGTCGAGGCGTTCTTCGGCGTCGGCACCCAGCGGCCCGAGCCTCTCGACGTCGACACCGTACGCAAGGCGTTCGCCGCGGTGACGTCCCCGGGGCGGCTGGAGATCGTACGGCGCTCACCCACCGTCGTACTCGACGCCGCGCACAACCCGGCGGGCGCACGGGCCACGGCCGAGGCCGTGGGCGAGGCCTTCGACTTCAGCCGGCTCATCGGGGTGGTCGGGGCGAGCGGCGACAAGAACGTACGCGGGGTCCTTGAGGCCTTCGAGCCGATCTTCGCCGAGGTCGTGATCACCCAGAACTCCAGTCACCGCGCGATGGGAGCCGACGAGCTGGCCGCCGTCGCCGTCGAGATCTTCGGCGACGACCGGGTCCAGGTCGAGCCGCGGCTCGACGACGCCCTGGAGGCCGCCATCACCCTCGCCGAGGAGGACGGGGAGTTCTCCGGCGGCGGAGTGCTCGTCACCGGCTCCGTCATCACCGTCGGCGAGGCCCGACTGCTCCTGGGAAGGGGCTGACGTTCCGTGCGTACGCTCTGCGCTTCGACCCTGATCGGCGAGGTCTTCCTGATCGGCTTCGCCGGTCTCGTCGCCATGAAGGACCCCGACCTGTCCATGTCGACGGTGTGGACGGTCAGCGGCATCGCCATGCTGCTGTGCGTGCTGCTCTGCGGTGTGATCACCCGCCCCGGCGGGGTGCAGCTCGGCTGGGCCCTGCAGATCGCGCTCATCGCGTCCGGCTTCATCATGCCGACCATGTTCTTCATGGGCGCGATGTTCGCCGCGCTGTGGTGGGCGTCCGTGCACTACGGCCGGAAGATCGACGAGGCGAAGGCCCGCTTCGCGGCGCAGGCCGCGGGGGCCGGCCCAGCCGGCCCTGACGCTGCGTAACACCCGCCCGGACCGGCCCTGTAGCCTCTGACCACCGCACACACGTGACCCGAATGGAGCCACCCTCGTGACTCAGCGCACCCTCGTCCTGCTCAAGCCCGACACCGTCCGTCGCGGCCTGACCGGCGAGATCATCGGCCGGATCGAGCGCAAGGCTGGCTGGCGGATCACCGCGCTGGAGCTGCGTACGCTGGACCAGGAGACGCTGGAGCAGCACTACGGCGAGCACAAGGGCAAGGTCTTCTACGAGCCGCTCGTCGAGTTCATGGCCTCCGGCCCCGTCGTCGCGCTCGTCGTCGAGGGCGACCGGGTCATCGAGGGTGTGCGCGCGCTCGCCGGACCCACCGACCCGATCGCCGCCGCCCCCGGTTCCATCCGCGGCGACTACGGCGTGATCGTGCGCGAGAACCTCATCCACGCCTCCGACTCCGAGGAGTCCGCCGAGCGTGAGCTGAAGATCTTCTTCCCCGGCCGCGACTGAGCCGCAGCCCGAACCGCCGACTGAGGGATCGTCACCTCACCCGGATGTCTGACCTGGGACGGCCGCCGAAAACCGGCCGTCCTGCGGCATATGCGCGCCGATCGGGGGAACGCCTACCCCCGAACGCTCGTCTCCACAAGCGAGACGGCACATCGCATGCTGACAATGGCGAAGACCCTCGCGTGGTGTTCGTGCAGGCGCGACTACGATGTAAGCCTTGCAAGCCTGTTCGTCACCGCACCCACTTCGCCGCCCCAAAGCAGAGCCATCACACGCTTCACTTGGGAAGGCCAGTCGAATCCTGATGGGGAACTCAATGTCGTTCATCGGCCGTGACATGGCTGTCGACCTCGGGACCGCCAACACGCTGGTGTACGTCAGGGGTCGCGGGATCGTACTCAACGAGCCGTCCGTCGTCGCGATCAACACCAACACCGGTGGCATTCTCGCGGTCGGATCGGAAGCGAAGAAGATGATCGGTCGGACGCCCGGCAACATCGTTGCCGTGCGCCCGCTCAAGGACGGCGTCATCGCCGACTTCGAGATCACCGAGCGGATGCTCCGCTACTTCATTCTGAAGATTCACAAGCGGCGGTATCTCGCCCGTCCCCGTGTCGTCGTCTGTGTGCCCTCGGGCATCACGGGCGTCGAGCGCCGCGCCGTCATCGAGGCCTCGTCCCAGGCCGGCGCGCGCCAGGTGCACATCATCGAGGAGCCCATGGCCGCGGCCATCGGCGCCGGCCTGCCGGTCCACGAGGCCACGGGCAACATGGTGGTGGACATCGGCGGCGGTACCACGGAGGTCGCGGTCATCTCCCTCGGCGGCATCGTCACCGCCCAGTCCATCCGTGTCGCTGGTGACGAGCTGGACAGCTCGATCATCCAGCACATCAAGAAGGAGTACTCGCTCCTGCTGGGTGAGCGGACTGCCGAACAGATCAAGATCACGATCGGTTCGGCGTACGACCTCGACGCTGACGAACACACCGAAATCCGAGGCCGGGACCTGGTCTCCGGCCTGCCCAAGACGGTCGTGATCTCCGCGGCCGAAGTACGCAAGGCGATCGAGGAACCCGTCAACGCGATCGTCGACGCCGTGAAGACCACCCTCGACAAGTGCCCGCCCGAGCTGTCCGGCGACATCATGGACCGCGGCATCGTTCTGACCGGCGGCGGGGCCCTGCTCCGCGGACTCGACGAACGGCTGCGCCGTGAGACCGGCATGCCCATCCACATCGCCGAGGACCCGCTGGACAGCGTGGCGCTCGGCTCCGGCAAGTGCGTGGAGGAGTTCGAGGCGCTCCAGCAGGTGCTGGACGCGTCGCCGCGCAGATGACGTAACTCTTCGATTCCGCCGTACGAGATGATCCCCTCTCGTGCGGCGGATCGTTGGTATAGAGGCATAAGCTCCCCCGAACAACTCTTGAGGAAGGCACGCCGCCGCACGTGAGGGACACACGAGAGAGCCGGCTGCTCCTGGTGCTGCTGGTCGCCGTCGCGTTCGCGCTGATCACGGTGGACATCCGCGGTGGGGAGGAGTCACCGGTCGACGGTGCCCGGCAGGCCGCGGCAGCCGTCTTCGGCCCGGTCGAGGACGGGGTGGCCACCGTGGTCGACCCGGTCGGCGACGCCGTCTCGGCAGTACGCGACTCCGGTGACCGGCACGACCGGCTCGCCACGCTGGAGAAGGAGAACGCGGCGCTCAAGGCCCGCCTCGGCAGCAGCGACCGCAACCGCAGCCGCCTCAGCCAGCTCGACAAGATGCTGAAGACGGCCGGCGCCGGCCAGTACGGCATCAAGGGCGCCGAGGTCATCGCCATAGGAGCGGCCCAGGGCTTCTCCTGGACGGTCACCATCGACGTCGGCGCCGACGACGGCATCAAGCGCGACATGACCGTCCTGAACGGGGACGGACTCGTCGGCCGCGTCACCACCGTAGGCCCCAGCACCTCGACCGTGCTGCTCGCCAACGACCCGGACTTCACGGTGGGGACGCGGATGGAGGGCAGCGACGAACTGGGCTTCGCCTCCGGGCAGGGTGACCGGCCGCTGCGCGTCCAACTCCTCAACGGCAAGGCCAAGGTCAGCAAGGGCGACCGGCTGGTCACCTTCGGCTCGCAGGCCGACAAGCCGTTCGTCCCGGGCGTACCCGTCGGCTTCGTGTCCCGGGTCGACCCGTCAGGCGGCGACCTGACCCGCACGATCTACGTCACGCCGTTCGTCGGCTTCACCAAGCTCGACATCGTCGGTGTCGTCGTCGAGGCCCCGCGCAGCGACCCGCGCGACACCGTCCTCCCGGCCAGGCCGAGGCCGACCCCCACGCCGACGGTCACCGTGACGGTGACACCGTCCGCGTCCGCGTCCAACGGCCAGTACCAGCAACAGCAGTAGGAGCTGAACTTCTCCCATGCGTGTCAACCGGATGCTCCTCTCCACCGCCCTGGTGGTCGTCGCCATGGTGATCCAGGTGAGCGTCCTCGCCCGCCTCCACCTCCCGGGCGCCGTCCCCGACCTGCTGCTGCTGACCGTCCTCGGCCTCGCCCTGGTGTACGGACATGTCGGCGGCGCCCTCGTCGGCTTCGGCGCCGGACTCCTCGCCGACCTCGCTCCGCCCGCCGACCACGCGGCCGGCCGCTACGCCCTCGTGCTGTGCCTCGTCGGCTATCTGGCCGGCCTGGTGAAACCCGAGAACGGCCGGCTCAAGTCGGCCACCGGCCCGATGGCCGTCGTGGTCGCCGCGGCCGTCGGCACGACCCTCCTCTACGCCGGTGTCGGCGCCCTCGTCGGCGACACCGCGGCCCGCCATGTCGGCCTCCCCAGCCTGCTGTTCACAGCCGCGCTGTACGACCTGCTGCTCGCGCCCTTCGTGGTCCCCGGCATCATGTTCCTGGCCCGCAGAGCGGAGAACGACCCGCTCGCCGAGGCCAACTCCGCGGCCAAGAAGACCGACATCTCCTCGGGCTGGCTGTCCTCCGGCACCGGCCTGAGCATCGGCAGTCAGCGCGGCGGCCTGAAGGCGAAGGCGGCCCGCTCGAAAGCCGCCCGCGCCGGCCGCATCAAGGGGGTCAAGCGCCTGTGAACGCCTATCAGTCGAACCCCGACACCCACGCCCACAGCTTGCTCGTGTACTCGTATGCCTCGTACGTCCGCGTCCCGCACGCGCACTGAGAGGCGGAGGCAGCACCAGTGACCAACATTCCCGAGACCGGCCGGACGCCACGCGTCCAGATCCGTCTCGTCGTCATCCAGATCCTCGTCCTCTCCCTCCTCGGCACCCTCGGGGGCCGGCTGTGGTACCTCCAGATCCGCGAGGGGGACGCCTACGCCAAGGAGGCGTCCGGCAACCACGTACAGCAGGTGGTGCAGCCCGCCGTACGCGGGTCGATCCTCGACGCGCGCGGGGTGCCGATCGCGGACAACGAGACGCGTCTCGTCGTCTCCGCCTCCCGCACCGACCTGCTGAAGATGAAGGACGACGGCGATGCCGTCCTCACCAAGCTCGCCGGGGTCCTGGGCCTGAAGCCCCAGGAGGTCAAGGACAAGGTCCGGCTGTGCGACGCCAAGACGCCGCAGCCCTGCTGGAACGGCTCGCCGTACCAGCCGATCCCCATCACCGACGAGGCCACCCCCCGCCAGGCGCTCCAGATCCGCGAGCGCTCCGAGGACTTCCCCGGCATCACCGCCGAACCCGCGGCCGTACGCCGCTACGCGGGCCCCGGCGGCTCCAACACCGCCCAGGTCCTCGGCTACCTCTCCCCGGTCACCGACGAGGAGATCACCAAGGCGCGCGACACCGACTCGCCCTACCTCCGCTCCGACCAGGTCGGCCGGTCCGGCCTTGAGCGGGAGTACGACAAGGAACTGCGCGGCAAGGCCGGCGTCACCCGCTACGAGGTCGACAACCTCGGCCGCGTCATCGGCACCGCCGAGGCGGACCCCGCCCAGTCCGGCTCCAACCTCGTCACCAGCATCGACGCCCGCGTCCAGCGGGTCGCCGAGTACGAGCTGAACAACGCGATGAAGCTGGCCCGCAAGGAGCACGACAACAACACCGGCGAGAACTACAAGGCCGACGCGGGCGCGGTCGTCGTCATGGAGGCCAAGACGGGCCGAGTCGTCGCCATGGCGTCCAACCCGAGCTACGACCCGAACGCCTGGGTCGGCGGCATCTCCGCCAAGGACTACGCCAAGCTGACCGGCAAGAACTCCAACTACCCGCTGCTCAACCGGGCGATCCAGGGCCAGGCGGCCCCCGGCTCGATCTTCAAGGCCATCTCCACCGCTGCCGCCGTCGACGCCGGCTACCCCTTCGACGGCCACTACGACTGCTCCAGCTCGTACTCGATCGGCGGCCAGGTCTTCAAGAACTACGAGTCCAAGGGGTACGGCCCGATCAGCCTCGGCCGCGCCATCGAGGTCTCCTGCGACACCGTCTTCTACCGTCTCGCGCACCAGGAGTGGGTGAAGGACGGCGGCCTGAAGCCGAAGAAGGACGCGAAGAACTGGTTCTACACCACCGCCCACAAGTTCGGCCTCGGCGCCGTGACCGGCATCGACCTGCCCAACGAGGTCGCCGGCCGCGTCCCCGACCGCAAGTGGAAGCAGGACTACTGGAAGGCCAACAAGGCCTCCTGGTGCAAGTACGGCAAGAAGGGCGGCTCGTACGCCCAGCAGATCGCGTACGAGAACTGCCTCGAAGGCAACCTCATGCGCGCCGGTGACTCCGTCAACTACTCGATCGGACAGGGCGACATCCTCGTCACGCCGATACAGATGGCGACGATCTACTCGGCGATCTCCAACGGCGGCACCCTGTACGACCCGACCGTCGGCAAGGCGATCGTCAGCGCCGACGGCAAGTCCGTGCAGGCGATCGCGCCCAAGTCGCACGGCAGGCTGCCGATCACCCCGGCGACCCTGAAGGACATGAACGGTGCCTTCGAGGGAGTCGTCACGCGCGGCTCGGCGGCCTGGCGGTTCGGTGGCTGGCCGCAGGACAAGATCCCGATGCACGCCAAGACGGGTACGGCCGAGGTCTACGGCAAGCAGACCACCTCGTGGTTCGCGACGTACACCAAGGACTACACGATCGTCATGACGATCTCCCAGGGTGGTACGGGCTCCGGAGCCTCCGGCCCGGCCGTCCGCAAGATATACGAGGCTCTCTACGGCGTCTCCCCGGACGGCAAGATCGACAACAGGAAGGCGCTGCTGCCCACCCCGCAGAAGAGCCTCCCGAAGATCGAGTCGGACGGCTCGATCGACGCCCCGAAGATCAAGCCGTACGTGCCGCCGAAGGAGGCCACCGAGGAGACGCTCGCTCTCGCGGGCGGCCAGCTCCCGCCGGCCACGGTCGCGTCCGAACGGACGGGCACCGACCGAGCCCACCGCCGGCGCGGGCGGAGTAAGCGGCGTACGCAAAGGACGACGACATGACCGGCGCGAACACCTTCTCGGTCTCCGGCTACGGCCCCGAACGCTCGTCCCTGTCCCGTCTGCTGGCCCGCGACTCGCTGGCCCGCAGGCTGGACTGGCCGATACTGCTGTCCGCGCTCGCGCTGTCCTTCATCGGCGCGATCCTGGTCTACTCGGCGACCCGCAACCGCACCGAGATCAACCAGGGCGACCAGTACTACTTCCTGATCCGGCACCTCATGAACACCGGCATCGGGTTCTGTCTGATGATCGGTACGGTCTGGCTCGGCCACCGCAACCTGCGCACGGCGGTGCCGATCCTGTACGGCCTTTCCGTCCTCCTGATCCTCATGGTGCTGACCCCGCTCGGCGCGACCGTCAACGGCGCCCACGCGTGGATCGTGTTCGGCGGCGGCTTCTCGCTCCAGCCGTCGGAGTTCGTGAAGATCACGATCATCCTGGGCATGGCCATGCTCCTGGCCGCCCGGGTCGACGCGGGCGACAAGCCCTACCCCGACCACCGCACGGTCCTCCAGGCGCTGGGCCTGGCCGCCGTACCGATGATGGTCGTCATGCTGATGCCCGACCTCGGGTCGGTCATGGTCATGGTCATCATCGTGCTCGGCGTGCTCCTCGCCTCCGGCGCCTCCAACCGCTGGGTCTTCGGCCTGCTCGGCACGGGCGCCCTCGGCGCGGTCCTGATCTGGCAGCTCGGCGTCCTGGACGAGTACCAGATCAACCGCTTCGCCGCCTTCGCCAACCCCGAACTCGACCCGGCCGGCGTCGGCTACAACACCAACCAGGCGCGCATCGCGATCGGTTCCGGCGGCCTCACCGGCACCGGCCTGTTCCACGGCTCCCAGACCACGGGCCAGTTCGTGCCCGAACAGCAGACCGACTTCGTGTTCACGGTCGCGGGGGAGGAACTCGGCTTCGTCGGCGCCGGCCTGATCATCGTGCTCCTGGGCGTCGTCCTGTGGCGCGCCTGCCGTATCGCCCGGGAGACGACCGAGCTGTACGGCACGATCGTCGCCGCCGGGATCATCGCGTGGTTCGCGTTCCAGGCCTTCGAGAACATCGGGATGACCCTGGGGATCATGCCGGTCGCCGGTCTGCCACTGCCCTTCGTGTCATACGGAGGATCGTCGATGTTCGCCGTGTGGGTGGCGGTGGGGCTGTTGCAGTCGATCAGGGTGGAGCGGCCCATGTCGGCGTAACGCTCCGCTGGAGGGACGGTGAGGTGAAGTCGGTCCGGTGCGGCGCCGTTGTGGCTGGGCGCGCAGTTCCCCGCGCCCCTACAGGGCGCGGGGTTGTCGGCCCGGCGACGGTCGTGGGACTGCCGTCGGAGGCCGATCGTGACTAGATTCAGTTCATGGCGGACACAAAGCGGGAAATCGAGCGAAAGTATGAATCCGACGACAGCGGACTGCCCGACCTGACCGGCGTCGCCGGAGTCGCGGACGTCCTCGACAAGGGCACCGCCGAACTCGACGCGACCTACTACGACACCTCGGACCTGCGGCTGGCCGCGGCCTCGATCACGCTGCGCCGCCGCACCGGCGGCTCCGACGCCGGCTGGCACCTGAAACTCCCGGTCGCCCCAGGAGTGCGGGACGAGATCCAGTTCCCGCTCTCCGACACCGTCCCCGACGAACTGACCGGGCTGGTCCGCGCCCACGTCCGCGAGGGCCAGCTCGTGCCAGTCGTACGGCTGCGCTCCACCCGCGACCTGCGCGACCTAGTCGACACCGACGGCCGCCGGCTCGCCGAGGTCGGCGTGGACACCGTACGGGCGGAGCGGCTGTTCGGCGGTGAGGGCACCGCCCAGTGGACCGAGATCGAGGTGGAGCTCGCCGACGGCGAGGACCAGCGCGTCCTGGACAAGGTGGACAAACGCCTCCGCAAGGCGGGCGTACGGCCCTCGAAGTCCGCGTCGAAGCTTGCCCGGGCGCTGGCGGAGACCAAGGGTGGCCGTCCCCGGCCCAAGGACGAACCCGCCGAGTCCGTCACCGCCGGAGACCACGTCCTCGCCTACGTCCGCGCCCAGCGGGACGCCGTCCTCGATCTCGACCCGGCCGTACGCCAGGACGCCGAGGATGCCGTGCATGACGTGCGGGTCGCCACCCGCCGGCTGCGCAGCACCTTCAAGTCCTTCCCCAAGATCCTCGACCGGAAGGTCACCGACCCGATCGGTGACGAGCTGAAGTGGCTCGCCGGCGAGCTGGGCCTCGGCCGCGACCAGGAGGTCCTGGCCGAACGGCTGGGCGAGGCCCTCGACGAACTGGCCCCCACTCTCCTCCACGGGCCCGTCCGGGACCGGCTGGGCGCCTGGTCCAGGGCCGAGCACGGCAGAGCGCGCCGCCGGCTGCTCGGCGTGCTCGACTCCCCGCGCTATCTGACGCTCCTCGACACCCTGGACGCCGTGGTCGCCGAACCGCCGGTCCTCAAGGCGGCGGCGAAGAAGCCGGACAAGCGGCTCGCCAAGGCCGTACGCAAGGACTTCGCGAAGGTGTCCGCGCTGGTCGAGGAAGCCATGGAGCAGCCGCCCGGCACCGACCGCGACCTCGGGCTGCACGAGGCCCGCAAGAAGGCCAAGCGCACCCGCTACGCCGCCGAGGCGGCCACCCCCGCCCTGGGCGGCCCGGCCAAGACGCTCACCAAGTCGATGAAGTCCCTCCAGAGCCTGCTCGGCGACCACCAGGACAGCGTCATGGTCCGCGTCACTCTGGGCGAGCTGTCCGCCGTGGCGCACGCGGCCGGGGAGAACACCTTCACTTACGGGCTGCTGTACGGGCGCGAGGAGTGGCGGGCCACGAGGATGGAGGAGGCGCTGCCCGGGGAGTGGCGGACGATTCAGGGCGCGATGGAGGTCTAGCACCCGGTTTCGCACCGGTTTCCCACCGGTTCGGAGCGGTTTTCACGCGGGCGGGGGAGTCCTCCGGGCGGGTTACGCTTGGTGGTCATCCCCCGTCAGCTCACGAAGGTAACGCCGCGATGTCTGCCGAGTCGGTTTTCCCGCAGCTCGAAGCCCTGCTCCCGCATGTGCAGAAGCCGATCCAGTACGTGGGCGGCGAGCTCAACTCCACGGTCAAGCCCTGGGAGGACTGCGACGTCCGCTGGGCGCTCATGTACCCGGACGCGTACGAGGTCGGGCTGCCCAACCAGGGCGTCATGATCCTCTACGAGGTGCTGAACGAACGGGAGGGCGTCCTCGCCGAGCGTACGTACAGCGTCTGGCCCGACCTTGAGGCGCTGATGCGGGAACACGGCGTCCCGCAGTTCACCGTGGACAGCCACCGGCCCGTGAAGGGCTTCGACGTGTTCGGGCTGTCCTTCTCCACCGAGCTGGGCTACACGAACATGCTGACCGCCCTGGACCTGGCGGGCATCCCGCTGGAGTCCAAGGACCGTGGCCTGGACGACCCGATCGTGCTGGCGGGCGGCCATGCGGCCTTCAACCCCGAGCCGATCGCGGACTTCATCGACGCGGTGGTCATCGGCGACGGCGAGCAGGCCGTCCTCGACATGACGGACATCATCCGCGCCTGGAAGGCGGAGGGTCGTCCGGGTGGCCGCGAGGAGGTCCTGCTCCGCCTCGCGAAGACGGGCGGCGTCTACATTCCCGGGTTCTACGACGTGGAGTACCTGGCGGACGGCCGGATCGCCCGCGTCGTACCCAACAGGTCCGGAGTCCCGTGGCGGGTGTCCAAGCACACGGTCATGGACCTGGACGAGTGGCCCTACCCCAAGCAGCCCCTGGTCCCGCTCGCGGAGACCGTCCACGAGCGCATGTCGGTCGAGATCTTCCGCGGCTGCACCCGCGGCTGCCGCTTCTGCCAGGCCGGCATGATCACCCGCCCGGTGCGGGAGCGGTCGATCACGGGCATCGGCGAGATGGTGGAGAAGGGCCTCAAGGCGACGGGCTTCGAGGAGGTGGGCCTCCTCTCCCTCTCCTCGGCGGACCACTCGGAGATCGGCGACATCGCGAAGGGGCTCGCGGACCGCTACACGGACGACAAGATCGGGCTGTCGCTCCCGTCGACCCGCGTGGACGCCTTCAACGTGGACCTCGCCAACGAGCTGACCAGGAACGGCCGCAGGTCCGGTCTGACGTTCGCGCCCGAGGGTGGCAGCGAGCGCATGCGCAAGGTCATCAACAAGATGGTGTCCGAGGAGGACCTCATCCGGACCGTCTCCACGGCGTACGGCAACGGCTGGCGCCAGGTGAAGCTGTACTTCATGGTCGGCCTGCCGACGGAGACCGACGAGGACGTCCTCCAGATCGCCGACATGGCGACGAACGTGATCGCCGAGGGCCGCAGGGTCTCCGGCCAGAACGACATCCGCTGCACGGTCTCGATCGGCGGCTTCGTGCCCAAGCCGCACACCCCGTTCCAGTGGGCCCCGCAGCTCTCCGCCGAGGAGACGGACGCGCGCCTGACGAAGCTCCGGGACAAGATCCGCGGCGACAAGAAGTACGGCCGCTCGATCGGCTTCCGCTACCACGACGGCAAGCCCGGCATCGTCGAGGGCCTGCTGTCCCGCGGCGACCGGCGCATCGGCGCGGTGATCCGCGCGGTGTACGAGGACGGCGGCCGCTTCGACGGCTGGCGCGAGCACTTCTCGTACGACCGCTGGATGGCCTGCGCGGACAAGACGCTGCCCGACTTCGGAGTCGACGTCGACTGGTACACGACACGTGAGCGCACCTACGAGGAGGTCCTCCCGTGGGACCACCTCGACTCGGGCCTCGACAAGGACTGGCTGTGGGAGGACTGGCAGGACTCCCTCGACGAGACAGAGGTCGAGGACTGCCGGTGGACGCCCTGCTTCGACTGCGGGGTGTGTCCGCAGCTCGACCTTGACATCCAGATCGGCCCGACGGGCAAGAAACTGCTGCCGCTGACGGTCAAGCAGCCCGCGGGGAGTGGGCACAGCCACTGAGTGTCTGTGGCAGCCCGTTATGAGGTGCCGCAAGGGGTGTCCGACAGGTCGGTCGTCGACCTGTCGGACACCCCTTTTCCGTGTTCCCCGGGTTAGCTGTTGTCAGCGCCCGTGGTCGGTGTGTTCAGGAGCTGCGTCCATGCGGCGTCGCAGCTCAGGGTGGCTGGGGTGGTGGTCAGCACCTGGTCGCAGCGAATCTCGTAGACCGTTCCGATGGTCGTGATGAGGTCGAACTTGATGCGCTCACTCGCCTGTTGCCTATTGACGGACGCGCCGCAGGCGAAGCCTGTCGCGGCGCTGTCGGGGTAGTTGGTCCTGCCGCTGAGGTCGGTCCAGAGGAAGGGGGGAGCAGGGTTGGGCCCGCGGAGGTCACGGATGCCTGCGTAGTAGCTTCCGTCGGTCAGCGCGGCGCGGAGCTCGAAGGCGCCCGTGTTCTGCTGTGCGTCGATGTCGGAACAGGGTGCGATGGTTCCGGTCGGGCCGGTGACCCCCGGGGGGCCGGTGGGCCCTGTGACGCCCGGCTGGCCCTGGGGGCCGGTCGGACCCGTGGCGCCGGTCGCGCCCTTCGGGCCGGTCGGACCCGTCGGGCCCTGGCACTTGTCCTTGCCGCCTTGGGCGGCCGAGAGGGCGTCGCGGTGCTTCGGCCCCTGCTGCTTGCACTTGTCCTTGCCGCCGCTGCTGTAGCGGCTCGCTCCGGTGGCGTGGTCGCCCATGCCGCGTGCGGCGGCCGCGGCCGGACTGGCCACGCTCGCGGCCAGGACCAGTGCGAGCGAGGCCGTCATTCCGGCCTTCTTGAACCTGTCCCGCGCCAGCGGCCCGAGAAGCGAACGCGTCCTGTACTCAGGACTCATCGGTGTGCTCCTTGTGTCGACTTGTCTTGGCTTGTCTCGCCATGACTTGCGAGGGGGAGCTTTACCTGAGCGCGATGCGTGGACCGGCAATATGGTCGGAAAGGCGCGCGTTTGTCAACGTATAGGACTAATCGGTGGGGTCGGATGGGTTACCTGCCGATCGAGCCTTCCGCGTGGACGAAGGCTGGCATATCCGGTTTGTGCCACATTGACGCCGTGAAAAAGCAGACCCTCTGCCTCTGCATGATCGTCAAGAACGAGTCGCAGGTGATCGAACGGTGCCTGAGCTCCGTACGGCACCTCATCGACCACTGGGTCATCTGCGACACCGGTTCCACGGACGGCACGCAGGAGCTGATCCGCAAACCGCTCGACGGCATCCCGGGTGAACTCCACGAGGAGCCGTGGACCGACTTCGGGCACAACCGGACCAGCAACATCCAGCGCGCCCGTGGCAAGGCCGACTACCTCCTCACCCTCGACGCGGACCACGTCATGCGCCAGGACGCCCCACTGCCCCCGCTGACGGCGACGTCCTACATGCTGCGGTACGACACACCCGGCACCCAGCACCGCTTCAAGCACCTCATGCGGGCCGACCGGACGTGGCGCTACGAAGGCGTCACCCACGAGTACCCGTGCACGGACGAGGCGGACGGGCCCGACGTGCAGGAGAACCTGGACGCGCTCGTCATCGAGGACCACGCCGACGGCGGCTGCCGCAGCGACAAGTTCGAGCGCGACGCGCGGCTCCTGCGCGGCGAACTCGAACGCGACCCCACCAACACGCGCACCGTCTTCTACCTCGCCAACACCGAACGCGACCTGGGCCACGTCCAGGAGGCGATCGCCATGTACGAGCGGCGGGCGGCGATGGGCGGCTGGCCGGAGGAGGTCTACTGCTCGCTGCTGGAGGCCGGCCTTCTCAGGGCGGAGCGGGCCGACGACTGGCCGGGCGCGATGGACGCGTTCTCCCGTGCCTGGGACACCCGGCCCGGGCGCCTCGAAGCATGTTACGAGCTGGCCTCACGCCTGCGTCTGAAGGGCCGCTACCGCACGGCGCACGCTCTCCTCGGCGATGCCGTCGGCCTCCCGGAACCGGGCGACCTGCTGTTCACCAAGGCCTGGGTGTACCGGTGGGGGCTGCTCTTCGAGTACTCCATCACCGCCTACTGGGTGGGCGACCACGCGGCCTCGGTCGAGGCCTGCGACACGCTGCTGGGCCTGCCGGACCTGCCCGAGCCGATCCGCCGCCAGACCGTGCTCAACCGCGAGTTCGCGGTCGGTCAGGTGGTCGCCGCGGTGCCCGGGCCGGCCGGCGGCCGTCACGGACGGGAGCAGACCACCGTGACGAGGGTGAACGAGGCGTAGTAGTGGCTCTGGGCGAGGCCGGCGAACCAGGCCTCGCCCCGCGTGCTGTCGATGTGGCCCTCCGCCATGGCCTGTTGCATGTTGCGGCCCAGCCCCAGGGTGTGGTCGCCGTGCTCGAAGTCGGTGAAGATCGTGGTGGTCGCGATCACGGTCTCGACGCGGAAGCCCGCCCGGACCGCCAGCCGGGCGAGGCGGCGCCCGACGGTGGCACGGCGGACCACCTTCTCGGTGGTGTAGCGGGTGCGCGGCTCGTCTCCAGGTCCTCCGCGTCCACCGCCAGGGTGTCCCGGTCGGGTTCCACCAGACCGACGAGAGCGCCGGAGCGGGTGGCGGTGTGCAACTGGGCCAGCACCTCCGAGGGCGACCGCACATGCATCAGCACCCGGTCGATCTTGGCGCGATCCACCGTCCCCGGGGCGACGGGCAGCGGGCAGGACCAAAGTCGTATGTTTACGGCCGGTGTCCCTCGTCCTGATCACTTTTCGGATACACCGCATCCGGACAGGGGGTTGGCGCGTCTACGTCGGTATGGATCTGGAGAAACCGGCCGCCGAGGCACGGCAGCCCGAGCGGCAGCCCGAAGGGTGTCTCGTCGTTGCGATTCGCCTCCCTGTGCGGATCGTCGTGCTCGTGCTGGTCGTGCCCGTACGGATGGTGTGGGACGCGCTGGTCGCCGGCGGGCGCCTCCTCACGGACGCGGTGCTGCGGCCCCTCGGGCGGGCGCTGGCCTGGGTCGCGCGGGCCGTCCTGGTCTGGCCGTTCGTCGGGCTGTGGCGGTACGTCGTCGTGCCCCTGTGCACGGCGCTCGGATGGCTCGCGAAGACGCTCGTCGTCGTGCCGCTGGTGTGGCTCTTCCGGCACGTGCTGACGCCTCTGGGCCAAGGGATCGTCTGGGTGTTCCGGGGGATCGGCGCCGGGCTGGTGTGGGTCTACGCGCGCGTGCTCACGCCGGTGGGACACGGAGTGCTGTGGGTGTTCCGGGGGATCGGCGCCGGGTTCGCGTGGGTGTACGCGCGCGTGCTCACGCCCGGCGGACACGGGCTGCTGTGGGCGCTCAGAGGGATCGGGGCGGGGATCGCCGCCGTCGGGCTCGGCCTGTACGCCGTTGTCGCGTGGCTCGCTCGGTACCTGGTCGTCGTACCCGCGAAGTGGCTGTACGAGTGGGTCCTCACGCCGGTCGGCAGGGCGATCGTCTGGTGTGCCCAGGGGCTTCAGTGGCTCGTGAGTATGGGATTCATGGGGATCGGGTTCGTCCTCCACTGGGTGCTGCGGCTGCTCCTGGTGCTGCCCGCACTCGCCCTGTGGCGCTGGGTCCTGGCGCCTCTCGGACGCGCCCTCGCCGTGGTCGGGCGCGAGGTGGGGGCCGCGCTCGGGCATGCCTGGCGCATCGCCGGGTACATCTCGCTCGCTGTCGGACGGTTCCTGGGGACCCTCCTTCGTTGGATCTTCGTGGAGCCCGTGCGCTGGGCCTACCAGGTGGTGCTGACGCCGGTCGGGCATTTCGTCCGGGACGCCGTTCTGCGGCCCGCCGCCGAGGCCGCGCGCAGTGTGGGCCGCGTCACCCGGCAGGCGCTGGCCACGGCACGCGACTCGGCACGGCAGGCACGCGCCGACTTCCGCCGGATGCTCTTCGGGGAGTCGAAGGAGGAGCGCCCGCAGGCGGTCCCCGCGCCCCGGCGGGAACCAGGAAGCGCCGACGGACGTACTCTAGGTAGCAGTACGACCGCACTCACGAAGGACTGAACGACACTGGGCAAGCGACAGCCCGAAGGCCCGCCGCCCGCACTCGCGGTGCAGCGCATCCGACTGCGCTACACCAAGCGCGGCCGCCTCCGGTTCACCAGCCACCGTGACTTCCAGCGCGCTTTCGAGCGTGCGCTGCGCCGTGCCGAGGTGCCGATGGCCTACTCGGCGGGGTTCACGCCGCATCCGAAGGTGTCGTACGCCAATGCCGCACCCACCGGCACGGGCAGTGAGGCGGAGTATCTGGAGATCGCGCTCACCGAAGCGCGCGATCCCGACAAGCTGCGTGAGCTGCTCGACGAGTCGCTGCCCACCGGGCTCGACATCGTCGACGCGGTCGAGGCCCGGACCTCCGGGCTCGCCGACCGGCTCACGGCTTCCGTATGGGAGCTGCGACTGGAGGGTGTGGCGCCCGACGACGCGCGCCGCGCCGTCGACATGTTCAACGCCGCCGAGACCGTCGAGGTCCAGCGCCTCGCCAAGAACGGCATGCGAACCTTCGACGCCCGAGGCGCGGTCGCGCACCTCGAGGCACGCGAAGCAGGCGTTGGCGCAAGTGTCGAAACTCATTTTGAGACGCACAGTCCCCAGGCCGATAGGCCGACCGACCACCCCTGTGCGATACTGCGGCTGGTTGTTCGGCACGTGACGCCTGCTGTTCGACCCGACGACGTTCTGTCCGGTCTTCGCGCCGTGGCCGACCTCGCGCCGCCGGTCCCCGCTGAGGTGACCAGGCTGGCGCAGGGGCTGTTCGATGAAGAGACCGGCACGGTGACCGACCCGCTCGCGCCCGACCGCGAGGCAGTGGTGGCCCTCTCCATGGCCACTCCGACTGCCGCCGCGTCGCAGGCGCCGGCGTAAGGAAGGTCCCGCGAAGGGACGGACGTCGTAGCGTCGCCCTCGGACTCGGGAGCCACCTGGGTCGGGCAGCGCACCGACCACAAGACTTTCGCCAGGCCGTACGCAACATGGCGTACGGAACCGGCGAGACAGGACACAGAGAGCTCCCGTGCGGCGCCCGCGCCCCGGACGGCGGCACCGCGCACTGCGCGAGCCGCGGACGTCACCGGCACCCAAGCCGGACCAGGTGCGGCGCCCGGGAGCCTGACGGGAGAACTGCCCGCATGCTCGAACCGACCGAACCCGCTTCGGAGCCCACTGAGGGTTCCGCACACGACACCCCCAGCGACACACTGCCGCCGCGCCGTCGGCGCCGCGCGGCGTCCCGCCCCGCGGGACCGCCTGTCGCCGGGACCGAGGCCGCCGCTGCGGCCGAGACCACCGCGCCGGCCATACCGGCCGCGGAGGTCGACCAGGTCGCCGTGGCCGATCAGGCCGCCGAGACCGAGCGACCCACCGAGGAAGAGGCCGCGCCCGCTCCTCGTGCGCGTCGTCGGGCCACCCGGCGCGCGTCCGCGCCCGCCGGTGCGCCCGCCAAGGCTGCCGAGGCAGCCGTTGACGAACCGGCCGTGACCGCCGTATCCGCCCCGACTGCCGAGGAGAGCGGCGAGCAGGGTGAGAAGAGTGACGAGGAGAGCGCGGCCGTAGAGGCGCCCCCCGTCGTGGAGGAGGCCGCGCCTGCTCCGCGTGCCCGTCGTCGGGCCACGCGCCGCGTCTCCGCGCCCGCCGCCGTCGAGACCGAGGCAGCCGCCCCGGAAGCTCCCGTGGCAGAGGCGCCCGCAGCAGCCGTCGAGGCTCCGGCCGAGGTGGAGGCCGAGGCCGAGACCGAGCCCGTCGCTGAGGAGGCCGGGCCGCGTCGTGGGCGTCGTCGGGTCGCCCGCAAGGCCGCTGTCGGGTTCTCCGCGCCCGCGCCCGCCGTCAAGAACGGCGAGAGCGAGGGTGGGCGGCGTCCCGCACGCCCTGCGGTCGCCGTGTTCCAGGCGCCCGTCTTCACCGAGCCGATGTTCCAGACGCCCGAGCGGGCCGCCGCAGCGGCTGCCGCCGAGGCGGCCGAAGACGTTGAGGAAATCGCGGTCGAGGAAGAGGTCGTCGAGGCCGCTCCGGTCGCCGAGGCCGTCGAGGAGCACGCACCGCGCCGCCGGCGCCGTCGCCGCGGTGGCGACGAGGAGCCCGTGGCCGCCGCGCCCGTCGTGGTCGAGGAGCCGGAGGACACGGAGAGCGTCGACGACGCCGACGAGTCCGCCGAGGACAGCGTCGACCCGGACGACGACGGCGACGAGGAAGGCCCCGGTTCGCGTCGGCGCCGCCGCCGCGGTGGCCGTCGTAGGCGCCGTGGTGAGTCCGCCGACTCCGAGGGCGAGTCCGGAGACGACGACTACGCCGCCGAGCCGACCGCGCAGGATGCCGAGGACACCGCCGACCAGGTGGACGAGGACGCCGAGGAGGACGAGCGCGACGAGCCGGGCGGTTCCGGTTCCGCCAGCAGCCGTCGCCGGCGCCGTCGGCGTCGTCGTGCCGGTGACTCCTCCGGCGAGAGTGAGCCGGTGCTGGGTGACAGCGACCCCGAGCGCACGATCGTCAAGGTCCGTGAGCCCCGCCCCAAGCGGGACGAGCACCCGAGCGACGAGGTGCAGTCCATCAAGGGCTCGACGCGCCTTGAGGCCAAGAAGCAGCGCCGCCGCGAAGGCCGGGAGCAGGGACGCCGACGCGTTCCGATCATCACCGAGGCCGAGTTCCTGGCCCGCCGCGAGGCCGTCGAACGCGTGATGGTCGTACGCCAGTACGGCGACCGCACCCAGATCGGTGTCCTTGAGGACAACGTGCTCGTCGAGCACTACGTCAACAAGGAGCAGTCGACCTCGTACGTCGGCAACGTGTACCTGGGCAAGGTCCAGAACGTACTGCCTTCCATGGAGGCCGCGTTCATCGACATCGGCAAGGGGCGCAACGCCGTCCTGTACGCCGGTGAGGTCAACTTCGAGGCGCTGGGCATGGCCCACGGGCCGCGGCGCATCGAGAGCGCGCTGAAGTCCGGCCAGTCGGTGCTCGTGCAGGTCACGAAGGACCCGATCGGCCACAAGGGTGCCCGTCTGACGAGCCAGGTCTCGCTCCCCGGCCGCTACCTGGTCTACGTCCCCGAGGGGTCGATGACCGGCATCAGCCGCAAGCTGCCCGACACCGAGCGCGCGCGTCTGAAGACCATCCTCAAGAAGATCGTCCCCGAGGACGCGGGCGTCATCGTGCGCACCGCCGCCGAGGGCGCGAGCGAGGACGAGCTGCGCCGTGACGTCGAGCGGCTCCAGGCGCAGTGGGAGGACATCGAGAAGAAGTCGAAGGGCGGCAACGCGCCGACCCTGCTGTACGGCGAGCCGGACATGACCGTCCGCGTCGTGCGCGACATCTTCAACGAGGACTTCACCAAGGTCATCGTCAGCGGTGACGAGGCCTGGCAGACCATCCACGGGTACGTGTCCCACGTGGCCCCGGACCTGGTCGACCGGCTGTCGAAGTGGACCTCCGAGGTCGACGTCTTCGCGACGTACCGCATCGACGAGCAGCTCGCCAAGGCGCTCGACCGCAAGGTGTGGCTGCCCAGTGGCGGTTCGCTGGTGATCGACAAGACCGAGGCGATGATCGTCGTCGACGTCAACACCGGCAAGTTCACCGGCCAGGGCGGCAACCTGGAGGAGACGGTCACCAGGAACAACCTGGAGGCGGCCGAGGAGATCGTGCGCCAGCTGCGGCTGCGCGACCTGGGCGGCATCGTCGTCATCGACTTCATCGACATGGTCCTGGAGTCGAACAGGGATCTGGTGCTGCGGCGTCTGCTGGAGTGCCTGGGCCGTGACCGTACGAAGCACCAGGTGGCCGAGGTCACGTCGCTGGGGCTCGTGCAGATGACCCGTAAGCGGGTCGGGCAGGGCCTCCTGGAGTCCTTCTCCGAGACCTGCGTCCACTGCAACGGCCGCGGTGTCATCGTGCACATGGAGCAGCCGACCTCCGCCGGAGGCGGCGGCAAGCGCAAGAAGCGCGGCCGTGGTGGTGCCGAGGGCGAGCACACCCACGAGCACGATGTGCTGGTCGACGGGGCCGAGGAAGAGGCTGACGTCTACGAGGAGACCGAAGCGGAGGTCGCCGCCGAGGTCGCGGCGCCCGTCGCGCTGTCGGCGCCCGTCTTCGTGCCCGACGAGGAGCTGTACAGCAGCGCTGCCGAGGCGGAGGCCGCGGCCGGCCGCGGTGGCCGTTCGAGGCGGCGTGCCAGCAGGCGGTCCTCGGCTCCGGCCGGGGCGCCGCGGGCGGACACCCGTCGTGCCGACGGGCGTTCGTCGCAGGGGCGTGGCTCGGATGCCGTCACGGCCGAGTCCGTCGTCGCCGAGGCGCCGGTGGAGGCGCAGGCGGACGTGGTGCCGGAGGTGACACCGGTCGTGGTTCCCGAGGCCGTGGCTCACGCCGAGCCCGTGGCCGTCGAGGATCCGGTGGTCGAGGCGCCGGTCGCCGAAACGCCGGTCGAGGTGCAGGACGACGCGGCTCCCAAGGGGCGTACGCGTCGGCGGGCCACCCGCAAGGTGTCGGCGCCGGCCGGTTCGCCGAAGGCGGCCGACGAGGCCGCTGCCGAGACCGTGGTGACGGCCGTCGTCGAGGCGGTGGTGGAGCCCGTGGCGGCTCCGGCTCCGGTCGAGGCACCCGTGGACACCGCGGCGGCCCCGGCGACCGACAGCGCCGCTCCGGCCCGGCCGCGGCGACGTGCCGTGCGCAAGGCCACCGCGCCGACCTCCTCCGCGGAGGCGGCCGTCATGGTCGTCCCGGCGACGGTCACCGAGCCTGCGGCGCCCGCTGACGCCGCCGAGGCCGAGGCCGAGGAGGCGGTTCCCGCGAGGAAGACGGCGCGCAAGACCGCCGCCAAGAAGGCGACCACGGCCAAGAAGGCCGCCGTGAAGAAGACCGCGGCGGTGAAGAAGACGGCCGCCAAGAAGACGACGACGGCCGCCAAGAAGGTCACGGCGAAGAAGACGGTGTCGAAGAGGACGGCTGCCGCGACCGAGCAGTCGGCCGAGGCGTCCGTCTCGGCGGCCACGGAGGACTGACTTCCTCAGTCCGGTGGCCGCGCACCGGTGCGGTAGCCGGCAGTGGTTCGACCGGCAGTGGTACGGCGGTCCGTCCGGGTTTCTCCGGGCGGGCCGCCGCCGTCGTCGGGGGGTTTGCGAGCCTCGTGGGCGGGGGATGAGGGCTCGGTTTGACCCGTTCAGGTCGGGCCCGTAATCTTGAGCGTCGGCGTGTCCATAGTTTTTCCGTGACACGCCACATCCCCGTAAACCTCGTCCTCCTGAGCGCCGGGCATTTCGGTGCGGCGGGAGAGGCCACTCGCTTTTGCCGGGCGGCTGGACTGCGGGGGTGTCGATCCCGAGCAAGAGAGTGAGATCTGCGTGTACGCCATCGTGCGCAGCGGTGGTCGCCAGCACAAGGTTGCTGTCGGCGACATCGTTGAGGTTGACAAGATTTCCACTGCCAAGGTTGGCGACACGGTCGAGCTCTCGACCCTGCTCGTTGTCGACGGCGACGCCGTGACCAGCGACCCCTGGGTGCTGGCCGGGATCAAGGTTCAGGCCGAGATCGTGGACCACCACAAGGGCGTCAAGATCGACATCCTTCGCTACAAGAACAAGACCGGTTACCGCCGTCGTCAGGGCCACCGCCAGCAGTACACGGCGATCAAGGTCACTGAGATCCCCGCGGCTGCGAAGTAAGGGTAGGGACTGAGACATGGCACACAAGAAGGGCGCATCGTCCACTCGGAACGGTCGCGACTCAAATGCCCAGCGGCTCGGCGTGAAGCGCTTCGGCGGTCAGGTCGTCAACGCCGGTGAGATCCTGGTCCGCCAGCGTGGCACCCACTTCCACCCCGGCGCGAGCGTCGGCCGTGGCAAGGACGACACGCTGTTCGCGCTGGCCGCCGGTGCGGTGGAGTTCGGTACCCACCGTGGACGCAAGGTCGTGAACATCGTTCCGGTCGCCTGATCGGTTCTTTCGCGAGGCGGACCTCACTTCCCGTACGGGAAGCGGGTCCGCCTTTCGCGTGTTTCAACTGTGCAGAGATTTCTGCGCAGAGATTTCCGTACGTAACTGGAGGCACATCCCATGACCACCTTCGTGGACCGCGTCGAGCTGCATGTCGCCGCGGGTAGCGGAGGTCACGGCTGTGCCTCCGTCCACCGTGAGAAGTTCAAGCCGCTCGGCGGGCCCGACGGCGGCAACGGCGGACACGGCGGTGACGTGATCCTCACCGTCGACCAGTCCGTCACCACGCTGCTCGACTACCACCACTCCCCGCACCGCAAGGCGACCAGCGGCAAGCCCGGCGAGGGCGGCAACCGGTCCGGCAAGGACGGACAGGACCTGGTTCTGCCGGTGCCGGACGGGACGGTCGTTCTCGACAAGGACGGCAACGTGCTGGCCGACCTGGTCGGACACGGGACCTCGTACGTCGCCGCCGAGGGCGGGCGCGGAGGGCTCGGCAACGCCGCGCTGTCCTCGGCCCGGCGCAAGGCGCCCGGTTTCGCGCTGCTCGGTGTGCCCGGGGGGCTGCGGGACATCGTCCTGGAGCTCAAGACCGTCGCCGACGTGGCGCTGGTGGGGTACCCGAGCGCCGGCAAGTCGTCGCTGATCTCGGTGCTGAGTGCCGCCAAGCCGAAGATCGCCGACTATCCGTTCACGACGCTTGTGCCCAACCTGGGTGTCGTGACCGCTGGGGCCATGGTCTACACGATCGCCGACGTGCCCGGGCTCATCCCCGGGGCCAGCCAGGGCAAGGGACTCGGGCTGGAGTTCCTGCGGCACGTGGAGCGGTGCAGTGTGCTCGTGCATGTGCTGGACACGGCGACGCTGGAGTCCGAGCGCGATCCCGTCTCCGACCTCGACATCATCGAGGAGGAGCTGAAGCAGTACGGGGGGCTGGGGGACCGGCCGCGCATCGTGGTCCTGAACAAGGTCGACGTGCCGGACGGTCTGGACCTCGCCGAGATGGTGCGACCCGAGCTGGAGGCCCGTGGATACCGGGTGTACGAGGTGTCCGCCGTCGCCCATATCGGGCTGAAGGAACTGTCGTTCGCGCTTGCCGAGGTCGTCGGGCAGGCGCGGGCCGCCAAGCCCAAGGACGAGGAGACCCGGATCGTCATCCGGCCGAAGGCCGTCGACGACGCGGGCTTCACCGTCGTCCAGGAGGAGGACGGACTCTTCCGCGTGCGGGGCGAGAAGCCCGAACGCTGGGTGCGGCAGACCGACTTCAGCAACGACGAGGCGGTCGGCTATCTCGCGGACCGGCTCAACCGGCTGGGCGTCGAGGACAAGTTGATGAAGGCGGGTGCCCGGGCCGGGGACGGCGTCGCCATCGGTCCCGAGGACAACGCCGTGGTGTTCGACTGGGAGCCGACGGTCATGGCCGGGGCGGAGATGCTCGGGCGGCGTGGTGAGGACCATCGCCTGGAGGAGCCGAGGCCTGCTGCGCAGCGGCGGCGGGATCGGCAGGCTGAGCGGGATGACGCGCAGCAGGAGTTTGACGACTTCGAGCCGTTCTAAGGGGTTCGGTGGGGTGGGCGGTGGGGTGTTTCGCCCCCGCCGCCCCTACCCGTCCCATCCTGTTCCTGGGGGCTGCGCCCCCAGACCCCCCTCCGGCCCTGAACGGGCCTTGTCCTCAAACGCCGGACGGGCTGGAGGTGCGGGTCGGCGCTTGAAGGTGCCGGCGGCGCTGTAAATGAGACCCCGCCCGTGGGTCTGTAAAAGTCATTTCCTATGATCACCCCCTGTTCATTCCTCAGGGGTCTCCTGTTTGTCCGTGTGCTTACGCTGCCATGGGAGCTTCCGTAGGTCCAAGAGGCCTCCCAGGCAACGGAGTTCGACGGTGAGTGGAGTCGTTTCGCCCGGCAGACGCCGGTTTATGGCTGTCGGTGCCGGCGTCGTCGGGGCCGCCGCGTCCGGGCAGTTGCTGCTGGCCGGGACCGCTCGGGCCGCGCAGAGCCCGTTGCCCGCCGGGGTGTTCAGCCTCGGGGTCGCCTCCGGGGACCCCCTGCCCGACGGTGTCGTGCTGTGGACCCGGCTCGCTCCCGACCCGCTCCACGGTGGCGGAATGCCCGACCGGGCCGTGGTCGTGGAGTGGCAGATCTCCGAGGACTCCCGGTTCCGGCGCAAGGTGAAGCGCGGATATGCCTGGGCGCGGCCCGAGTTGGGGCACAGCGTGCACGCCGATGTGCGGGGACTGCTCCCCGACCGGCACTACTGGTACCGGTTCCGGACCAGCGGGCAGCTCTCGCCGGTGGGCCGTACCCGTACCGCTCCCCGGCAGCTCGTCTCCGGCAGCCATCTTCGGCTCGCCCTCGCCTCCTGCCAGAACTGGCAGCACGGCTACTTCACGCCGTACGCCGACATGCTCGCGCAGGACCCGGACGTCGTCGTCTTTGTCGGCGACTACATCTACGAGTCCGCGCCCGCGACCACCGGCGTACGCAAGCACGAGGGCTCCGGAGAGCCGACCACCCTCGTCCAGTACCGCAACCGGTACGCCCAGTACCACAGCGACCCGCACCTCAAGGCGATGCACGCCGCCGCACCCTTCGTCGTCACCTTCGACGACCACGAGATAGACAACGACTTCGCCGGGGACGTCCCGCAGGATCCCGACAAGCAGACGCCGGAAGCCTTCGCCGCACGTCTCACCGCCGGCTACCAGGCCTACTACGAGCACATGCCCGTGCGGGCCACGGCCGTGCCCAACGGTCCCCATATACGGATGCACCGGCGGCTCGACTTCGGACGCCTCGTGCGGCTCAACGTGCTCGACACCCGGCAGTTCCGCAGCGACCAGGCCACCAGTCAGGCCGGCGCCCAGGACCCGGCGATGACCATGCTCGGCGCCGCGCAGAAGCAGTGGCTGCGCAGCAGCCTGCACGGGTCGCAGGCCCGCTGGAACCTCATCGCCTCGCAGATCATGATGGCCGAGACCGACCTCAAGATCGGCGACGGCAAGCTCTGGTACTACGACGCCTGGGACGGTTACCAGGTCGAACGCAACGCGCTGCTCGCCGAGTTCGCGAATGTGCGCAACCCCGTGGTCCTCTCCGGCGACCGTCACGTCACCATGATCAGCGACCTCAAGCGGGACTTCGCCGATCCCCGTTCGGCGGTCGTCGGTTCCGAGTTCGTGGGTACGTCGATATCCAGCGGCGGGGACCAGGACGCCGTCGCCTTCCACCAGCAGTGGGACGCGCTGAAGGGTGACAATCCGCACTGGAAGGTCATCGACAACCACCGCGGCTACCACCTCTTCGACATCCGGCGCGCGGGTATCGACGCCCAGGTCCGGATCGCGGACACCGTGACCAGATCCACCTCCGCCTCCCGAACTCTCGCGAAGCTCCATGTGGAGTCCGGAAAGCCGGGGGTGCGGAAGGTCTGACGGCGAAAAAAAGGGGGCGCGGGGCGGCCGTCCGTGGAATCGCCGACGCAATTCTGTGCCATTCCTCACAGCCATTCCGGCGGTGCCGGGTGAATGACAGGTGGCGCACGCATATGCGACGGAGGGCGCTCACCTTGCACTGCGGTAACGGCAGGTGGGACGATTTCAAGGTTCTCCGTTGCCCCGAGGTAGGTCGCCCGTGTCCCAGCACAAAGCCAAGCCCCGCACCACCGCCGTCGTCCTCGCGGGCGGCACCGGTCAGCGGGTGGGTCTGTCGATTCCGAAGCAGTTGCTGAAGATCGCGGGCAAGGCGGTCATCGAGCACACCCTCAGCACCTTCGAGCACGCGGACTCGATCGACGACGTCATCGTCCTGATGGCCCCCGGCTATGTGCCGGACGTCGAGAAGATCGTCGCCAAGGCCGGATTCAAGAAGGTCACCCGGATCATCGAGGGCGGCGCGACCCGCAACGACACCACCGAGCGGGCCATCGAGGCCCTGGGGGAGGGCCTGGCCGACGGTGAGGACGCCAACGTCCTGTTCCACGACGCCGTACGGCCGCTGCTGTCCCAGCGGGTCATCGACGACTGCGTGATCGCCCTGGAGCGTTACCAGGCCGTCGACGTCGCCATTCCCTCCGCCGACACGATCATCGTCACGCGCACGCACGGCGAGGACGGTGAGTTCATCACCGAGATCCCCGACCGCTCGCGGCTGCGGCGCGGTCAGACGCCTCAGGCGTTCAAGCTGTCGACCATCCGGCGGGCCTACGAGGTCGCGGCCGGCGACCCCAACTTCCAGGCCACGGACGACTGTTCGGTCGTACTCCGGTATCTGCCGGATGTGCCGATCCATGTTGTCGCGGGCGACGAGTACAACATGAAGGTCACCCAGCCCGTCGATGTCTTCATCGCCGACAAGCTCTTCCAGCTCGCCTCCGCCGCCACGCCGGAACAGATGAGCGAGGAGGCCTACCGAGAGTTGCTCACCGGCAGGACACTCGTCGTCTTCGGCGGGTCCTACGGCATCGGCAAGGACATCGCCGAGCTGGCCGAGGGGTACGGCGCCAAGGTGTACGCCCTCGGGCGCTCGACCACGGGCACGCACGTCGAGAACCCGGAGGAGGTCGACGACGCGCTGTCCAAGGCGTACTCCGAGACCGGGCGCATCGACTACGTCATCAACACGGCCGGCGTCCTGCGGATCGGCAAGCTCGCCGAGACCGACAACGCGACCATCGAGGAAGCGCTGAAGGTCAACTACCTCGCCCCCGTGCAGATCGCCCGCTCGGCCTACAAGTACCTCGCCGAGACCAAGGGCCAGCTGCTCCTCTACACCTCCAGCAGCTACACGCGCGGCCGGGCCGAGTACAGCCTCTACTCCTCCACCAAGGCCGCGATGGTGAACCTCACCCAGGCCCTGTCGGACGAGTGGGCCGGTGACGGGGTCCGCGTCAACTGCGTCAACCCGGAGCGCACGGCCACGCCGATGCGTACGAAGGCCTTCGGCCAGGAGCCCGCGGGTTCGCTGCTGTCCTCCGAGGCGGTGGCCCGTACCTCGCTGGACGTGCTGCTGTCCGAGCTGACCGGGCATGTCATCGACGTCCGCCAGCAGGACCCGACAGCCGTGGCCGGCCGGGCCTCGGGTTTCGAACAGGCACTCGCCAGCGTTCTCGACCGGCAGAACGACGACCTGGCATAAAATCCACACCAAATTCACGAAAACCAACGGACAGACAGCCAGATAATTCCCGAGTAATTTCAGATTGTTCCCGGGTACTTTCCCAGATACAGGTTCCCCTTGATCTCCACTGCTATTCGCGTCGCCCGGGTGGGCAGCCCGGCCGAGTTGGCCGCGGCGGTCCTCATGATGCTGGGCTTCCCCTGTCTCATGCTGGCCGCGCTCCTCCCGAGCGTGCCCGCCTTCGCCGCCGCCGCCGCAGTGACCTATCTGGCGGACCACTATCTCCACCGTCGGGGCAGCTATCTGGTCAACCGCCTCAGCAAGGTGCGGGCGGGCGTCTCCATCCGGTTCCTGGTCCGGGAACTGCTGGTGCTGCTCCTGCTGGCGCGCGCGGACCTCTCCAGGAACGTGATCTTCTACGCCGCGATCGCCTGCTTCATCACCTTCTACGGCTTCCAGGCCCCGCACGGCGCCCTGATCACGCTGATCCGCAACCGCCGCCGGATGCCGGTCGCCACCCGCAACGTCGAGCTGGCCTCGCGCATCCCCATCCCCGACGCCCCGCCGCGCTTCCTGCTGGACCGCTCCACCGAGAAGATGCTCCACCTCGACCTGGCCGCGCTGACCGGCATCCTCATCACCACCGAGACCGGCTCGACGGTGTACGGCATGGTCGGCGTCGGCGTCACCCTCGGACTGGCGTTCCTTTACGTCGCCGCCCTCGCGCCCTACGTCCGGGGGCGCCGCATCCCACCGGACGCGGAGACGGTGCTCGCGGCGACGGACGCGTGGCTGCGCGAGTACCGGCCGCAGACGGTGCTGTACTTCTCCGGCTCCAAGGACTCGGCGTACCAGGTCAACATGTGGCTGGAGACGATGGAGCAGCTGGACACCCGGCCCCTGATCGTCCTGCGGGAACGCGTCATACTGCAGAACCTCGCGCCCACGACCGTCCCCGTCATCTGTGTGCCCGGCGGGATCCATCTGATGAACCTGGACCTGCGCACGGTCCGGGTCGCGCTCTACGCGGCGAACGTGGGCAAGAACATCCACCTGTTGCGCGTACCGACCATGAAGCACGTCTTCATCGGGCACGGCGACAGCGACAAGATCGCCAGCGTGAACCCGTTCAGCAAGGCCTACGACGAGGTGTGGGTCGCCGGGCGCGCCGGGCGCGACCGGTACGCGATCGCCGACGTGGGCGTGCGGGACGAGGACATCGTCGAGGTCGGGCGGCCCCAGCTGGCGCCCATCCGCGGGTCGCGGGGGGCGCCCGGAGCCCGTATCCCGACCGTCCTGTACGCGCCCACCTGGGAAGGCTGGGACGACGATCCCGGCAACACCTCCCTCCTGCTCGCCGGTGAGAACATCGTGCGCGAGCTGGTGTCGGCCGACCCGCCCGTGCGGGTGCTGTACAAGCCGCACCCCTTCACCGGCACCCGCAGTGACGAGGCCAGGGCCGCGCACGAGCGGATCACCGCGCTTGTCGAGAAGGCCGCGGTGGAGCGGGCCGCCGACCCGCGCTTCCTGGGCGACCTCGGCGAGCAGACGGGCGCCAGGGCCGACCTCGCCCGGATCGAGGCGCGGCTCGCCGAGCTGGCCGGGTCCGCCGGTGAGAAGGGCGACGAGGCGGAGGCGACCCGGGACGGGGTGATCGACGTGGAGCGGCACGAGGAGATCGCGAAGCTGCGCACCGAGTGGAACGACACGTACTGGCGTTCGTTCAGCGCCGGGGAGCACCGGGTCGTCACGGGTGCCGAACCGCGGCTGTACGACTGCTTCAACGTCTCCGACGCGATGGTCTCCGACATCTCCAGCGTGGTCTCCGACTTCATCGCGAGCGGCAAGCCGTACGCCGTGTCGGACTCGGCGGCGCTGGGCGCGGAGGAGTTCAAGCGGCAGAACACCGCCGTACGAGCCGCCGTGATCCTCTCCAACAGTGCCGCGGAACTGGGGCAGTTGCTGGACGCGGTGCGTGATCCGGCGGCCGATCCGCTGGCCGGTGAGCGGGCGGAGCTCAAGCGGTATCTGCTCGGCCCCGACGAGCCGCCGTCCATCGAGCAGTTCAACACCGCGACGGCGGACCTCGCGGTGAAGGCCGAGGCACGCAACGCTGGGCAGCAGCGGCAGGCGGCGACCGCGCGCACCTGAGGGGCCCGACCGGTGCGGAACGGCGGTGGGATCCGCCGTCCGCCCACTGGACCGACGCACGCCCGCGCCCCCTGTTCGCGTAAATTGCGCGTCAGCGCAGCCGGACGACCCGAGGGGACGAAACGCAGGTGGCAGGGGCAAGGAAGGCCGTCGCAGAGGCCCACAGGATTGTCGTCAAGGTGGGTTCCTCGTCGTTGACCACGGCGGCCGGCGGCCTCGACGCCGACCGGGTGGACGCGCTCGTCGACGTCCTCGCCACCAGCCGCAGCGGCGGTGAGAAGGAGATCGTCCTCGTCTCCTCCGGCGCCATCGCCGCAGGACTCGCCCCGCTGGGCCTGCGCCGGCGCCCCAAGGACCTGGCCCGCCAGCAGGCCGCCGCCAGCGTCGGGCAGGGGCTCCTCATCGCCCGCTACACGGCCTCCTGCGCCCGCCACGGCATCCGGGTCGGCCAGGTGCTGCTGACCTCCGACGACACCAGCCGCCGCGCCAACCACCGAAACGCCTCGCGCACCCTCGACAAGCTCCTCGCGATGGGCGCCCTCCCGGTCGTCAACGAGAACGACACCGTCGCCACGGACGAGATCCGCTTCGGCGACAACGACCGCCTCGCCGCCCTCGTCGCCCACCTCGTACGGGCCGACCTCCTCGTACTGCTGTCCGACATCGACGGCGTGTACGACGGCGACCCCAGCAAAGCCGGCACGTCCCGGATCGCCGAGGTGCGCGGCCCCGCGGACCTCGCCCATGTCGACATCGGCAGCGCGGGCAAGGCCGGCGTCGGCACCGGCGGGATGGTCACCAAGGTCGAGGCCGCCCGGATCGCCGCCGCCGCCGGTATCCCGGTGGTCCTGACAAGTGCGGTGCACGCCGCCGACGCCTTCACGGGCCGGGACACAGGCACCTACTTCCACGCCACGGGCAGGCGCTCCGCCGACCGTCTGCTCTGGCTCCAGCACGCCTCCACCCCGCAGGGCTCGCTCAGCCTCGACGACGGGGCCGTGCGCGCGGTCGTCCAGGGGCGCAAGTCGTTGCTGCCGGCCGGGATCGCCGCGGTCGAGGGCGAGTTCGTCGCCGGTGACCCGGTCGAACTGTGCGACAGCACGGGCCGCGCCGTCGCACGCGGGCTCGTCAACTTCGACGCCAAGGAGATCCCCCAGCTGATCGGCCGGTCGACGCGCGAACTGGCCCGCGAACTGGGCCCCGCGTACGAGCGCGAGGTCGTACACCGGGACGACCTGGTCATCCTGAACCCCTGAGTCACATCAGCCTTCCCTTTTGACTTCAGTCCCGCAAAGGCCGAAAACAGGGGGAACGCCCCGTAATTCCGCCCGCCGTGAGGTGGACGTTCCGCAAAAGTGCCCCATGAAGCGTGCGCACCTGCTTCTCTCTGTTTCAGGGAGATTCCGCACGACCATCGGGTGAAGGAGGCCGCCGTGAGACGAGTGCGCCCTGGGGCGGCGACGTCCCGCGGTGGAACCGCCTCCCGCAAGGTGGGCGAGGAGCGCGCCCTGACCAGCGTCGCGGCGGGCGCCCGCTTCGAGGAGGCGTTCGAGGAGCCGAAGGACCTGCCGCGCCTGTGGCATGTCACGCTCAGCGTCTCCGGCGCCGAGGCCCCGCTGAAGGAGGTCCGGCGCGGTCTGGAACAGCTCGCTCACGACCACCCCTTCCTGCTGACCAGCAGATACGCCAACGACCACGCGGAGATCCGCTACTGGGAGGAGGCCCGCGATCTGCACGACGCCGCGGCCGTCGCCCTGCGTCTGTGGGGCGAGCACCGCCAGACCGCGAAGCTGCCGCCCTGGGAGATCGTCGGTCTGGAGGTCATCGACCGCGAGACCTACCACTACCGCATCGCCGAGGGCTTCGGCCCGCTGCCGGCGACCCCGGTGGGCGTCCACCCCTTCTAGCTGGTTTCCAGGCCCGTCCGGCGGATTTGCGGGCTCTCCGGGGCTTGTCTCGGGGTTTGGGATAGCCGGTGGACGGTTCCGTCCGGCGCACTACGCTTTCCCTCATGCCCACGCTTTCGCCGTACGACTCGATGTCCCCGGTCACACAGGCCGCCTACCGTGCCAAGGCCGCCGCCGCCGACCTCGCCCCCCTTCCGCGGGCCGAGAAGGACGACGCGCTCCTCGCCGTCGCGGACGCGCTGGAGGTCCGTACGAGCGAAATCGTCGAGGCCAACGCCAAGGACATCGCCCGCGCGCGGGAGGCCGGCACCAGCGAGACGGTCATCGACCGGCTGACCCTCACCCCGGAGCGGGTGCGCGCCATCGCCTCCGACGTCCGGGACGTGGTGGCGCTGCCCGACCCGGTCGGCGAGGTCGTCCGCGGGTCCACCCTCCCCAACGGCATCGACCTGCGCCAGGTCCGCGTCCCGCTGGGTGTCGTCGGCATCATCTACGAGGCCCGCCCGAACGTGACGGTCGACGCCGCCGCCCTCTGCCTGAAGTCCGGCAACGCGGTGCTGCTGCGTGGCTCGTCCTCGGCGCACGAGTCGAACGCCGCCCTGGTACGGGTGCTGCGCGACGCCGTCGGCGGCGCCGGCCTGCCCGCCGACGCCGTGCAGCTCGTCCCCGGCGAGAACCGCGAGTCCGTACGGGAACTGATGCGCGCCCGCGGCCTGGTCGACGTACTGATCCCGCGCGGCGGCGCCTCCCTGATCCGGACCGTCGTCCAGGAGTCGACGGTTCCCGTCATCGAGACCGGCACGGGCAACTGCCATGTGTACGTGGACGCACAGGCCGACATCGACATGGCGATCGAGATCCTGATCAACTCCAAGGCCTCGCGCCCGAGCGTCTGCAACTCCGCCGAGACCCTCCTCGTCCACCAGGACATCGCCCCCGAGTTCCTGCCGCGCGCCCTGGACGCGCTGGCGGAGGCCGGGGTCACCGTGCACGCCGACGAGCGTGTGCTGGCGTACGCGAAGGACTCGAAGGCCACGGTGGTCGAGGCGACGCTGGAGGACTGGGAGACCGAGTACCTGTCGTACGACATCGCCGCCGCCGTCGTCGACTCGCTGGAGCGGGCCGTCGACCACATCCGGCTGTGGACCTCCGGGCACACGGAGGCGATCGTGACGACCTCGCAGCAGGCCGCCCGCCGCTTCACCCAGCTGGTCGACTCGACGACGGTCGCCGTCAACGCCTCGACGCGCTTCACCGACGGCGGTCAGTTCGGTTTCGGCGCGGAGATCGGTATCTCGACGCAGAAGCTGCACGCGCGCGGGCCGATGGGGCTGCCGGAGCTGACCAGCACCAAGTACATCGTCACCGGCGACGGGCATATCCGCCGCTGAGGGGCGTGATCGCGGGTCCGTCCGCCGGGGCGCCCGGCGGACGGGGGGGCGTACACCCGGCGCTGTGCCCCGGCGGGTCGGCGCGTGCGACGGCGGCCGGCGACGCATGAAACGCATCTCATCCAGTAGCTGAATTTCCCTACCGTCTGCCCAAATTGACCCCCCCGGTCTACTCTGGATCCGTGCCGGAGGACGTGGGGGGCACGCCGTTCTTCCCTGACGGCTGGGAGCCCGACGACGACCACGACCGCGGGGTGCCGGACGAAGAGTTCGCCTCCGTGGTCTTCGACGAGGCCTTCGTACAGGCGGCCGTGGTGCACGAGCCGACCGCCGTCGAACGCCTCCTTGCCGCAGCGCAGGCGAGAGCGGAGGCCTCCGAGGCCGAGGCGCGCCGGGCGCACGCCAGAGGCCTCAGAGACGAGCGCCACGACGACGGCTTCGGGTCCGACGACCCCGCCTATTACGGCCACGGCCGGGATCTCGACGACCTGGACGACGCCGACATCCTGGAGGGCCGCTACGGCGCTCCGGGCGCACACGGCAAACAGGTCTCCCGCTGGCACCGCCCCGTCGCCTGGATGCTCGCTCTCGTGATGGGGATCGGCATGGTCGCGCTGGCCTTCACGGCGGTCTACCGGGGGTCGTCCTCCGGGCGCCAGGAGCAGGTGCCGCCGCCCGCCTCGACCAATCTTGAGCAGGGCGGCAAAACGGCGCCGTCCGCTTCGGCCGACTACTCCCGGCCGGCCGTGTCCGCGTTCCCCCGCACTCCCTGACCCGAATGCGCCCGCGCACTGTCCCTTCCTGGTGGGAACCTGTCAGAACTGTCGTGCAGCGGGGCGTTTACCGAGGCTTCCGGAGACCTACTCTGAAGGTATGGGCGGACCAGGAGACCCACCTGAGGGGACACCCGAGGCTGCCCCTGGTGGCGGCGAGGACGAGTACCGATCCGTCGTCTTCGACGAGTCGTTCGTCCGCGCTGCCCGGCTTCAGGAGTTCTCCGCGCAGGAGCGCCTGGACGACCACGCACCGGCCGTACGCCGTCGCCAGCCCCTGCACCGGGGGCTGTCCCGGCAAGCGCTGATCCTCGTGCTGCTGATCGCCGTCGCCTTCGGTACCGCGATCTACATGGGTGTACGGAACCCTTACCAGAGCCCGGTCGCCGAGCCGGCCTCGGAGCCGCTGCGGATGACCGTCATCCCCCTCGCGCCACAGGGCGCCGTGCCCGGCACCACCGACCCCGAACAACTGTTCGCACATAGTCCGGCGGCACAGTTCGGCATAGGCGCCGAGGGCATCGCCCTGCCCGCCACGCGACGCACCGAGCACTTCTCGGACAGCCAGGTCGTCACCGCCCTCACCGCCGCCAAGGACTACCTGGTCGAGTCCTCGCTCTATCCGGAGGTGCTCACCGGCGGCGAGGTCCGAGCCGTGCGGGTGATGCTCGATCCCGACCAACTCGACCAGTTCGACCAGAGTTTCGACCAACCGACCGCCGACGGCAGGCACGCGCCCACCGGATGGCTGGTCCGCTTCGACCCCTCCCGCGCACAGCTGGCCGACGACAGGATTCGCGTACGGGGCACCCTGCGGGCCACGGAGACCGACTCGGCGACCCTGGAGGTCGTGGCGGACCACACCTTCGTGTACGCGCTGCGGCCCACCGGCGCCGGCGAACAGGCGCAGGCGTCCCTGTTCACCGTCCGGCGCGAGCTGCACTTCAGCTTCGACCGCGCCGACCTGCGCATGCACCAGGTCCGGCTGGTCGTCTCCTACGTCCAGGCCGGACCGCTGTCCTGCGCGGAGGACTCCGTCGGTTACCTGAGGCCGATGCTGGCCGGCCAGACCGCCAAGGCGGGTGGACCGGCCGGGACGGATCCGTATGCCACGGGCGGCACGGCGGCGCTGTGCGGCTCGCTGGCGGCGGGGGTGCAGCCGACGGTGTGAGGCCGGAGGCGCGAGGGTGTCTGGGGTGGTTCGCCGGGTGCGGGCCCGGTGGGGCTTGTCGCGCAGTTCCCCGCGCCCCTAGGTGGGCTTAGTCGCCCGGAGACGAGTCGTCTCGCGGAGGTGTTGAACCGGTGGAGCTGCCGAAGCCTCTTCGCACCCTGCCGCCGAGGTCGCCCGCCCCGCCGGCGATGTCGGAGACCAGCTTCATCAGCGGGTCCTTGGAGTTCTTGACATTGCTCGCGTAACTCGCCGCCGACTCGCGGAAGGAGCCGGACACCGAGGTGTCCTTGTCCTCGGTGCGGCGCGGGTAGTGGCCGTCCATGACCCGCTGGTAGTCCCGGGACTCGGCCCACTTCTTCAGCTCGGCGGCGCGCACGGTGGTGAAGGGGTGGGTGCGGGGCAGGACGTTGAGGATCTTCAGCACGGAGTCACGCAGATCGCCCCCCGCCTCGTACTCCTCCGCCTGGGCGAGGAACGCGTCCACGTTCATCTCGTGCAGGTGGTTGCCGCCGGCGATCTTCATCAGGCCGCGCATCGAGGCCTTGAGGTCCTGGCCGACGAGCAGTCCCGCGCGGTCGGCGGACAGCTCCGACTTGCGGAACCACTCGCGCAGGGCGGTGACGATCGCCATGATCGCGATGTTGCCGAGCGGGATCCAGGCGACACGAAGGGCCAGGTTGGTCAGGAACAGCAGGATCGTCCGGTAGACGGAGTGCCCGGAGAGGGCGTGTCCGACCTCGTGCCCGACGACGGCCCGCATCTCCTCCTCGTCGAGCAGCTCGACGAGGCCCGTGGTGACGACGATGATCGGCTCGTCCAGACCGATGCACATGGCGTTGGGCTGCGGGTCCTGGTTGACGTACATCGGCGGGACCTTCTCCAGGTCCAGGATGTGGCAGGCGTCGCGCAGCATGGCGTGGAGGTGGGCGAACTGCTGGTCCGAGACGCGCACGGAGTCGGACAGGAACAGCAGCCGCAGACTGCGCTCGGGAAGCAGCCCGCTGAGCGCCTTGAAGACGGTGTCGAACCCGCTGAGCTTGCGCAGGGCGACCAGGGCGGAGCGGTCGGCCGGGTGCTCGTACGCCCGTGAGGAGATCCCCGGGAAACGGGTGCGCTGTCTGCTGGGCACGTTCTCGTGGCCCTCGGGCCCCTGCCCGTTGCTGTCACGGCTGTCGTCGGACATGTGTTCCCCCACGCGTCTGATTGCCCTATGTGCCCCCCGAAGTGGAGTCCAGCCTAGGCGGAGATACCGTGGCGGGGCAGCACACCCTAAGGAGCGATCCGATGGACCACACCCCCGTAACCGACTGGATCACCGAGGCCGCGAGCGCCGCCGAGAAGCAGGGATCCGGCGATCTGCTCCGGGTCGTGCTGATCGTGATGTTCTTCGGCTGCATCCTGACCGCGTGGTTCCTGCTGCGGGGGTACAGGCAGAAGGACGACTGAGACGGGCCGGAAGTTCCCCCGCCGGTCCCTCCCCGGAGCTGACGGCGGAGTCGGCGTGATCCTCGTCGCAGGGCACGCTTACGATGGGCCGACGTCTTTATCCCGCCCTCACCGGATAGGTCCTGCCGAAGATGAGCTTCCACAGCACCGCAGCCCAGTTGGTCACCCTCGCAGCCGAGGGCGAGGAGCACGGCGGCAACCACGAGAGTCTCAGCCCCTACCTCACAGGTGGCGGCGCCCTCTTCGTCCTGCTGCTCCTGCTGTGGATCACCACCCGGTTCAACCGCGACCGCTGAGTCGGGTCCGGGAGGGTTCGGACGCCGCGGCCGGTGCCCTCCGGCCGGGCCGGTAGGGTCTGCCGCATGGGAGAGCAGGACATGCCTACCGGTCCGGCGGACAACGCCGTCGACCGTCCGGCGCGCGACGCGAAGAGCCGTCCGGGGCTCCGGCGCGTGCTCGGTAACGGTCCGTCGAACCCCGGCAAGCGCCGCCTCGGTGTCATGGGCGGGACATTCGATCCGATCCACCACGGGCACCTCGTGGCGGCCAGCGAGGTCGCCGCGCAGTTCCACCTCGACGAGGTGGTGTTCGTACCGACCGGACAGCCGTGGCAGAAGACCGACCGCAGCGTGTCGCCGGCCGAGGACCGCTATCTGATGACGGTCATCGCGACCGCCGAGAACCCCCAGTTCTCGGTCAGCCGCATCGACCTCGACCGCGGTGGGCCGACGTACACCACGGACACCCTGCGCGACCTGCGAGCGCTCAACCCCGATACGGACCTGTTCTTCATCACGGGCGCCGACGCGCTCGGCCAGATCCTCACCTGGCGCGACGCCGAAGAACTGTTCTCCCTCGCGCACTTCATCGGAGTCACCCGGCCCGGCCACACCCTGACCGACCCGGGACTCCCGGAGGGCGGTGTCTCGCTCGTCGAGGTTCCCGCCCTGGCCATCTCGTCCACAGACTGCCGTGCGAGGGTCGCCAAGGGCGACCCGGTCTGGTATCTGGTTCCGGACGGTGTGGTGCGCTACATCGACAAGCGCGAGCTGTACCGCGGCGAGTGAGCCGAGAGGGGCACCGGTGAACGACCGACACGACTCGGGGTACGACGGCGACCAGCAGTACGAGCTCGCCGGCTACGACGACTACGGCCGGCCTGTGTACCAGCAGGTGCCGTCACCCCAGCAGCAGTACCAGCAACAGCAGCAGACACAGCCGAACCCGCAGCCGTACGACCCGTACGCGCAGCAGGTCCCCCAGCAGCAGGGATACGCGGGGTACGGCTACGACCCGTACGCGACCGGACAGCAGCAGCCCGCCACCTCGTACGACCCGTACGGCGCCGGAAACCCGGCCACCGGGTACGACCCCTACGGGCAGCCGGCGAACAGCGGGCAGCAGCCCCGGGTCGCCGAGCAGGCACCGCCGTCGGTGCCGACGGCCCGCACCGCGCAGGCAGCGCCTGCCGCCTACGTTCCGCAGCAGGGCGGCCCGGTCGAAGGCGACGTCCCGCAGGCCCAGAGGGCCCAGGAGGCCTCGCAGGTCCTGGGTGAACGCGACTACAGCACCCAGCAGTTCGCCTTCGTCGAGGAGCCCACCGGTGACTCCGAGGATGTCATCGACTGGCTGGACTTCACCGAGAACCGCAGCGAGCGACGCGAGGAGGCCAAGCGCCGCGCACGCGGTCGCGCCATCGCCCTGATCGTCGTCCTCGCCATGGTGGCGGTCGGCGGGGCCGGCTATCTCTGGTACGCGGGGAAGCTGCCGGGGGCATCGTCCGCGGCCAGCGGAACCGGCGGGGCGACCACCGCGGGGGCCCAGAAACGGGACGTCGTCGTCGTCCACCTGCACAACACCAAGAAGGGCGGCACCTCCACGGTGCTGCTCGTCGACAACTCCACGACCAAGCAGGGCACCACGGTGCTGCTGCCCAACTCCCTCGCTCTGACCGACGACGACGGCTCCACGACCACGCTCGCCAAGTCCGTCGAAGACGACGGCTCCTCCGGGACACGCGACGCGCTCGACACCGTCCTCGGCACCGACATCGAGGGCACCTGGCGGCTCGACACCCCCTACCTGCAGAACCTCGTCGAGCTGGTCGGCAACATCGACATCGACACCAACGCGGACGTACCCGACCCGGCCGCCAAGAAGGGCACGGCGCCCCTCGTGAAGAAGGGCGAGGCCCAGACCCTCAGCGGCAAGATGGCCGTCGCCTACGCCACCTACCTCGCCCGCGGCGAGACTCAGGACGCCCAGCTGGAGCGGTTCGGGCAGGTCATGCAGGGAGTGCTGCGCAAACTGTCCTCCGACGCCCAGGCGGCGACGGTCACCGTGCAGACGCTGGCGCAGATCCTCGACCCCTCGCTGACCGACAAGGACCTCGGCAGCTTCCTCGCCAGGCTCGCCGACCTCGCCAAGGGCGGCGACTACAAGACAGCGCTGCTGCCGGTCCAGGGGGACGGCACCCTGAGCGCCCAGGCCGGCTCCTCGGTCGTGAAGACCGTGCTCGGCGGCACCGCCAAGAGCCCCGAGAAGGACGCCGCGGTCCGTGTCTCCGTCCAGAACGCCACCGGCGACAAGGGCGACACCGAGAAGGCCCGCGTCGTGCTCCTGAACGGCGGCTTCACCTTCCTGGAGGCCGGTACGGCCGACACCGCGCGCGCCACCTCCCTGGTCACCTACGGCGACGCCGCCGACAAGGAGAACGCCGTCGAGACCGCCAAGACGCTGGGGCTGCCCACGAGCACGGTGAAGAAGGGCACGGTCTTCTCGAACGCGGACGTCTCCGTGATCCTCGGCCAGGACTACAAGCCGGCCTCGTGACCGCGCACACCCCGGGCCCCCAGTGGGTGCCCGGGGTGTGATCCCGTAATGACGTGGGGTGGCGTCGGCCGTCCGTGAGACCCTTGGGTAACCCGCACGGGTTCCCGACCGCCGACCGAAAGCCTTGTAGTGACCGCCACTGACCGTTCCATCGAGCTCATCTCCGCCGCCGCGCAGGCGGCTGCCGACAAGCTCGCGCACGACATCATCGCCTACGACGTCAGCGACGTGCTGTCGATCACGGACGCCTTCCTGCTGGCCTCCGCACCCAACGACCGCCAGGTCAAGTCGATCGTCGACGAGATCGAGGAGCGGCTCGGCAAGGAACTCGGCGTCAAGCCGGTCCGCCGCGAGGGTGACCGCGAGGCCCGCTGGGTGCTCCTGGACTACGTCGACATCGTCGTCCACGTCCAGCACAGCGAGGAGCGCGTCTTCTACGCCCTGGAGCGGCTCTGGAAGGACTGCCCCGAGCTGGAGCTGCCCGCCGACGCCAAGGCCACCCGCGGCAAGGCCGCCGAGCACGCCAAGCTCCAGGCCGAGGAGGACCCCGCCGACTTCGGAGGCCTGCGGTGACCGCACCCTCGTCCGCCGGGACCGGCCGCAAGCCGGGCCAGGGCCGCCGCCTCATCCTGTGGCGTCACGGCCAGACGTCGTGGAACGTGGAGCGGCGCTTCCAGGGCACGACCGACGTCGAGCTCACCGAGACCGGCATCGGTCAGGCCCGTCGCGCCGCCCGGTTGCTCGCCTCGCTGAAGCCCGACGCGATCGTCGCCTCGGACCTCCGGCGCGCTGCGTACACGGCCCGCGAACTCGCCGAGCTCACCGACCTCACGGTGACGCACGACGAGGGCCTTCGGGAGACGTACGCGGGCGTCTGGCAGGGGCTGACGCATGAGGAGATCATCGGCCGCCACGGCGACGAGTACGCCGCGTGGAAGCGCGGTGAGCCGATCCGCCGAGGCGGCGGTGAACTGGAGACCGAGGTCGCCGACCGAGCCGCCCCCGTGGTGCTGCGGCACGCCGAGAAGCTCCCCGAGGACGGCACCCTCGTGGTCGTCAGTCACGGTGGCACCATCCGGACCACCATTGGGCGCCTGCTCGGCCTGGAGTCCCGCCATTGGGAGAGCCTCGGCGGTCTCTCCAACTGCTGCTGGTCCGTCCTCGGTGAGGGCGCCCGCGGCTGGCGTCTCCTTGAGCACAACGCCGGCACACTGCCCGAACCCGTGCTCGGCGACGACGACTGACCCGGATTTCACTTTCCGGCAGGCCGCAGGCTAAAGTTCTTCTTGTTCGCCCCGCCGGGCGGGAAGAACAGACGGGGCTATAGCTCAGTTGGTAGAGCGCCTGCATGGCATGCAGGAGGTCAGGAGTTCAATTCTCCTTAGCTCCACAGAAGATGGTCGGTCGGTCAAGGTCCCGCCCCCTCCGGGGGGCGGGATTTTTCGTTCGCCCCGCTTGAGTCACTTGGGGGCCCGGAGGCGTATACCTCTCCGGAAGCTCTACTTGCGTGCGCGTTCACGCCGGCTCCGACGGCCTCGGTGGGTGCCGTGTCCGGACTGGTACGAAGGCGTCGCTGACCGTATTGGCCCGGCCGTGGCAGAATCAAACGGCCGGAAGGGGGCGCGGCCCGACGGGAGGGAGTTGCGATGCCTGCGAGCATCCTCAGGGAGGTCGGTCACCTCTCTGAAGCGGCAGTCATACGGGGCAGAAGAACCCGTCTCAGCTGTCCTTCCTGCGGTTCCGGCCATGTCGCCCAGGTGCTCGGTGACAACGGTGGCGTTTCCTACGTGTGCACGGCCTGCGGCCACAGCTGGAGCTGATCGATGGGTGCACACAGGAGGAAATGCGACTGGTGCGGCAGTGGTACGCCCATCGTCCGTGACATGGAGCCGGTGAACCACGACTACCAGTACTGGTGCGAGGAATGCGCGCGGGCGCTGATCATAAAAGGCGACCCGATCGAGACCTACCGTGAGCTGGAGGGCGAGCCGATCTACGGTCGGCTCCTCGAGGAGCACTGCACCCTCAAACGGTTCTACTCGTTCGTCACGGCCTGACCCCCGGTACCCCTGCCGGGGGCGACGGAAACGATTTGGTGCTGCACCGGGGGACCGGTAATGTTGGCGTCGCCGCCGGGGAAACCCGGCAGAAGGCCGCGAGGGGCTATAGCTCAGTTGGTAGAGCGCCTGCATGGCATGCAGGAGGTCAGGAGTTCAATTCTCCTTAGCTCCACAGAAGTTGAAGGCGGGTCATCCGAACAGGATGGCCCGCCTTCGTCGTTTGGGTGCGCGGAGTGCACGGCGGGTGCAGGAGGAACGCGTACGGCGGGCCACTCGACTGATCGAGGGCCCGCCGTGGTTGCTTCCGGGTGTCTCAGCGACCGCTGCCGAGGGCGCGGCGGCCCCTGCCGCCGCGCTGGGAGAGGACCGGCAGACGGTCGGGGGCCGAGGCCCTGGTGTCCTCCTCAAGACGCAGCGCCAGCGCCGGGCAGCGGCGCACCGCGCGCAGCGCCTTCGCCTCCGCGTACCGGGGCACCTTCGCCTGCGCGACGGTCGGGAAGCCGTCGGCGCCCAGTTCGAAGACCTCCGGGAGGATGTCGGCGCACAGGCCGTGGCCCCGGCAGAGGGTCCAGTCGACGTAGATCTTCTGACGGCTGGGGCCGCTCTCCTCCTCCGCCTGGCCGCCCGGGATACCCGTGGGCGTCTGACCGCCCTCGAAGAGCGGCAGAACGCCTTCTACGGGCCTCCCGCAGCCGTTTCCGAGGACATGGGCGGCGAGGTCGTCCGTGAACGCCTTGATGGTCGATTCCAGGAACATCGCCGAACCGTCAGGATGCGAGCACGCGCCGCGCCGCTTCACGGACTTGGCGACCTGCTTGACGGCCTCCAGGGCGGCCGGGCCGCCGCCGTTGAGGATGTCCGCCATGCCGCGCGCCGCGGCGGGCAGACCGAGGTAACAGGGGCCGCACTGACCGGCGCTCTCCTCGGCCAGCCACTGGGCCACACGCAGGGACTCGCCCAGCGGGCAGGTGTCCTGGCTGATCGGCAGGATCGCGCCGGCGCCGAGCGCACCGCCCACCGCGTCCAGGGAGTTGCGCGAGACGATCGCCTCGTTGACCGTCGCCGCGTCGATCCACTTGCCGTGGTAGCCGCCGGTCAGCACACCCTGTGGGACCGGCGGGGCGCCGGCGAGCTGGAGGACGTAGCGCAGCGGGACACCCGTCGGCACCTCGATCACCATGGGGCGGGCGACCGCGCCGGAGACCGTGAGCATGACGGTGCCCGGCTCGTCGTACAGGCCGGTGTTGCAGTAGCGCTCGGCCCCGATGCGGGCGGCGATCGCCAGTTGGGCGTATGTCTCGGCGTTGGACAGCAGGGTGGGTGCGCCGCCGACGCCGCTCTGCGAGGCGCTGATCTTGCGGCCGGGCGGGATCGCCGGACCGCCGTCGATGGAACGGATCAGTGAGGCGGCGGCGCCGGTGACCATGCGGATCGGATTGCGCTGCACGCGCGCGCGGAGGGCCGATCGGCGGCCGTTGTTCAGGCCGCGCTCGGCGAGCGCGGCCTCCATGGAACGCTGGGTGGATTCACGTGTCACCCCGATGACGAGGGTGCGGGCGCCCATGGCCTCCGCGCACAGCAGGGCGCCGTCCAGGATCAGGTGCGGGGCACGGTTGACCAGCACCGTGTCCTTGCGGCAGGCGGGCTCGTCCTCGCTCGCGTTGACGACCACGACCGGCCGCACACCGCGGCGGATCGCCGTCTCGGCGACCGACCGCAGCTTCTTGTGGAAGGGGAAACCCGCGCCGCCGCGGCCCTTGAGGGAAATACGTTCGGAGAGCTGTGCGAGCTGCTCGCCGCCCATCGGTTCGAGCGGACCGTGCACCTTGAGGTGCATGGGCAGGTCAAGTCTCTCGACGAGGTCGAAACCCGACGTGAGCTGGGGAAGCCCCACCACGCGGACTTCGGGTACGTCGGGCAGAGCCTCGTTCACTTAAAGCCTCCGGAAGGCGCGTTCCAAGGTTCGCCCGAACCCGGTGCGTCGAAGTCATAGGAAGCACCGGGGTTTGCATCAGTGGCGGGACCGCTGTTGTACGTGTCGTTCGCGTTGTACGTGCCATAGGCGGCATTCGACTCACCGGTGTTGTACATATCACTCATGCCGTACGCGGCTGTGCCCGGATTGCCATAGGTCGGGATGTTGTATCCGGTGTCGGCCATGGGGTCGTACGCCGACACGGGAGCTTCACCGACGGGCGGCGGGGAGGGGACCGGCCAACTGCCCGACGTGCTGCCGTCCATGCGCGGCATCGCTTCGGTGGCCTGGATGTCCATCCGCGCGGTCTGGTCCATGTTGTACGGGTCCTGCGCGCGCGGGGGCGTCACGGCCCGATAGGCGGCCGCGAAGCCGTCGTTCGCGGGTTCGGGGGTCATGGTGCGGCTGGCCGGAGCGTCGTAGAGCGGCGACGCGCCGGGCGCGCTGCGCTGCGGGGGCACTCCGGAGTCCCCGCGCGCGGGCCTGCCGGCGGACTGGTTCTCGTAGCCCGGCAGGGTGGACTCCCCGAGGCGCGCCCGGCTGGCGTCCAGGCCCTCGCGGCCCGGTCGCTCCTGGGAGCCCAGGATCGCCATGATCTGGGCGGCCACCCTGCGCTTGAACGGGCGGGGCGCCGAACGCAGTGCCAGGGCGGCGATGACCGCCAGCAGGCACAGGCCGTACAGGATCGTGAAGATCGGCTTCGCCTGGCGTCCCGCGTACAGCCCGTGGACCAGCGCGAAGCACCAGGCCGGGTAGGCCAGCATGTGCATCGCGCGCCAGCGTGCCGCGACCGGTGCCGGGGAGGCGAACCGGCTGCGCAGTGCGCCGGTGACGGCCGTGAAGATCATGAGCAGGCCGGCCATGGAGCCCATGCCGATCAGGCCTGAGGTGCCGGTGACGCCCAGGCTGAAGGGGATCAGCGCGGCGATCAGTGTGACGTGGTCGAGTGCCAGCTTGACCGAGACGTGCAGCAGCAGGAAGGCGACCGAGGAGACAGCGGTCGTCCGGTGCACGGCCTGTGCGATCAGTCGCTGACGGGTGTTCAGGAAGACCCGGTCGGTCGCGACCAGGCCCCAGATCACCGAGCAGGAGAGGGCGACCAGTGACAGGACGCCGGCACCGAAGTTCAGGAAGTCCTGGACCGAGTCACCGCCGACCAGCACGATCACCGGTATGAGCAGCAGCATGGCAGCCGTCGCCATCCCGCTGGCCGAACGGCCGGTACCAGGAAGCGAACTGTTACTACGAGGGTTCATGGGGGCAACTCCGAGCGGTTCGGGAAGGCGGTCCCGCGTCGAACTCTAAGTCGAGACATACCGAGGAGTACGAGGTTTGAGTTATTGCGCTGTTACCAAAGGGCTGCGAGGCCGTTGTGATGTCCCATAGGGGTTGTTACGCGAAGTAATTTCTGAACCTGGTTCAGGTTTTGCTGTGTGGCGATTCACGTTTCCCGCTGAGGCCCGCGGGCGAGGTGTGGGGATCCTGTGGGGACTTTCGGGACTCTTTCCGGGCGTGGCACCCGGTGCCACGCACACGGGTAACTCCGTCGCGGCACGCTCGACGGCTGCGGTACCCTGACGCCATGCGTGCCGTACGCCTTCTGCTTAGTGAGCCGCGCTGATCAGTCCCGACCACTGACGAATCGTGGTCGGCATCGGCGCGGCGTCCCCTCCTGTGCGAGGGGATTTTTCATTTCCAGCCGCTGGCAGAGACGATCGATGGAGCTTTGAGGACCATGAGCGAGACGAACCCCGCTGCCGCCGAGGTCGCAGCGCCGCACCGCTACACGGCTGCCATGGCGGCCGACATCGAGGCACGCTGGCAGGACTTCTGGGACGCCGAGGGCACGTACGCGGCCCCCAACCCGAGCGGCGATCTGGCGGGCGACCCGGAGCTGGCCGCCAAGCCCAAGAAGTTCATCATGGACATGTTCCCGTACCCCTCCGGTGCGGGTCTGCACGTCGGCCATCCGCTGGGCTACATCGCGACCGACGTGTACGCCCGCTTCCAGCGCATGACCGGCCACAACGTCCTGCACACCCTGGGCTTCGACGCCTTCGGCCTGCCCGCCGAGCAGTACGCCGTGCAGACCGGCACGCACCCCCGGGTGTCCACCGAGGCCAACATCGAGAACATGAAGGTCCAGCTGCGTCGGCTGGGCCTGGGCCACGACAAGCGCCGGTCCTTCGCCACGATCGACCCGGGCTACTACAAGTGGACCCAGTGGATCTTCCTGCAGATCTTCAACTCCTGGTACGACGAGGAGGCGGACAGGGCCCGCCCGATCGCCGAGCTGATCGCCCTGTTCGAGAGCGGCGAGCGCGCCGTACCGGGTGACCACGCGCGCGCGTGGAGCGAGCTGACCGCCACCGAGCGCGCCGACGTCCTGAGCGAGTACCGCCTGGCGTACGCCTCCGAGGCACCCGTCAACTGGTGCCCGGGACTGGGCACCGTACTGGCGAACGAGGAGGTCACCGCCGACGGCCGTTCCGAGCGCGGCAACTTCCCCGTCTTCAAGGCCAAGCTGCGCCAGTGGAACATGCGCATCACCGCCTACGCCGACCGGCTGCTGAACGACCTGGACGCGCTGGACTGGCCCGAGGCCATCAAACTGCAGCAGCGCAACTGGATCGGCCGCTCCGAGGGCGCTCGGGTCGACTTCGCCGCGGGCGGCGAGGCCATCACGGTCTTCACCACCCGCCCCGACACCCTGTTCGGCGCCAGCTACATGGTCCTGGCGCCCGAGCACCCGCTGGTCGAGAAGCTGGTCCCGGCCGCCTGGCCCGAGGGCACCCACGACGTCTGGACGGGTGGCCACGCCACGCCCGCCGAGGCCGTCGCCGCCTACCGCGCCCAGGCCGCCTCGAAGTCGGACGTCGAGCGGCAGGCCGAGGCCAAGGACAAGACCGGTGTCTTCATCGGCTCGTACGCAACCAACCCGGTCAACGGCGAGAAGGTCCCCGTCTTCATCGCCGACTACGTCCTGATGGGGTACGGCACCGGCGCGATCATGGCCGTGCCGGCGGGCGACCAGCGCGACTTCGAGTTCGCACGCGCCTTCGAGCTGCCGATCCCCTGCATCGTCGAGCCGACCGACGGACGCGGCACCGACACCTCGACGTGGGACAACGCCTTCGGGGCGTACGACGCGAAGATCATCAACTCGGCCAACGACGACATCTCGCTGGACGGGCTGGCCGTCGCCGACGCCAAGGCACGCATCACCGAGTGGCTGGAAGGCAAGGCAATCGGCCGCGGGACCGTCAACTTCCGGTTGCGCGACTGGCTGTTCAGCCGCCAGCGCTACTGGGGCGAGCCCTTCCCCATCGTCTACGACGAGGACGGCGTCGCCCACTCGCTGCCCGAGTCGATGCTGCCCCTGGAGCTGCCCGAGGTCGAGGACTACTCGCCGCGCACCTTCGACGCCGACGACGCGAACACCTCCCCGGAGACCCCGCTGTCCCGCAACGCGGACTGGGTCAACGTCACCCTGGACCTGGGCGACGGCCGAGGCCCGCAGAAGTACCGCCGCGAGACCAACACCATGCCCAACTGGGCCGGTTCCTGCTGGTACGAGCTGCGCTACCTGGACCCGAACAACGACCGGAAACTGGTCGACCCGGCCATCGAGCAGTACTGGATGGGCCCCCGGGAGGGCCAGCCGCACGGCGGCGTCGACCTGTACGTCGGCGGCGCCGAGCACGCCGTACTGCACCTGCTGTACGCGCGCTTCTGGTCCAAGGTCCTGTTCGACCTGGGGCATGTCTCCTCCGTCGAGCCGTTCCACAGGCTGTTCAACCAGGGCATGATCCAGGCCTTCGTGTACCGCGACAGCCGCGGCATCGCCGTCCCGGCCGCCGAGGTGGAGGAGCGCGACGGCGCCTTCTACCACCAGGGCGAGAAGGTCTCCCGGGTGCTGGGCAAGATGGGCAAGTCCCTGAAGAACGCGGTCACTCCGGACGAGGTCAGCGCCGAGTACGGAGCGGACACGCTGCGCCTGTACGAGATGGCGATGGGTCCCCTGGACGTGTCCCGGCCGTGGGACACGCGCGCGGTGGTGGGCCAGTACCGGCTGCTGCAGCGGCTGTGGCGCAACGTCGTCGACGAGGACAGCGGCGAGGTCACCGTCGTCGACACCGAGGCCGACGAGACGACCCTGCGAGCGCTGCACAAGGCGATCGACGGCGTCCGCCAGGACCTGGAGGGCCTGCGGTTCAACACCGCCATCGCCAAGGTCACCGAGCTGAACAACCACCTGACGAAGGTGGGCGGTCCGGTCGCGCGTCCCGTCGCCGAGGCCCTGGTGCTGCTGGTCGCGCCGCTGGCCCCGCACATCGCCGAGGAGCTGTGGCGCAGGCTGGGCCACCCCGACTCGGTCGTCCACCAGGACTTCCCGGTCGCCGACCCCGCGTACGTCGTGGACGAGAGCGTGACCTGCGTCGTGCAGATCAAAGGCAAGGTCAGGGCCCGCCTGGAGGTCTCGCCGTCGATCTCCGACGACGAGCTGGAGAAGGTGGCTCTGGGTGACGACAAGGTCGTGGAGGCGCTGGCCGGAGCGGGTATCCGCAAGGTGATCGTGCGGGCGCCGAAGCTGGTCAACATCGTCACGGCGTAGGCGGGGCGGCCTCTCCGGCCGCTCCGGGTAGTCCCCTACGGGCAGGTTCGGGGTTCTTTTGGAACTCCGGGCCTGCCCTTTGCGTTTACCGTTGAAGAGCGGCTCGAAGGCCGCGACCGGTAGGAGGAGGAGCGTCGTGGAAGCCGCTGTCGCAGTTGTCGCCCTGCTCTTCCTGCTGTTCGTGGTGCTGGGCGTGTACGCGACCGTGAAGGTGGTCGGCGCGGCCAAGAGAGGCGTGGACCGGACGATCTCGCAGGCCCGCCGCACGGTCGAGGACACCACGCTGCGCGCCAAGACCTACGCCCAGCCCGGCCCGGCCGGCGAGCTGGCCCAGCTCAGGCTCAAGCTGCGCACGTCCATGCGAGCCACGCAGGACGCGCTGCATGCGGGCGTCGGCGAGGACGAGTCCCTCAAGGAGTCCCTCGGCCTCTTCGAGCGGCTCAGCTCGCACGGCCAAGAGCTGGACGCGGAACTCAAGAGGCTGGAGTCCGAGCCCGACCGGGCGACGCTCGTCGCGCGACTCCCCGCCCTGCGCGAGCGCACCGACCAGATCACGCAGGCGGCCGACTCGCTGCGCTGGGCGGCCCGGGACCGGGCGACGCGTTTCGCGGACGACGACCTGGACGCCCTGAGGACCCAGATCGACGTCGAGGCGGGCGCCCTGCGGCACTGGACGACCGCGGAGCCCACGTCTGCCGCGCCCCCCACGCAGACTCCTACCCCCGCCGCCGCTCCGCCGCCGTGGCCCGAGGCCCCGGCCCCCGACGGCGCCACCGCGCAGCAGACCTGGCCGGACAACCCCGGCGCGCGCCGGGCCGCCGAACCGACCCGGCCGGCGATCACCCCGCCGGTCCAACAGCCCGTATACCCCTGGCAGAAGAAACCCCGTCCCGAGAGCACGACTTGATCCTGCGGCACGACTCCGGTCCCGCCGCAGGTGAAAGGGGCGGGCTGCCGCCCACCACCTACGGCAGGTAACCTCCAGATCATGTCCCGCCATGTCGCGATCGTCACCGATTCAACGGCCTACCTGCCGCCGCGGACGATGGAGCGCCACGGCATCATCGCGGTGCCGCTGACCGTGGTCCTCGGTGACCGGGCCCTCGAAGAGGGCACCGAGATCTCGGCCCGTTCCCTGGCCCAGGCACTCCAGAAGCGCCGGCCCGTCACCACCTCCCGTCCCAGCCCCGAGCTTTTCGCGGAGACCTACCGCAAGCTCGCCGAGTCCGGTGCCACCGGCATCGTCTCGCTGCACCTCTCCGCCGAGTTCTCGGGCACGTACGACGCCGCGGTGCTGGCGGCCCGTGAGGCGCCGGTGCCCGTGCGGGTGGTGGACACCGGCGTGGTCGCGATGGCCCTCGGGTTCTGCGCACTTTCGGCGGCCGAGGTGGCGGAAGCGGGCGGCACGGTGGACGAAGCCGTCACGGCCGCGGAGAAGCGGGCCGCCGGTACGTCCGCGTACTTCTACGTCGACACCCTCGACTATCTGCGCCGCGGCGGTCGGATAGGCGCCGCGCAGGCCCTCCTCGGCTCCGCCCTCGCCGTGAAGCCGCTGCTGCAGCTGGAAGGGGGCCGCATCGAGCTGCGGGAGAAGGTACGGACGGCGTCCAAGGCAATCGCTCGGCTGGAGGAGATCGTCGCCGACCAGGCGGGCGGCGCTCAGGTCGACATCGCCGTTCACCATCTGGCCGCCCCTGACCGGGCGGCGGCCCTCGCGGACCGATTGCGGGTACGGGTGCCGGGGCTGGCCGAGTTGCACGTGAGTGAGGTCGGGGCGGTGATCGGGGCGCATACGGGGCCCGGGTTGCTGGGAGTGGTCGTCTCGCCTCGGTAAGGGGTGCCGCAGGCTCTGATGGCAGGGTTTTGCCTGTGCGCGGTACCCGTGTGGGTGACGGAGTTATCCACAACCGGCGAGTTGTCCACCGGAATTGAGCAAGATCATCGCGAGGGGGAGGATTCCTCCATCCTCGGCGCATGGCACTTCGATCACGCTCACACGCAACCACTCCGACCAGTGGCCCGGGCCGCGGCCCGATGTCCGACGGCCGCGTCCGGTACGGCCGTCGACGTCCGCACGGCCGGGCCCGGCAGCGGCAGGCGTCGGCCGACGAGATCCGCCGCCGGGCGCAGGCGCTCTTCGGCGAACAGGCGCTGCGACGAAGGGAGTCGGGGAACGGACCGCCGGGTGGTGAGCGGGATGCGGGGGCGGGGGCGGGGGACTTCGGGGAGGGGGCGCGGGGCGTCACTCCGGCGGTGCGTCTCGATATCCCCATTGGTACCCCGGTTGATGTCCCGGTCACAGTTCCCGCGGTCGATGTCCCAGTCGCAGTCCCTCGTGGACGGGCGGGCGTCAGCAGGGACGCGCCTCGTGCGGCGGAAGCGCCGGAAACCGCGGAAACCGCAGAAATTCCGGTAGCGGTGGGCAGTGGTGCCGGTGCGCATGCCCATGCCGGTGGCGGCGCCCGTGTTGTGGGCGGTCGGGCTGCCGGCGCTTGGCAGGAGCGGGCCGGGCTCGCGATGCGGGAGCGGATGCCTGTCTGGTTGCAGGTGCGGTGCGGTCTGGAGCGGCGGAGCGTGGTGGCGCTCACGGTGGTGCTGGTCGCTGCCGCGGTGCTCGCCACGCAGCACTTCTGGACGGGTCGTGCCCAGCCCGTTCGGGCGCCGGAAATCGTGCGGGCGGCGGCGCCGGTGGGGGCGGCACGGGCGGGTGTTACGGCCGTTCCCCGGGGTGTCACGGGCGCGGCCGGGGCCCAGATCGTGGTGGACGTCAGCGGCAAGGTGCGTGAACCGGGAGTGCATCGGCTGCCGGCCGGATCCAGGGTCACCGACGCCCTGCGAGCCGCGGGTGGGGTGCGTCCAGGTACGAAGACCGACGGGCTCAACCGGGCGCGCTTCCTTGTGGACGGCGAACAGGTGGTGGTCGGCGGGGCTGTGCCCGTACCGGGCGCGGTCATGGGCGGTACGGGCGGCTCGGGTGGCGGGGGAGCGGGCGGCTCCATGGGCGGTCCGGCGGCTGGTCCGGCGGCGCCTGTCCCGTTGAACACGGCCACAGTGGACCAGCTCGACACCTTGCCGGGGGTCGGTCCTGTGCTGGCCCAGCACATCATCGACTACCGCACCCAGCACGGCGGATACCGGTCCGTGGACGAACTGCGCGACGTGAACGGCATCGGTGACCGGCGCTTCGCCGACCTGCGAAATCTCGTGCAGCCATGAACCGGGTACCGCCTGCTTCGGAGAGCGAAGGGCCGCCCGGTCGTGTGGTGGCCGGGGCCGCGCAGGAAGAGCCCCGCACACACGATGACCCGGTCGCCCCCGCTCATCGGGCACCCCGCGCACGCAGGCCCGTGCACGCGGCCTCGGGGAAACGCCTGGGGGCAGCCAATCCCCGGCAGGAAGGGCCGACGGACCTGCGGTTGGTGCCTCCCGCACTGGCGGCCTGGGCGACGGCCGCCCTGGCGCTGGACGTCCCGCCCGGCTGGGCCACCGGCGGTGCGGTCGTCTGTTCGGTCGTGGCGGGTCTGCTCCTGCTGGCCCGACGTACTTCCGGGGAGCCCGGTCTCGCGTCGGCCGGACAGCCCCGGTGGGGAAACTGGTCGAGGGTTTCCGTGGCCGCCGTGCTGCTCTGTGTCGCCGCCGCCGCGGTCTCCGCCGGGCTGCACGGGGCCGATCTGCGGCGGGGGCCGGTGCCGGGACTGGCGCGGCAGTATGCCGGTGTGACGGCCGAGTTGGAGGTCACCTCCGATCCGCGACTCACCCGGCCCCGTGTCCAGGGCGCCCGTGCCCTGCCGACCGCCGTACTGATCGAGGCCGATGTCCGGCGCGTCGAGAAGGCGGACGGGAGTGTGGAGGCGACGCGGACGCCCGTGCTGGTGACCGTCGACATGGGCGTGAAGCCGAGGAAGCCGGGACCGTTCCGCCGGGAGGTTAACGCGCCGAGAGCGGCGGCGGAGGCGGCGGACGGGCCGGAGAGTTCGCCCTGGCTAGGGCTGTTGCCGTCCACGCGGCTGCGGGTGACCGGGCGGCTCGTGCCCGCGTTGACGGGCGGCGACCGGGTCGCGGCCGTGCTGCGGGTACGGGACCGTGCGGCGCCGGAGGTGGTGGGGGAGCCGTCGGCGGCGCAGCGGTTCGCGGGGCGACTGCGTGCGGGGCTGCGGGACGCCACCGAGGACCTGCCGGCGGACGCGCGGGCGCTGCTGCCCGGGCTGGTCGTCGGAGACACCTCCCGCGTCACACCCGAGCTGGACGAGGCGTTCAAGGAGACCGACCTCACGCACCTTATGGCGGTCAGCGGGGCGAACTTCACGATTCTGCTCGCCCTGCTCATCGGCCCGCCCGCCCTCGCCCAGCAGGTCGAACGGCGGGGCCTCGCACCCCGCCTGGGCCTGTCCCTCCGGACGACCGCGCTGCTCGGCGGCGCGCTCACCCTGGGATTCGTCGTCGTGTGCCGGCCCGACCCGAGTGTGCTGCGGGCCGCGGCCTGCGGATCCGTCGCGTTGCTCGCCCTCGCAACCGGGCGCCGCCGGTCACTGATCCCGGCTCTGGCGACAGCGATTCTGCTCCTGGTGCTGTACGACCCCTGGCTGGCGCGGAGTTACGGCTTCCTGCTCTCCGTCCTCGCCACCGGCGCGCTCCTCACCCTCGCGCCCCGCTGGAGCCCGGCGTTGCGCAGGCGCGGGGTGCCGCCACGGATGGCGGAGGCGCTGGCGGCGGCCGGTGCGGCGCAGGCCGTGTGCGCGCCGGTCGTGGCCGTACTGTCGGCACGGGTGAGTCTGGTGGCGGTGCCGTGCAACCTGCTCGCGGAGTTCGCCGTCGCCCCGGCCACCGTGCTGGGCTTCGCGGCACTGGCCTCGGCGCAGGTGGCGATGCCGGTGGCCAAGATGCTGGCCTGGGGCGCGAGTTGGCCCGCGGGATGGATCGTGGACATCGCCCGTACGGGAGCGGCGCTGCCCGGAGGGGGAGTGGACTGGCCGGGTAGTTGGACGGGCGCGTTGCTGCTGGGGCTGTGCATGGTGCTCGTGGTGTTCGCCGGCGCGCGACTGTTGAGGCATCCCTGGTGGTGCGCGGCCTGCGGGGTGCTGTTGCTCCTGGTCGTGGTGCGGCCGGTACCGCTGACCAGGGTGATCACGGGGTGGCCGCCGCCGGGGTGGCGGTTCGTCATGTGCGACGTGGGGCAGGGGGACGCGACCGTGCTCGCGGCAGGGGAAGGCACCGGTGTGGTCGTGGACGCCGGACCCGACCCGGTACTGGTCGACCACTGCCTGCGCGAACTCGGCATCACCAAGGTGCCCCTCGTGATCCTCACCCACTTCCACGCGGACCACGTCGCGGGGCTGCCCGGCGTACTGCGCGGGCGGTCGGTGGGCGCGATCGAGACGACAGGGTTCGAAGAGCCCGAGGACCAGGCCGAGTTCGTGCTCAGGGAGGCGGCGGCCCGGCGCGTCCCGGTGACGCGTGCCGTCGCCGGTGAGCGGCGGCGGACGGGTGACCTCGACTGGGAGGTGCTGTGGCCGAGGCCTGCCCCGGCCCCTGAACCGGAGGGCGCCAACGACGCCAGTGTCACGCTGCTCGTACGGTCGGCCGGGCTGCGCCTGCTGCTCCTCGGGGACCTCGAACCTCCGGCCCAGCGCGCGCTGTTGAGCTCACCGGCCGCCGCCCAGGTACGTGCCGTGGACGTCCTCAAGGTCGCCCATCACGGGTCCGCCTATCAGGACCCCGACCTCATACGGGCGGCTGCTCCGCGGCTGGCGCTCATCTCGTGCGGCGCGGACAACACGTACGGGCATCCGGCTCCCAGCACGGTGGCGACGCTCAGGGACGGGGGTGCTGTGGTGCTGCGGACGGATGAGGACGGGGCACTGGCGGTCGTCGGTGCGGGCAGGGAGTTGCGGGTGGCGAGAAACTGAGACCATGAATCCCGCACAGGCTGATGCCTACCTCCGCCGGTTGGGCGTCGAGCGTCCCGTGTCGCCCACCTTCGACGTGTTGCGCGAGCTGCAACTGCGGCACCTGATGTCGGTGCCCTTCGAGAACCTCTCGATCCATCTGGGCGAGGACATCGTGCTGGACGAGAACCGGCTGTTCGACAAGGTGGTGAACGCCCGTCGGGGCGGGTTCTGCTACGAACTCAACGGTGTCTTCGGAGCGTTGCTCACGGCACTGGGCTTCGACGTCACGCTGCTCGCGGCGCGGGTGTACGGCGACGAGGACCGGCTCGGCATCCCCTACGACCATCTCGCGCTGCGGGTGCGGACGGCGGACGGCGGCGACTGGCTGGTCGACGTGGGCTTCGGGGCGCACAGTCACCGGCCGCTGGCGATCGGGCAGCGGCAGGAGCAGGAGGATCCGGGCGGTACGTTCCGGGTCGTCGAGGCGGCGCCGGACGCGGCGGGAGCACGAGGTGGCGGGGCGGACGGGGGCCTGGGTGACCTGGACGTGGTCCGGGACGGCGAGCGCCGGTACCGGCTGGAGTTGCGGCCTCGCGTGCTCGGGGACTTCGTCGCCGGGGCCTGGTGGCACAGCACCTCGCCGGAGTCGCACTTCACGCGGTCCCTGGTCTGTTCGCGGGCCATGGAGGACGGCGGGAGGATCACGCTCAGCGGCCGGAGTCTCACGGTGACGGCGCCGGGAGGGGAACGGGAGGTGCGGGAGCTGGGGGCGGACAGCGAGGTGCTCTCCGTGTACCGGGAGCGGTTCGGGATCGAGGTGCCGGGTGTGCCGACGGTACGGGCGTCCGGTGGGGGCGGCTGAGGCCACCGGGGGGTAGCTGGGTGACCGGGGGCGGTTGAGGAGGGCTGGGGGTGGCTGAGGGCGGCTGGAGGGTGACTGGTGGCGGCTGGAGGTGAACTGGGGGGTGCCTGGGGGTGCCTGGGGCGAGCGGATCGGCTCTCGGGGTGGCGGAAGATGTTTCCGTGAACGATGTGAGACATGTGCTGGTGCTGCCTGACCGTGATGCCGCCGAGGACGTGGTGGAGGCGCTGCGGGACCGGTTCGGTATCGGTGAGGAACCGCAGCTCGTACGGGATGCCCTGGCCGGTGAGGACGACGCGGAGGACGCGCAGTGGCTCGTGGTGCTGCGGGACGAGGCGGGACGGCTGGATCCGAAGGAGCTGGACGAGTTCGTGGGGGAGTGGGAGGGGTGGCGGGAGGAGACGTAGCCAGCCAGCCAGCCAGCCAGCGGGAGGGCGGGGCTGGGGGCGGGGTGCGTTGTCAGTGGCTCGTGGGATGCTTTCCGGGATGGCCAAGAAGACCGCACATGACGACCCTCTCGCCCCCGTCACGCTTGCCGTGGGCCAGGAGGACCTCCTGCTCGACCGTGCCGTGCAGGAGGTGGTGGCCGCCGCCCGGGCCGCCGACGCCGACACGGACGTACGAGACCTGACCTCGGACCAGTTGCAGCCGGGCACGCTGGCTGAGCTGACCAGCCCGTCGCTCTTCTCGGAGCGCAAGGTCGTGGTCGTACGCAACGCGCAGGATCTGTCGGCCGACACGGTCAAGGATGTGAAGGCGTACTTCGGGGCGCCCGCGGAGGAGATCACCCTCGTGCTGCTGCACGCGGGGGGAGCCAAGGGCAAGGCGCTGCTCGACGCGGCACGCAAGGCCGGGGCGCGCGAGGTGGCGTGTCCCAAGATGACGAAGCCGGCGGATCGGCTGGCGTTCGTGCGGTCGGAGTTCCGGGTGACGGGGAGGTCGGCCACACCGGAGGCGTGCCAGGCGCTCGTCGACTCGATCGGCAGTGATCTGCGGGAGCTGGCGTCCGCGGTGACTCAGCTTGTCGCGGATGTCGAGGGGACGATCGACGGGGCGGTCGTCGGCCGGTACTACACGGGGCGGGCCGAGGCGTCGAGCTTCGAGGTCGCCGACCGGGCCGTCGAGGGGCGGGCGGCGGAGGCGCTGGAGGCGTTGCGGTGGTCGTTGTCCACCGGGGTGGCGCCGGTGCTGATCACCAGCGCGTTGGCGCAGGGGGTGCGGGCGATCGGGAAGCTGTCCTCCGCGCGGGGTGGTGGGCGGCCGGCGGATCTCGCTCGGGAGCTGGGGATGCCGCCGTGGAAGATCGATCGGGTGCGGCAGCAGATGCGGGGGTGGACTCCGGATGGGGTCGCTGAGGCGTTGCGGGCGGTGGCTGCGGCTGACGCGGGGGTGAAGGGGGGCGGGGATGATCCCGAGTACGCGTTGGAGAAGGCGGTTGTGGTGATTGCCCGGGCGGCTCGGTCTCGGGGGCGCGGGTAGGGGGGTGGGGTTTTTCGCCCCCGCCGCCCTTACCCGTCCCATCCTGTTCCTGGGGGGCTGCGCCCCCAGACCCCCACCGGCCCTGAAGGGGCCTTGTCCTCAAACGCCGGACAAGCTGAAGGTGCGGGCCTGCGCCGAAGAGATGCCGGACGGACTGAGGGCGCGGGCCTGCGTTGGAAGGCACCTGTCGGTGTTCATGCCGAAGGCCCCGGTCGCTGTCCTGGGGAGGACAGTGGCCGGGGCCTTCGGGTCAAGAGTCTTCTGGTGTTGCTGGTGGCTTCACGCCCGCGTGGCGAACGCAGATCGTGCGTGGAGCCGGGGTGCCGGGTGGGAGCGGGAGAGAGGGCCCGCTCTGGTCCTCCGGCGGTTGGATCAGATCAAGGAAAGAGAGGTTCAGCCCTTGAGGGTGGCGACCTTGGAAGCAAGCGCCGACTTCTTGTTGGCGGCCTGGTTCTTGTGGATGACGCCCTTCGAGACGGCCTTGTCGAGCTGACGCGCGGCAGCGCGCTGAGCCTCGGTCGCCTTCGCGACGTCACCCGCGGCAGCGGCCTCGCGGGCCTTGCGGATCGCGGTCTTCAGGGAGGACTTGACGGCCTTGTTGCGCAGCCGGGCCTTCTCGTTGGTCTTGATCCGCTTGATCTGGGACTTGATGTTCGCCACGAATGAGCCTTTTCAGGTTCAGGCGCACGAGGGCATGCCTCACGCGCCGTTTGATTGCTTCTTGGTTTTCACTGCACGTGTGCCTCCTGCTGAGAGGGCATGAGACACAACGGCCCAGGCTACCAGTCGCCCTCGGGACAGCCCAATCCGGCAGCCGGGGCCCGGCGAACCCGCCCAAACCGGTCCCCGCTCCCCACCCGTGGGACCATGGAGCCTACGTATCGATCCGACCCGAGACCGCAGACACTGCGGACGCCTCAAGAATCAGGACCCTGCGTGCCCGCGATCCCTAGCCATGTGCCCGAGCCGAGCCGTACCGACCCGGCGCTGCTCCGCAACTTCTGCATCATCGCGCACATCGACCACGGCAAGTCCACGCTCGCCGACCGGATGCTCCAGCTGACCGGAGTGGTCGACCAGCGGCAGATGCGCGCCCAGTACCTCGACCGCATGGACATCGAGCGCGAGCGCGGCATCACGATCAAGTCCCAGGCGGTGCGTCTGCCATGGGCCCCGACCGACGGTGACGGGGGCGGTCAGGGCAGGACTCACATCCTGAACATGATCGACACCCCGGGACACGTCGACTTCACGTACGAGGTCTCGCGGTCGCTCGCGGCCTGTGAGGGGACCGTTCTCCTCGTCGACGCCGCCCAGGGCATCGAGGCCCAGACCCTCGCCAACCTGTACCTGGCGATGGAGAACGAGCTCACCATCGTCCCGGTGCTGAACAAGATCGACCTGCCGGCCGCCCAGCCGGAGAAGTTCTCCGAGGAGCTCGCCAACCTCATCGGCTGCCAGCCCGAGGACGTGCTCAAGGTCTCGGCGAAGACAGGCGTCGGCGTGGACGCGCTCCTGAACCGGGTCGTCCGCGACGTCCCGGCCCCGGTCGGCGTCAAGGACGCCCCCGCCCGCGCGATGATCTTCGACTCGGTCTACGACTCCTACCGGGGCGTGGTCACGTACGTCCGTGTCATCGACGGCCAGCTCAACAAGCGCGAGCGCATCAAGATGATGTCGACCGGCGCCACCCATGAGCTCCTCGAGATCGGCGTCTCGTCCCCCGAGATGACCTCGGCCGACGGCATCGGCGTCGGCGAGGTGGGCTACATCATCACCGGTGTGAAGGACGTCCGTCAGTCCAAGGTCGGTGACACCATCACCAGCAAGGAGAAGGGTGCCACCGAGGCCCTCGGCGGGTACAAGGACCCCAAGCCGATGGTCTTCTCCGGCCTCTACCCGCTGGACGGCTCGGACTACCCCGACCTGCGCGAGGCGCTGGACAAGCTCCAGCTCAACGACGCCGCCCTGGTCTACGAGCCGGAGACCTCCGCGGCCCTCGGTTTCGGCTTCCGCGTCGGCTTCCTCGGCCTGCTGCACCTCGATGTCATCCGTGAGCGCCTGGAGCGCGAGTTCAACCTCGAACTCATCGCCACCGCGCCCAACGTGGTCTACCGCGTGATCATGGAGGACGGGAAGGAGCACACGGTCACCAACCCGAGCGAGTTCCCCGAGGGCAAGATCGACAAGGTCTTCGAGCCGGTCGTCCGGGCCACGATCCTCGCTCCCAGCGAGTTCATCGGCTCGATCATGGAGCTCTGCCAGACCCGCCGCGGCACCCTTCTCGGCATGGACTACCTCTCCGAGGACCGGGTCGAGATCCGTTACACGCTCCCTCTCGCGGAGATCGTCTTCGACTTCTTCGACAACCTGAAGTCCAAGACCCGTGGCTACGCCTCCCTGGACTACGAGCCCACCGGAGAGCAGGACGCCCAGCTGGTGAAGGTCGACATCCTGCTGCACGGCGACCGTGTCGACGCCTTCTCCGCCGTCACCCACAAGGACGCGGCCTACGCGTACGGCGTACGGCTCGTCGCCAAGCTGCGCGAGCTGATCCCGCGCCAGGCCTTCGAGATCCCCATCCAGGCCGCCATCGGGTCGCGGGTCATCGCCCGCGAGACCATCCGCGCGATCCGCAAGGACGTTCTCGCCAAGTGTTACGGCGGTGACATCTCGCGTAAGCGGAAGCTGCTGGAGAAGCAGAAGGAGGGCAAGAAGCGGATGAAGATGGTGGGCTCCGTGGAGGTTCCGCAGGAAGCCTTCATCGCCGTCCTGTCGAGCGACGAGAACGCGGGGTCGGGCAAGGGCAAGAAGTAGCCGACGCCGACCCGTGGGAATCGGGAGAACGGGGGCTCGCCGCGCAAGAACGCGGCGGGCCCCCTTCGTGTGCGTACCGTCGGCCCTGTAGGAAACGAACAGCCGCTCTCTGTAGGAAGTGACAGGCCGTCGCCCCTTACGCGCCGGGCGGTCGCCCCTTACTCTGATCTCTGCTCGGTAGTTACTCGCGAGTCACTCAGGTTCGCCTCGTGATGTGCAGGTCGGTCCCACCCTGCTGACCTGCTTCTCTGCTGGGGGTCCGGGGGTCGTCCCCCGGGAAGACGCAGTAACAACAGCCGCAAATGAGCCAGCCGCCGCACTGCCGCGGGCCCCGGAGGATGTCGTGAGCGACACACAGACCTTGATCGAGAACCGCCCGCCGTCCGTCGCCGGTCTTTTCCTGGATCGCGTGGCCGCCACGCCGGACGCGGAGGCCTACCGCTACCCGGTGCCCCCGGCCGCCGGTGAGGGCCCCGACGACTGGAAGTCGCTGACCTGGGCGCAGGCCGCGGAACGGGTCTACGCCATCGCCGCCGGCCTCATCGACCTGGGCGTACAGCCGGAGCAGCGCGTCGCGCTCGCCTCCGCCACCCGCGTCGAGTGGATCCTCGGTGACCTGGGCATCATGTGCGCCGGCGCCGCCACGACCACGGTGTATCCGCAGACCAACGCCGACGAGTCGGCCTTCATCCTCGCCGACTCCGCCAGCAAGGTGCTGATCGCCGAGGACGCGGCCCAGCTCGCCAAGGCGCAGGCGAAGCGCGCCGACCTCCCCGAACTCACCCATGTCGTGGTCATCGACCCGGCCGGCGTCGAGAGCGGCGAGGGGGTGCTCACCCTCGCCGAGCTGGAGCAGCGGGGTGCCGCGTACCTGGAGGAGCACCCGAACCTGATCAAGGAGCGGGTCGGGGCCATCACGAAGGACCAGCTCGCGACCCTCATCTACACGTCCGGTACGACGGGCCGCCCCAAGGGTGTCCGCCTGCCCCACGACAACTGGGCGTACATGGCGAAGGCGACCGCCGCGACCGGGCTGATCAGCGCCGACGACGTGCAGTACCTGTGGCTGCCGCTCGCGCATGTCTTCGGCAAGGTGCTCACCTCCGGCCAGATCGAGGTCGGGCACGTCACCGCCGTCGACGGCCGGGTCGACAAGATCATCGAGAATCTGCCGGTCGTCGAGCCGACGTACATGGCCGCTGTGCCGCGCATCTTCGAGAAGGTCTACAACGGGGTCGCGGCCAAGGCGCGGGCCGGTGGCGGCGCCAAGTACAAGATCTTCCAGTGGGCCTCCGAGGTCGCCCGCGAGCACGCCAAGGTCAGCCAGGACAACTTCCGACGCACCGGCACCGCCTCCGTGCCCTTCGGTCTCGCCGCGAAGCACAAGGTCGCCGACGCGCTCGTCTTCTCGAAGATCCGCGAGGCCTTCGGCGGCAACCTGCGTGCCTGTGTCTCCGGATCGGCCGCCCTCGCCCCCGAGATCGGCTTCTTCTTCTCCGGCGTCGGCATCCACATCCTGGAGGGCTACGGCCTCACCGAGTCCTCCGCCGCCTCCTTCGTCAACCCCGGCGAGGCCTACCGCACCGGCACGGTCGGCAAGCCGCTGCCCGGCACGGAGGTGCGCATCGCGGACGACGGCGAGATCCTGCTGCGCGGGCCCGGGATCATGGAGGGCTACCACGGGCTGCCCGAGAAGACCGCCGAGGTACTGGAGTCCGACGGCTGGTTCCACACCGGTGACATCGGCGAGCTGTCGCCCGACGGGTATCTGCGCATCACCGACCGCAAGAAGGACCTCATCAAGACGTCCGGCGGCAAGTACATCGCGCCCGCCGAGGTCGAGGGACAGTTCAAGGCGGTCTGCCCCTACGTGTCCAACATCCTGGTCCACGGCGCCGACCGGAACTTCTGCACGGCCCTCATCGCGCTCGACGAACCGTCGATCCTGAGCTGGGCGAAGGACAACGGGCTCGACGGGAAGTCGTACGCGGAGGTGGTGGCCGCGCCGGGGACGGTGGCTCTCATCGAGGGGTACGTCAAGGAGCTCAACGGGGGGCTTCAGCGGTGGCAGACCATCAAGAAGTTCCGCTTGCTGCCGCGGGATCTCGATGTTGAGCACGGGGAGATCACGCCGAGCCTGAAGTTGAAGCGGCCGGTTGTCGAGCGGGAGTACAAGCATCTGATCGACGAGATGTATGCGGGGTCTCGGGAGGCGTAAAGGGGGGTGGGGCGCGGGGGACTCGGTGCGGGTGCGGGTGCGGGTGCCCGTGCGGGTGCGCGTGCGTTGTGGCTTGTCGCGCAGTTCCCCGCGCCCCTTGGGCTGGGACTCGCGGCCCTTGTTCAGCAGTTGGTGGAGTTCTCGGAGCTGCCTCAGTAGCGCCTCGGTGGCCGGAGGGTTTCCCGGGCCACCTATGTGGTCACCAGGGCGATGTCATGGACCTTGGCGCGTCCACCGAGCCGCCCCGCCGTACCGGCCTCGCGCCTGACCCGGGTCAGCTCGCCGGTGAACGACGACAACTGGTCGACCATCTTGTTCACGGCCCCGGCCGCACCGGGGCTCGCCGTACGCGCTGCACCTCGGAGTTGAAGTGCAATGCACATCGCGGTCCACGATCTGAATTGCGAAGTCACCTTCCCGGGCCGCTGTCGTCGCGGTGACCAGTGGACGTAGACCGGATGCTCGAATCTGTCCGTCTTCGAGCACTTGCGTAGCACTGTTCTCACTCATGGCTGCCCACTTCGGTAACTCGGCGCTTATGGGCGTGGCCGGTCTGTCACTCTGTCCGCGTCCGCTGAGGTGTATTCGTACGATCTGCTCGGGAGCTGCTGATGGGGGCCATTCCGACGCAACGGGAGACCGTGCCCCGTGCGCCGTCCCGTGCGCCCGGCGCGCCCGCGCGTCGGGGTGTGAACCGGCGTGCGGTGGCCCACGCCACGCTCGGCGGTGGCCCTCTCGCGCCCGGCGCCGCCCGCGGCCTCGTCCGCGCGGCACTCGCCGAATGGGCTCAACTCGGCCTGTCCGGCGCCGCGTCGCTGCCCGACCGGCTCATCGACGACGCCATGGTGGTCGTCAGCGAACTCGTCACCAACGCCGTCGTCCACGCGGGGACGGACGTGGAGCTGCAGTGCCGCCTGGAGACGCCGGGGGAGCGGGACGAGCTGGGTGAGTCGGAGGGGGACGGGCGGGAAGAAGAAGGCGAGAAGGGTGGGCAAGGGGAGGGGATGAGCGGCGTCGCGCTCGTCGTCGAGGTGTCCGATCACCATCCCTCCCGCGCACCCCGGGACGGCGGTGTCGAACTCCCGTACGACATGCCGGAGTACGGGCGTGGTCTGCGCCTCGTCTCCGCACTCTCCGAGGCCTGGGGGGTCACCTACCGCACCGGCGTCAAGACCGTCTGGGCGCGGCTCCCCGCCGACGGCATGACGGTCGACGACGACCTCGACCCGTACGCCGGTACCCAGGTGCTCGGGCAGGGGTTACGGGTCGCCGAGTTCCTCGCCCCCGAGCCGCACCGCGACCCGCACGACGAGGAGTGGCTCAATCACGGCGCCCTCTCGTTCCTCGCAGAGGCCTCCGACCTGCTCGCCGGACAGCTCGACGAGGACCTCGTCGCCGCGCTCACCGGACAGCTCCTCGTGCCGCGCCTCGCCGACTGGTGCGCGGTGTGGGTGGAGGACGAGTCCATGGGGCGCGGGAGCTGGGGCGACGGAGGCGGAGGCGGGGATGTGGACGGTGGGTACACCGGGCCCGGGCCGCGGCTCGCCGGGGTCTGGCACGGCAGCGAGGACCGTATCGAGGAGCTGCGCCGCGCCCTGGAGAAGGACCCACCGCGCCCGCCCGACACCACCAGAACCGGGCCGGTCACCGTGCCCTGGCCCGGCGAGGCGCTCGGCGGGCACGAGGAGACCGGCGCCGCGCTCGCCTACCGGCTGGTCGCGGGCGGCCGGCCGCTGGGCACGCTGGTCATCGGGCGGGCCGGGACGATCCGCTTCCCCGACGAGGTCACCGGCCTGGTCGAGGATCTCAGCCGCCGCGTGGCCCTCGCCATCGGCGCCGCCCGCCAGTACGCCCGCCAGGCAACCATCAGCCGCATCCTCCAGCGCGGGCTGCTGCCCGGCGCCGTCGCCGAGATCCCCGGCGTCAGCAGCGCCCTCGTCTACGAACCCTGCGACAAGGGGGGCCCCAGCGGCGATTTCTACGACCTCTTCCCGGCCGGCGACGGCCGCTGGTGCTTCGCCGTGGGCGACGTCCAGGGCAAGGGTCCGGAAGCCGCCGTGGTGATCGGCCTCGCCCGCCCATGGCTTCGGCTGCTCGCCCGCGAGGGCTATCGGGTCGCCGATGTCCTCGACCGCCTCAACCAGCTGCTCCTCGACGACGCCACGGAGACGGCGGACGCGGCGGCCCGCGCGCTGGTCGCGGCGGACGGACGGCCCGCGCCACCGGTGGGTTCGGGGGGCGCGGTGGGTTCTGTGGGATCGGGGGGCTCCGCCGATCCCGCCGTCCCGGCCGCGGTGCGGCCGGGCGAGGGCCCGCAGACCCGTTTCCTCTCCCTCCTCTACGGCGAGCTCGCGCCCTTCGACGGGGGCGTGCGCTGCACTCTCGCCTCGGCCGGGCATCCGCTGCCGCTGGTGCTCCGGGCGGGCGGTGAGGTCCTTACGGCCGCTGAACCGCAGACCCTGCTCGGGGTCGTCGAGGACGAGACGTACACGAGCGGAAGCTTCGAGCTGTGGCCGGGCGACAGCCTGCTGTGCGTCACCGACGGGGTCACCGAGCGGCGCTGCGGGCCCCGCCAGTTCGACGACGGCGACGGGCTGGCGAGCGCCCTCGCCGGCTGCGCCGGGCTGGACGCCCAGCTGATCGCGGAACGTATCCGGCGACTCGTGCACGAGTTCGGGGAGAAGCCGCCGGAGGACGATCTGGCGCTGCTGGTGTTGCAGACCGACTGACGTGCCTGGCTGACGCGTGCGACTCACGCGTCTGGCTGACGCGCCCGGCTGGCGCGTCCGATCGACGCCGTCCGACGACGCCGTCCGACTGACGCCGTCCGATCGACGCGTGCGACCGACGCCCGGATGGCGCCCCGGCGATGCCCAGGTCATCGGGTGGGGCGGGTCGGCGCGGCGGTGCTGGACAATGGAAGGCATGCCCTCCGCACTCCCCGACGGCGAACCCGTCCCCGACGACGGCGCCCTGCCCGCCCCCGCGCTCGCCGGGGCCGCGGACCGTCCCCTCGGGTTCTACCTCCACGTCCCGTACTGCGCGACCCGCTGCGGCTACTGCGACTTCAACACCTACACGGCGACCGAGCTGCGCGGCACGGGCGGTGTCCTGGCCTCCCGCGACAACTACGCGGACACGCTCATCGACGAGGTCCGGCTCGCGCGGAAGGTGCTGGGCGACGACCCCCGCGAGGTCCGCACGGTGTTCGTGGGAGGCGGTACGCCGACTCTCCTGGCCGCCGACGATCTCGTACGGATGCTGCGCTCGATCCGTGACGAGTTCGGCCTCGCGGCGGACGCGGAGGTGACGACGGAGGCGAACCCGGAGTCGGTGGACGAGCGGTATCTGGCCACCCTCCGCGAGGGCGGCTTCAACCGGATCTCGTTCGGGATGCAGAGCGCGAAGCAGCACGTGCTGAAGGTGCTGGACCGTACCCACACGCCGGGGCGGCCCGAGGCGTGTGTCGCGGAGGCGTGGACGGTGGGGTTCGACCATGTGAACCTCGACCTGATCTACGGCACGCCCGGCGAGTCGGACGACGACTGGCGGGCCTCGCTGGAGGCGGTTCTCGGGGCGGGGCCGGACCATGTGAGCGCCTATGCGCTGATCGTGGAGGAGGGTACGCAGCTGGCTCGGCGTATCCGCCGGGGCGAGGTGCCGATGACCGACGACGACGTGCACGCGGACCGGTATCTGATCGCCGACGAGGTGCTGGGGGCGGCGGGCTACGACTGGTACGAGGTGTCCAACTGGGCGACTTCGGAGGCGGCCCGGTGCCTGCACAACGAGCTGTACTGGCGCGGCGCCGACTGGTGGGGCGCGGGGCCGGGGGCCCACAGCCATGTGGGGGGCGTGCGGTGGTGGAACGTGAAGCATCCGGGGGCGTACGCCGGGGCGCTGGCGGCGGGGCGGTCGCCGGGGGCGGGGCGTGAGGTGCTGTCGGAGGAGGACCGGCGGGTCGAGCGGATTCTGCTGGAGCTGAGGTTGCGGGAGGGGGTGCCGTTGGCGCTGCTGCGGGGTGCCGGGCTGGCGGCTGCGGGGCGGGCGTTGGGGGAGGGGTTGCTGGAGGCGGGGCCCTATGGGGAGGGGCGGGCGGTGTTGACGTTGCGGGGGCGGTTGTTGGCGGATGCGGTGGTTCGGGATCTGGTGGACTGAAGGGGGCCTGGGTTGTTTCGCCCCCGCCGCCCTTACCCGTCCCATCCCGTTCCTGGGGGCTGCGCCCCCAGACCCCCCTCCGGCCCTGAACGGGCCTTGTCCTCAAACGTCGGACGGGCTGGAAATGCGGGCCTGCGCTGGGAGGGTGCCGGACGGGCTGGAAATGCGGGCCCGCGCTGGGAAGGTGCCGGACGGGCTGAAGGCGCGGGCCTGCGCTGGGAGGGTGCGGCCTGGGCTGCGAAGCGGTGGGGGGAAAGAAGCTCGGGTTGAACGCGTGCTCACGTGTCCGACGGTGCTGTGACGAAGTCGATCAGTTCCTCCACTCGGCCCAGCAGCTCCGGTTCCAGGTCCTTGTACGTCCGGACCCGGGCCAGGATCGCCTGCCATACCGCGCCCGTGTTCTCCGGCCAGCCCAGTTCCCGGCACACCCCCGTCTTCCAGTCCCGGCCGTGTGGGATCCGGGGCCAGCCGGGGATGCCCAGTGACGCGGGCTTCACCGCCTCCCACACGTCGATGTACGGGTGCCCGACCACCAGTGCGTGTTCGCTGGTCACCGACCGTGCGATCCGGAACTCCTTGGTGCCCGGGACCAGGTGGTCCACCAGGATGCCCAGGCGGGCGTCCGGGCCAGGGGCGAACTCGGTCACGATCGCGGGGAGGTCGTCGATGCCCCCCAAGTACTCGACGACCACGCCCTCGACGCGCAGGTCGTCTCCCCACACCTTCTCGACCAGTTCGGCGTCGTGCCGGCCCTCCACGTAGATCCGCCCCGCCCGGGCCACCCGCGCGCGGGCACCGGGAACCGCCATCGAACCGGAAGCGGTGCGGGACGGACGTACCGAAGCCGCTGTCGGAGACGTCGACGGCGGCCCGGTGGGGCGGACCAGGGTCACCACCTTGCCCTCCAGCAGGAAGCCGCTCGGCTCCAGCGGGAACACCCGGTGTTTGCCGAAGCGGTCCTCCAGGGTGACCGTGCCCGCCTCGCAGCGGATCACCGCGCCGCAGAAGCCCGTACCCGGCTCCTCGACCACCAGGCCGGGGTCCGCCGGGACCTGCGGCACGGGCTTGGGCTTCTTCCACGGTGGGGTCAGGTCCGGAGAGTACTGGCGCATTCGGATGACGATAGGAGAAGCGGTCTTGCCGTCAGGCCACCGGCTCCCGCGACACGCCGAAACGCCTTGCCAGGGCGTCCCGTTGGGCCCGTACGAACGCCGCGTCCACCACCGCGCCGTGGCCGGGTACGTACAGCGCGTCCTCGCCGCCCAGGGCGAGGACGCGGTCCAGGGCCGTCGGCCAGTGCGACGGTACGGCGTCGGGGCCCGCCTGGGGGTCGCCCGACTCCTCGACCAGGTCGCCGCAGAAGACGACCGTCGGGTCGCTGTCGCTGTTGCCGGGTACGACGATCACCAGGTCGCTGCTGGTGTGGCCCGGGCCCACGTTCCACAGGGCGACTTCCGGGCCGCCGTCGCCCAGCTCGACGGTGAGGCTCCTTCGGACCTCCTGGCGCGGAACGACCAAGGTGTCCGCCGCCTCCTCCGCCGTACGGGCGTCCAGACCGTTGCGTACCGCGTCCGCGCACAACGCCTCGCGCCCCGATCTCCCGAATTCGCTTCCCGAACCGTCCGCGCCCCCTGCCGCCAGGACGTGCGCACCCGCGAATGCCGCCGCCCCGAAAACATGATCGAAATGGGGGTGCGTGAGTGCGAGGAAGTCCACACGGCGCCCGGCGAGCGACTGGGCCTCCAGGCGCAGTCTCGCGCCCTCCGCGAGACTCGATCCGGCGTCGACGAGCAGCGCGCCGCCCGGCCCGGTCACCAGCCCCACCGTGCAGTCCCACCCCGGCAGCCTGCACCGCCCCACCCCGGCCGCCAGCCGCTCCCAGCCCAGGCCGCCCCACCCAGGCTCTTCCCAAGTCACCTTCATACGGCGACGCTAGCCCGAGGACGCCGAAGCGGCGGGCCTGAGCAGGTCGCCGAGGACACGACATCGCAGGACAGGTCGGTACAGGTCGGCAGGTCGGTGTGGGCCGCCCTTGCCGGGGGCGTACCCGACAGCCGTACACTGGGCCGGGGAAGTCTGGCACTCGGACACGAAGAGTGCCAGGGAAGGTCAATGGAGAGCCGAAGAGCCGTGCAGGTCGGTGCGGAAGCCCGGTTACCGGGGTAGGCCTCAGGGGACGACAGCTGGAGGTGTGCGCATGCTCAGTGAACGCAGGCTCGAAGTGCTGCGCGCCATCGTCCAGGACTATGTCGGCACCGAGGAGCCGGTCGGGTCCAAGGCGCTCACCGAGCGGCACAACCTCGGGGTCTCACCGGCGACCGTCCGCAACGACATGGCGGTGCTGGAGGACGAGGGCTTCATCGCCCAGCCCCACACCAGCGCCGGGCGCATCCCGACCGACAAGGGCTACCGGCTCTTCGTCGACAAGCTCGCCGGCGTCAAGCCGATGACCGCGCCAGAGCGGCGTGCCATCCAGAACTTCCTGGACGGCGCCGTCGATCTCGACGACGTGGTCGGGCGGACCGTTCGGTTGCTCGCCCAGCTGACGCGGCAGGTCGCCGTCGTGCAGTATCCGTCGCTCACCCGCTCGACCGTGCGGCACGTGGAGCTGCTCTCGCTCGCTCCCGCGCGCGTGATGCTCGTGCTGATCACGGACACGGGCCGGGTGGAGCAGCGGATGATCGACTGCCGGGTGCCCTTCGGGGAGACGGCACTGGCGGATCTGCGCGCGCGGCTCAACAGCAGGGTCGCGGGCCGCCGGTTCGCGGATGTGCCGCAGCTCGTGCAGGATCTCCCGGACGCCTTCGAGGGGGAGGACCGGGGTACGGTCGCGACGGTGCTCTCCACCCTTCTGGAGACGCTCGTCGAAGAGACCGAGGAGCGGCTGATGATTGGCGGAACGCCCAATCTGACCCGCTTCGGACATGACTTTCCCCTCACTATCCGACCCGTTCTGGAAGCCCTGGAGGAACAGGTCGTACTTCTCAAACTCCTTGGTGAGGCCGGGGATTCGAGCATGACCGTACGAATCGGTCACGAGAACAAATACGAGGGACTCAACTCCACGTCCGTCGTGTCGGTCGGCTACGGTTCGGGCGGCGAGGCAGTGGCCAAGCTCGGCGTGGTCGGACCGACCCGCATGGACTACCCGGGAACGATGGGAGCGGTACGCGCAGTGGCACGGTACGTCGGACAGATCCTGGCGGAGTCCTAAAGTGGCCACGGACTACTACGCCGTACTCGGCGTGCGCCGCGACGCGTCCCAGGACGAGATCAAGAAGGCGTTCAGGAGGCTCGCCCGCGAGCTGCACCCGGACGTCAACCCCGATCCGAAGACGCAGGAGCGGTTCAAGGAGATCAACGCCGCGTACGAGGTGTTGTCGGACCCGCAGAAGAAGCAGGTCTACGACCTCGGCGGCGACCCCCTCTCGCAGGCGGGCGGCGGAGGCGCGGGCGGCTTCGGCGCCGGTGGCTTCGGGAACTTCTCGGACATCATGGACGCGTTCTTCGGAACGGCGTCCCAGCGGGGGCCGAGGTCGCGTACGCGGCGCGGCCAGGACGCGATGATCCGGCTCGACATCGAGCTGGACGAGGCCGCCTTCGGGACGACCAAGGACATCCAGGTCGACACGGCCGTGGTGTGCGCCACCTGCAGTGGTGAGGGTGCGGCGCCGGGGACCTCCGCCCAGACCTGCGACATGTGTCGCGGCCGGGGTGAGGTGTCCCAGGTGACGCGGTCCTTCCTGGGCCAGGTCATGACGTCCCGGCCCTGCCCGCAGTGCCAGGGGTTCGGGACGGTCGTTCCGACCCCGTGCCCCGAGTGCGCCGGTGACGGGCGGGTGCGGTCGCGGCGGACGCTGACCGTGAAGATTCCCGCGGGTGTCGACAACGGTACGAGGATCCAGCTCGCCGGTGAGGGTGAGGTGGGGCCCGGTGGTGGCCCTGCCGGTGACCTGTACGTCGAGATCCATGAGCTGCCGCACTCGCAGTTCCAGCGGCGCGGGGACGATCTGCACTGCACGGTGACTCTTCCGATGACGGCGGCGTCGCTGGGCACGAAGGTGCCGCTGGAGACGCTCGACGGGCTGGAGGAGGTCGACATCCGTCCGGGCACGCAGTCCGGGCAGTCGATTCCGCTGCACGGGCGGGGTGTCACGCACCTGCGGGGCGGGGGGCGCGGTGACCTCATCGTCCATGTCGAGGTCATGACCCCGTCGAAGCTCGATCCCGAGCAGGAGCGGTTGCTGCGGGAGCTGGCGCTGCTGCGGGGTGAGGAGCGGCCCACGGGGCAGTTCCAGCCCGGGCAGCAGGGGCTGTTCTCGCGGTTGAAGGACGCGTTCAACGGACGCTGATGGTTGGGCGCGGGGCGTCCGGGGGCTACGCCCCCGGGCCCCCTACGGCCTGATTCGGGACTTGTGCCGAGGACGTGACAACATGCCGTCATGTCCTCCGCACTGACCGATCTCTTCCCTCACCCGATCGTGCAGGCGCCCATGGCGGGCGGCGTTTCCCTCCCGCAGCTCGCCGGTGCCGTCGCCGACGCGGGCGGGCTCGGGTTCCTCGCCGCCGGGTACAAGACCGCGGACGGCATGTACCAGGAGATCAAGCAGCTGCGCGGGCTCACCGGACGCCCCTTCGGCGTGAACCTCTTCATGCCGCAGCCCGAGTATCCCGGTGCAAGCACCGGCTCCACCGGAGCGGCTGAAGCCGCGCCCCCTTATAGCGCCGCCGTCGAGGTCTACGCCCATCAGCTCGCCGGTGAGGCCACCTGGTACGACACCGAGCTGGGCGACCCGGACAGCGGACGTGACGACGGCTACGACGCCAAGCTCGCCGTCCTCCTCGACAACCCGGTCCCGGTCGTCTCCTTCCACTTCGGGGTGCCCAGCAGCGACGTACTGGACTCCCTCCGCCGCGCGGGCACGCTCACCCTGGTCACCGCGACCACCGCCGACGAGGCCCTCGCCGTACAGCGGGCCGGGGCCGACGCCGTGATCGTGCAGGGCGTCGAGGCCGGCGGCCATCAGGGCACCCATCGTGACAACGCCGAGGCGGACGGGTCCGCAGTCGGGCTGCTCTCCCTCATCGCCCAGGTCCGCGAGACCGTCGACCTTCCCCTCGTCGCCGCCGGCGGGATCATGCGCGGCAGCCAGATCGCCGCCGTCCTCGCCGCGGGCGCGAGCGCCGCCCAGCTCGGCACCGCCTTCCTCGCCACCCCCGAGTCCGGCGCCCACGCCCTGCACAAGCAGGCGCTGACCAACCCGCTCTTCGTCCGTACGGAGCTGACGCGCGCGTTCTCCGGCCGGCCCGCCCGGGGTCTGGTGAACCGTTTCCTGCGCGAGCACGGCCCCTACGCGCCCGCCGCCTACCCCGAGGTCCACCACCTCACCTCGCCCGTCCGCAAGAAGGCCGCCGCGGCCGGCGACGCGCAGGGTATGGCGCTCTGGGCGGGACAGGGGCACAGGATGGCCCGTGAGCTTCCGGCGGGGGAGCTGGTGAGGGTGCTGGTGGACGAGATCGAGTCCGCGCGGGACGCGTTGCTGGGCGGGGGCGAGCGTTCGTGACCGCTCCCGTGTTCGTCGTCGAGCGGTTGCCCGATGTCCGCCAGTACGTCCTTGACGGGCCCGAAGGACGCCACGCCGTCTCCGTGAAGCGGCTGAAGGCCGGTGAGACCGTCGTCCTCACCGACGGCGCCGGGCGCTGGGCCGAGGGCGAGGTCGTCGCCGCCGAGGGCAAGGACCAACTGGTGCTGCGGCTCGGGTCGGTCGTCGAGGAAGCCGCCCAGTCTCCTCGTATCACCGTCGTCCAGGCTCTTCCCAAGGGTGACCGGGGCGAGTTGGCCGTCGAGACGATGACCGAGACCGGTGTCGACGCCATCGTTCCCTGGGCCGCCTCGCGGTGCGTCACGCAGTGGCGGGGGGATCGTGGGCTGAAGGCGCTCGCCAAGTGGCGTGCCACCGCCCGGGAATCCGGCAAGCAGTCGCGCCGGGTGCGGTTCCCGGAGGTCGCGGACGCCGCGTCGAGCAAGCAGGTCGCCGCGCTGCTCGCCGAAGCCGACTTCGCCGCCGTACTGCACGAGGACCGTGAGTACGGCAGCGCCGCGCTGGCGACCGCCGAACTCCCCTCCACCGGAGACATCGTGCTGGTCGTCGGGCCCGAAGGCGGCGTCTGCCCCGAGGAGTTGGCCCTCTTCGAGGCGGCGGGGGCGAAGGCGTACCGGCTCGGGGCCAGTGTGCTGCGTACCTCCACCGCCGGAACCGCCGCGACGGCACTGCTGCTCGGCCGCACCGGACGCTGGTCCTAGGGTCCTGGTCCTTGGGTGCGGAGGCCTGAGGCCTGTCCGTATCCGCTCTTCCGTGTCGGCGACCGCGGTGGCAGGCTGCCTTCCATGGGGGCTTTGAGGCGGATTTGGCATCGGCCGAGCAGACACCGCAGGGTGGTCGCGGTGGCCGGACTCGTGGTGGCCGTCGGGGGTGGTGTCGTCGCCTGCGATCCCGGTGGGCTCAGCTCAGCCACCGTCGCCTTCACCACCGACGGGACGGCGACCAAGGAGCTGGAGCGGCGGCACGTCGACGTCCAGTGGCTCACCTGCACGGCCTCGGTCGGCGGCGGCAACGGTAACGGCAACAAGGCGTCCGCGTCCGGGAGTTCGCCCTCGCCGAGCGAGGCCACTGTCGCCGACGTCGACTGCCGGGGCAAGACAAGGGACGGCAAGGACATCACCGTCACCGGCAAGGTGACGCGCGCGGTCGACGGCAGGTGCGTACGCGGGAACCTCACCGCCAAGGTCGACGGCAAGCAGCGGTTCCGCGTCGGCGGCCTCGGCAACTGCGACGCGCCCAGTACGCCGACGCGCACCCCGCCCGCCACCTGGCGGCCGCCGGACAACGGGCGGCCCGCGCCGACCGTGACCGTCACCGTGACGAGGACCATCTGGTGCCAGAAGAACCCGAACTGCATGCCTGTAGAAGGCAAGTGAGAAGGCAAGTGAGAAGGTAGACGAGACGGGCAACAGCGTGTTCGGGCCGTGGTGGATTGCTTATGAAGTGGTCCAAGCCCCTGTCAGGGGGCGTGATCGTTGCCTAGGGTGATCGGGTGACTCAGCCCTCTTCGCCTGCGTATCTCCGGTTTCCGCATCTGCACGGCGACTCGGTCGCCTTCACCGCCGAGGACGACGTCTGGGTCGCCCCGCTCGACGGCGGCCGGGCCTGGCGCGTCAGCGCCGACAACGTGCCGGTGAACCATCCCCGAATCTCCCCCGACGGCACCCGTCTCGCCTGGACCTCCACCCGCGACGGCGCACCCGAGGTGTATGTCGCCCCGATCGACGGCGGATCCACCAAACGGCTGACCTACTGGGGCAGTTGGAAGACCCAGGTGCGCGGCTGGACCCCGGACGGTCGGGTCCTCGCCATCAGTACCCAGGGGCAGGCCAGCCTGCGCCGCTCCTGGGCCAGGGCCGTGCCGCTCGACGGCGGACCGGCAACTGTCCTGCCGTACGGGCCCGTTGGCGATGTCGCCCAGGGGCCGGCGACCGTTCTTCTCTCCGCTCCCATGGGACGCGAGGCCGCCTGGTGGAAGCGCTACCGGGGCGGTACGGCGGGCAAGCTGTGGATCGACAGGGACGGCCAAGAGGGCGAAAGCGCCGGAGAGTTCGTCCGGCTCCATGCCGACCTGGACGGGAACCTGGAGTACCCGGTGTGGGTCGGGGAGCGCATCGCGTTCCTATCCGACCACGAAGGAGTCGGGGCGCTGTACTCGTCCCTGGCCGACGGCTCCGACCTGCGACGGCACACCCCGGGTGGGGGCACCTCCCGTTCGAGCGAAGCCGAGAATGGGGGAGGCTTCTACGCCCGGCACGCCGCGAGCGACGGCAACCGTGTCGTCTACTCCTCCGCCGGTGAACTGTGGCTCCTCGACGACCTGGACGGGGCCGAGCCGCGACGGCTCGACATCCGGCTCGGCGGGCAGCGCGCCGATCTCCAGCCCCATCCCGTGAGCGCCTCCCGCTGGTTCGGGTCCGCAGCACCCGACCACACCGGGCGCGGCAGCGCCATCGGCGTGCGCGGCTCCGTGCACTGGGTCACCCACCGGTCCGGCCCGGCCCGGGTGCTCGCCTCCGGACACGGCGTACGGGCCCGGCTGCCCCGCGCCTTCCGCGTGGACGGCGAGGAATGGGCCGTGTGGGTGACGGACGCGGAGGGCGACGACGCACTGGAGTTCGCCCCGGCGACCGGCACCGCACCGGGGGCCACACCGCGCAGGCTCGCCGCCGGCCAGCTCGGCCGGGTCCTCGGCCTGGCCATGGCGCCCGACGGGAGCCGGGCCGCCGTCGCCTCGCACGACGGGCGCGTGCTGCTCGTCGAGCGCGAGTCGGGGGAGGTCCGCGAGGTCGACAGCAGCGGCGACGGTGACGCGTCCGGGCTCGTCTTCTCGCCCGACTCCGCCTGGCTCGCCTGGTCCCACCCCGGGCCGAACCCGCTGCGTCAGCTCAAGCTCGCCAACACCACCGACCTGTCGGTGACCGAGGCGACTCCGCTGCGGTTCCGGGACTACTCACCCGCGTTCACCGCCGACGGCAAGCACCTGGTGTTCCTGTCGGCGCGGTCCTTCGACCCCGTCTACGACGAGCACGTTTTCGACCTGGCCTTCGTCGGCGGCTCGCGCCCCCACCTCATCACCCTCGCCGCGACCACGCCCTCGCCCTTCGGGCCGCAGCGGCACGGGCGGCCCTTCGAGGCGCCGGACAAGGACGAGACCCCCGACAGCGAGGGGGCCCCGGCGACCCGTATCGACCTCGACGGGTTGGCCGACCGTATCGTCCCGTTCCCGGTCGAGGCCGCCCGCTACTCCAACCTGCGGGCCGCCAAGGACGGTGTGCTGTGGCTGCGCCACCCCGTGCGCGGAGTCCTCGGCGCCTCCCGGGCCACCCCGGACGACCCCGACCCGAAGACCGAGCTGGAGAGGTACGACCTCGCCCAGACGCGCATCGAGCACCTCGCCGGGGACGCCGACCACTTCGCCGTCAGCGGCGACGGCAAACGGGTCCTGCTGTGGACCGACGGCAAGCTGAAGGTCGTACCCAGCGACCGGCGCGCCTCGAACGACGACGAGAGCGACACCAACATCACCGTCGACCTGTCGCGCGTACGGCAGAGCGTGGACCCGGTCGTCGAATGGCGGCAGATGTACGCCGAGAACGGCCGCATCATGCGCGACAACTTCTGGCGCGCGGACATGAACGGCACCGACTGGGACGGCGTCCTCGACCGCTACCGGCCCCTCCTCGAACGCGTCGCCACCCATGACGACCTCGTCGACCTGCTCTGGGAGGTCCAGGGCGAGTTGGGCACCTCGCACGCCTACGTCACCCCGCGCGGCGGGCACGGCAGCGGTGAGCGGCAGGGCCTCCTGGGCGCCGACATCTCCCGCCACGAGGACGGCCCCCAGGACACCCCTCTCTGGCGCGTCGACCGCATCCTGCCCGCCGAGACCTCCGACCCCGACGGCGTCTCCCCGCTCGCCGCACCCGGCGTCGCGGTACGCCCGGGCGACGCCATCGTGGCGGTCGCCGGACAGCCCGTCGACCCGGTGACCGGGCCCGGCCCCCTGCTGGTCGGTACGGCGGGCAAGCCCATCGAGCTGACCGTCTCGCCGTCCGGCGGCGGCGACGCGCGGCACGTGATCGTCGTACCCCTCTCGGACGAGGAACCGCTGCGCTACCACGCATGGGTCAACGACCGGCGGGCGTACGTCGCCGAGAAGTCCGGCGGGCGGCTCGGCTATCTGCACGTGCCCGACATGCAGGCGCCCGGCTGGGCCCAGATCCACCGCGACCTGCGGATCGAGGTCGCGAAGGAGGGCTTGATCGTCGACGTCCGCGAGAACCGGGGCGGCCACACGTCCCAGCTGGTCGTGGAGAAGCTGGCACGCCGGATCGCCGGCTGGAACCTGCCGCGCGGGCTACGTCCGTACAGCTATCCGGAGGACGCGCCGCGCGGGCCCGTCGTCGCCGTCGCCAACGAGTTCTCCGGCTCGGACGGTGACATCGTCAACGCGGCGATCAAGGCGCTGGGCATCGGCCCGGTGGTCGGCACGCGGACGTGGGGCGGCGTCATCGGCATCGACAACCGCTACCAGCTGGTCGACGGAACCCGGGTCACACAGCCCAAGTACGCGTTCTGGCTGGAGGGTTACGGCTGGGGGGTCGAGAACCACGGCGTCGATCCCGACGTGGAGGTCGTGCAGACTCCGCAGGATTATGCGGCGGGCCGGGATGTCCAGCTGGACGAGGCGATCCGGCTGGCGTTGGAGTCGCTGGAGGAGCGGCCGGCGAAGAGGGCGCCGGGGTTGCCGGAGCTGTAGAGGGTGTTGGGCTGAAGAGCCCGATTGCGGGAGGCGGCCGTCTCCGCGACTTGGAGAGGGCCGCCTCGGCACGAATGCAGCAGCTAGAGGCGGCTGATTGTGGTCACGGCGACGACGACCGTTACGACCCACACGATCATGAGCGCCGCAGTGAAGGCGCCCGCCTTTAGTCGCTTCCGTCGCACCTGCGACCAACTTGATTCGGAGCCAATGGAGTTCACGTTGCGGTGCCCTTCAACAGAGTGAGGGCGGGGCGGTGGCAGCCACAGTCGCACACCAGATAGTGGAGCCCTTGTACGCCGCTCTCACGAAGCTCGCCGTCCCGGCACTGGTCATGGGTGCCGATTGCGCAGCAGCCGGACACATAAGGGGGTTCCGGCGTCCAGGCTGGTTCGTGGGCGTTGCTCACTTGGCCGTCTCCCGTTCGTTGTTGGGCGCGGGGTGGAGCGGAATCACGTACCAGGTGCGGCCCCGCACATCTCGGTGGTCCCCGGCGTGCCCCTTCGCGAGCACGCAAGCGCCGCTCTCGCTGAAGATCGGTGCGTGGTACAGCAGGGAGGCGCGGACCGTTCCGCACGTGTCTGTGTTCGTCTGCGCCGACGTCAATGGATCCCACCCGAGACCGGGGTCGTACGAAGGTTTCGGGTGTCGAGGTCGAGGCGGAAGTGGGCTGCCAGCACGAGCACGCGCCGCCGCCTCCACTGCGCTACGTGTTCTCGCGACGTCCAGTAGGGCCGCACCCGCGCGGTGCGGGGTGCCGTGATCATCTCTGGGGCCCAGTCATCGAGAGCGGGCAGGTATGGCCGTGACAGACGGGATGCCGAACCGTCCAGAGCTCCCTTGTCCGTGCTGTACGGCGATCGGAGCTGGGCCCGTACTCGTGCTGCCTGGAGAACATGGCTTTCTACGTTGCTGCGGGTCACGAGAGTTCGATCTCGTTCCGAAGTTGCTTGTCGTCGCCTGCCAGTGGCTGGAAGCACCCGGCACAACAGGGGCAGCAACGCCCCGATCAATACAGCCGCGCTACGCTCGCGCATGTCGTCAACCTTCCAGGGTTGGTGGCCATGCCCCGGGGGTCCTGACCGACCCGCCGGGGTCTTCTTGCGGCATCTGACTGTACGCCAACTTGGTACGTCTTGGTACGTCTCTACTCGCGCTATCACGACCTATGCTGGCCTGAGTTGACCTCTTACGCTCCAACCATGATCGAGATTGATCGGGAGAGCATTACCCCGATGTACTTGCAGCTGGCATCAGCCTTGCGTGAGCGCATCCGACGCGGCGTCATTCCGGTCGGCCGTCGGATCCCCTCTCACTACGAGTTGGAGCAGGAGACGGGCGGTGTGGTGAGCCGCCGCACTATCAAGTCGGCCATCGATGCACTTGTGGCCGAGGGGATCGTTCAGGGCGTTCAAGGCAAGGGGGTGTTTGTCATCGCGACACCGGAGGAGACCCAATCCGCCGATGAGGGTGGGCGGCGAGACCAATGACTGACGCCTCGGACGGCCTGGTGGTCCGGGAGTAGCAGCACTCCAGCCGTGAGCGGTTGCGTGTTTTGCTCTTGAGGAGCTATGAGGTAATTGCGGTACTGGGCGAACACTCGGTTGGGGCTCGCGGTGCTAAGTGGGCGCTGCTTGGCGATCGCAACTGCGTCCAGGCGCCGTGCTTTCTCGTGCTCCAGTGTGCTGATGAGTGTGTCGCGGAAGGGCCTGTGCGGCGATGGCGCTGCAGGCGATTCTCGTGACCGTGACGGCGGTTGGGAGTGTTGCCCGGGCTGCTTGATGCAGAATTATTGTTGGCCGACACCGAGGTCGTTCAGGATGCTCGTCTGGAGGACGAGGACATCAGCGACGACACGGCAGGCGACGCGATCACCACGCTGCTCGGAGACTGGGACGCCACGGATACCGCCCTCGCCCAGGGCACGACGATCACCGATCGTTCCGAATACATCCGCCCCATGACCCTGAACGGCACGACTCTGGCCATCGACCCGGACACGGCCGACAACGCGGACCTGGGACTCCCCACCCGTCAGGTGATGAGCCTGAACGGAACGAGCTCCTACGCCACGACCGACGGCCCCCTGGTCGACGACACGGGCTCCTTCACCGCAACGGCTTGGGTCCGGCTCGACGCCACCAAGCTGTCCGACACCGCCAAGGCCTACTCGCTCCAGGTCTTTGGTCAGCCGGGAGCCACCCAATCTTCCTGGGGGCTGTGGTACGAGCAGCCGGCAGGGGCGAGCACCGGCAAGTGGAAGTTCGGCCGTCCCAGCAAAGACGGCACTGGAGCCACCTGGACCACTCAGGACTCGGCGGTCGCACAGAAGAACACGTGGGTCCGGCTGACTGTCGTGTACGACGCGCAGTACGCCAGTGATGACGACGCGGACTCCACGAAGCGCGGCGCGATCCTGCTCTACGTCGACAGCGGCCGGGTGGCCAGCGAGGACGGCAGCGCCTACATCGCCCCATGGCAGGGGGCAGGAAAGTTCGAAGTGGGACGTGGCCGGATCGACGGCGCCACATCTCGCTACTTCCCTGGCCATATCGCCAACGTACGGGTCTGGGCCGGGGCGATGGACGGCAGCACGATCGGCGACTTCTACAACGCCGAGCAGTGACCACCACCGGTGTGCGGGCAGATGCCCGGACACCGGTCGGCTCCCCACCTCTTCAGCCATTCCGCCAGGGAAACCTCCCACGTCCGGAAACGGAAAACCCCCCGTGTCTGCCTCATCTTTCTCCCGCATGCGGAGACCGAGCGCCGCGCTGTCGCGCTGGCTTGGCCGTGGCGCGCTCGTCGTCTCCCTCTCCGTCCTTTCCCAAGTCGTGGTTCCCTCGGGCTACGACGTGGCCGCTCAGGCCCAAACCTCGGCAGCCCGCAAGCAGTTGGAGGGTCAGGCCGAGGCGAAGATCGACAAGGTGGGCGTGCTCAAGCCCGGCACGTCCAAGGCCCCGAAGGACCAGGCAGCCGCCGCTTCTCACGAGACGCGTGAGCGGCTGAAGCACGCCGCATGGCCGAAGGCCGGGAAGGCCACCGCCGAGGTCTCGGCGACTCGCGAAGCCGCTGTCACCGTCGGCGGGCTCGGCATGACGATGGCCCAGGAGCCTGCCGTCCCGGTGGGCAAGTCGGCGAAGAGCAAGAGGGAAACGAAGGCCACCGGCCCGGCCGAGAAGGTGGCGCTCAGCGTCCACTCCCAGTCGGCCGCGAAGAAGGCGGGCGTTAACGGCGTCCTGCTCACCCTCGACCCGGCTAGAACCACATCCGGAAAGCCCGCTCATGACACCGACAAGCTCCGGGTCTCCCTGGACTACTCCTCCTTCAAGGACGTCTACGGGGGCAACTTCGGCCCCCGCCTGCGTCTGGTGACACTCCCGGTGTGTGCGCTGACCGCCCCGGAGAAGAAGTCCTGCCGCACCCAGACCCCGGTGGCGGGTGCAGACAACGACGCCGCGTCCCAAACCCTGACCGGCGCCGTCTCCGCGCGCGCCCTCGCAGCCGGCACCCCGATGTTGTTGGCGGCAGCGGCCGACAGCTCGGGCGGCGGAGGGGACTACAGCGCCACCCCGCTGTCTCCGACCGCGACCTGGGAGGCCGGCGGCAGTACGGGTGACTTCACCTGGAATTACCCGCTGCGGGTTCCTCCGGCCACAGCTGGTCCGGCCCCGAACCTGTCGATCTCCTACAACTCCGCCTCGGTGGACGGCCGTACGGCCGGGGAGAACAACCAGACCTCCGTGATTGGCGAAGGCTTCTCGATCACCGAGTCCTACATCGAACGCAAATACGGTTCCTGTAAGGATGACGGCCAGTCCGGCAAGGGCGACCTGTGCTGGAAGTACGCCAACGCCACCCTGGTCCTCAACGGGAAGGCGGTAGAACTGGTCAACGCTTGCACTGACAAGGCGGCCTGCGACACCGCGGCTCTGTCGCAGGCATCTGGAGGCTCATGGAAGCTGAAGAACGAGGACGGCACCCGCGTCGAGCACTTGACCGGCGCTACCAGCAACGGCGACGACAACACCGAGTACTGGAAGGTCACGGACGCCTCTGGCATCCAGTACTTCTTCGGCAAGCACCGGATGCCCGCTTGGAGCGACAACGGTACTGCCGCCGACGACGCGGTCACCAACTCGGTGTGGACGGTCCCAGTCTTCGGCGACGACTCCGGCGAGCCCTGCTACAAGTCCACCGGCTTCGCCGACTCTTCCTGCAACCAGGCCTGGCGCTGGAACCTGGACTACGCCGTGGACCCTCACGGCAACGCTTCCACCTACTGGTACACCAGAGACCCGAACTACTACTCCAAGAACGCCGACACCACCGTCAACGGCACGCTCTACTATCGGGGCGGCTACCTCAACCGCATCGACTACGGCCTGCGCAGCGACCTGATCTACGCCAAGCCCGCCGCCCAGCAGGTCAGCTTCACCTACGCCGAGCGCTGCGTCGTTTCGGGTGGCTGCTCCAGTCTGACGGCAGACACCAAGGCCAACTGGCCCGACGTGCCCTTCGACATGATCTGCGCGGCCAGCACCAAGTGCACGACCCAGATCGGCCCGGCCTTCTTCACCCGCAAGCGCCTCACCGACGTCACCACCTCGGTATGGACCGGCACTGGCACCACCCAGCGGGAAGTGGACACCTGGCACCTGGAACACAGCTTCCCCGACCCCGGTGACGCCTCTTCGGCGAGCCTGTGGCTGAAGTCCATCCAGAACACCGGCAAGGCCAACACCACGGCGGCAGACATGCCGCCGATCGTCTTCGGCGGCATCCAGATGCCCAACCACGTCGAGGGCAGCGGCCCGGACACACTGCGCTACATCAAGTGGCGGGTGCGTACTATCAAGTCCGAGACCGGCTCCACCCTCACCGCCAACTACTCCGACCCCGACTGCATCTGGGGTACCAGCATGCCGACGGGCGTCGACAAGAACACCCGCCGCTGCTACCCGGTCAAGTGGTCCCAGTCAGGGGCGACTCCGGTCACCGACTGGTTCCACAAGTACGTGGTCACCTCCGTCTTCCAGGACGACCCCTACGGCCACGGCGACACGGGGGAGAAGTATTACGACTACCAGGGCGGCGCCGGCTGGGCCTACGCCGACGACGAAGGTCTGACCAAGGCCTCCAACCGCACCTGGTCGCAGTGGCGTGGCTACGGCAAGGTCGTGGAGACGTCCGGCGACGCCGAGGGCCCGCGCAGCAAGAAGTCGACGCTGTACATGCGAGGCCTCAACGGCGAGAAGGAACTCGACGGCACTGCCCGAGTAGAGAAGGTCACCGACTCCAGCGGCAGCGCCATCGACGACTCTCGCCAGTACGCCGGCTTCGTCCGCGAGACCATCGTCTACAACGGCACCGAGGAGCTCAGCGGAACCATCAACTCCCCCTGGTCCTACAAGACCGGTAGCCACACCTACAGTTGGGGCACCACCGAGTCCCGCATCGTCCAGGCCGACGAGACCACCACCCGCACCAAGACCTCCACCGGCACTCGCACGGTCAAGCAGAAGACCACGTACGACACCACATACGGCATGCCGATGACCGTGGAGGACAGCGGCGACGCCACCAAGACCGGCGACGAGTCGTGCGTGCGGACCAGTTATGCCCGCAACACCTCGGCCTGGCTGGTGAACACGGTCTCGCGCACCGAGACCTACTCGGTTCCCTGCACGACCAGTCCGGTGATCCCCGACGACGTCGTCTCCGACATCACCACGGCCTATGACGGTCAGACAGTCGGGGTGGCGCCCACGAAGGGTGAGATCACCGCTTCCTACCGGGTATCCGACTACAACGCGGTGGACAAGACCCCCGTCTATCAGCGAGTGTCCAACTCCACCTACGACAAGCTGGGCCGACCGCTCACCGCGACCAACGCCCTTAACCGCACGGCCAAGACGACCTACGTCCCCGACGACACCGGCTACGGTCCGTTGACGTCCAAGACGTCCATCGACCCCGACCCCAAGCTCTTCACGTCCACCACCGAGGTGGACCCAGCCTGGGGCACGGCCACCAAGACAACCGACCCCAACGGCAATGTCACCGAGTGGTCCTTCGACGCGCTCGGCCGCCTGCAGTCGGTCTGGATGCCAAACCGTTCACGCGGGCTCGGAGACGTTGCCAGCATCGTCTACGCCTACAGCATCAACAACAACAAGGAGACCTGGGTCCGTACCGACGCACTCAAGGCGGACGGGAAGACCTACAACAGCTCCTACGAGATCTTTGACGGTCTGCTGCGGTCCCGCCAGAAGCAGGCTCCCGCCCCGAACGGCGGCCGGGTGATCTCCGAGACGCTCTATGACGACCGCGGCCTGGCGTACGTCTCTAACGGCCAGGTCCACGACAACAGTGCGCCCTCGGGCACGCTTGCCAACACTTTCCAGGGTTCAGTCCCTGCCTCCACCGAGACGGTCTTCGACGCCGCCGGCCGCGCCATCGAATCCATCTTCCGGGTCTATGACCAGGAAAAGTGGCGCACCAAGACCGACGAGCAGAGCGACCGCACCGCTGTCACCGCCGCCGCAGGCGGTACCGGCACCCTGACGACGGTCGACGCCCGCGGCCGGGTCACCGAACGCCGTGAGTACGGCGGCCCCGTCCCGACCGGCACCGACTACACCCGCACCCTGTACGACTACACCCCCGGCGGCCAGCTCAAGAAGATGACCGGACCGGACGGAGCCGTCTGGACGTACGGCTACGACCTACGCGGCCGCAAGACCACCTCCACCGATCCCGACAAGGGAAAAGTCGACACCACCTACAACGACGTCGACCAGCCGCTGACGGCCACCACAACCCTCGACGGCGTGTCCCGCACACTGATCACCGACTACGACGAACTTGGGCGCAAGATCGGCACCTGGGACGGGGCGAAGGACAACGCCCACCAGCTGACCAAGTTCACCTACGACTCGCTGGCCAAGGGACAGCCGACCGCCTCGATCCGATACGTCGGCGGTACCGCGGGCAAGATCTATTACCAGATTGTCACCGGCTACGACACTCTCGGCCGCCCCAAGGGCACCAGGACCGGTATCTCCGCCGACGACGACCTGGTGGTCAAAGGCGGAGCATCGCAGACGTTCACCACGTCCACCGCCTACAACATCGACGGCACCGTCCAGTCCACCTCGATGCCTGCGGTGGCTGGCCTGCCCGCCGAGACCGTGACCAACAACTACAACAGCCTCGGCATGCTCACCGCCTCCGACGGCATGACCGACTACGTCCAGAACATCGGCTACTCCCCGTACGGCGAGATCGAGGAGACCCGCCTTGGCACCTCCACCGGCGCCAAGCAGCTCCAAATCCTCAACCGCTACGAGGACGGCACCCGCCGACTGACCAACACCCACACCGTTGACCAGACCAACACTGGCTACACCAGCGACAACGACTACGTCTACGACACCTCTGGCAACGTCAAGTCGATCACCGACAACGCCAACGGCAAAGACACCCAGTGCTTCGCCTACGACGGCTACCGCCGTCTGACCGACGCCTGGACCCCGTCCTCCAACGACTGCGCCACCGCCCGCTCGTCGAGCGCCCTCGGGGGGCCGGCCCCGTACTGGACCAGCTGGACCTTCAAGCCCGGTGGGCTGCGCGACACCCAGACCGAGCGCAAGGTCACCGGTGACATCACGACTGGCTACGGTTACCCTCCCGTCAACGCCTCCGGCGCTGGCCAGCCTCACACCCTGACCTCCGTCACCGTCAACGGCGGCACCGCCAAGGCGTACACCTACGACGAGCAGGGCAATACCACCAAGCGCTACGGCACCACCGGCACCGCACAGAGCCTCGTGTGGGACATCGAAGGAGAACTCAGCCGCCTCACCGAAGGCACCAAGACTACCGACTACCTGTACGACGCCAACGGGGCACTCCTGATCCGTCGCGGCCCCGGCAAGACCGTCCTCTATCTGGCCGGTCAGGAACTCCACTACGACACGGGCGCCAAGAAGTTCACCGCCCAGCGCTACTACCCGGCTGGCGATGCCACCGCCGTCCGCACCGAGACCGGCCTGTCCTGGATGGTCGACGACCACCACGGCACCGCCTCAATGACGGTGGATGCTACGACCCAGGCCGTCACTCGCCGCTACACCAAGCCCTTCGGTGAGGCTCGCGGCGCGACGCCATCTACTTGGCCCGACGACAAAGGCTTCCTCGGTAAACCCGCCGACGCCGACACCGGACTCACCCACGTCGGTGCCCGCGAGTACGACCCGGCCACCGGACGCTTCCTCTCCGTCGACCCAGTCCTCGCCCCCGAGGACCACGAGTCCCTCAACGGCTACGCCTACGCCAATAACACCCCTGTCACCATGTCCGACCCCACCGGCCTGCGGCCGGTCACGGACTGCGAGCGTGGCTGCAGCGACGGCAACGGCGGCCGATACCACGACTACATGACGATGGGCCCGGGCGGGACCTGGGTCTACCACTCCACGCAGACCTACACCCAGAGCTTCCAGTACCAGAAGGCGGGCGGCGGCACTGGAAGCGGCTCCATGACCGTCACAGTCCGCACGGACGGGGGCCACAAATCGGCGCAGGTGGTGTTCAAGAAGGGGCCTGACCCGAAGCCCAAGCGGAATGACGGCAACTGCAATGCCTGTTGGGCGATGGGTACGAATCCGCACTACGACCCCAACGCCAACGACCTGCCAGACACGGGGAAGCTTGCAACCTGGCAGAAGGTTGTGCTGGGTCTCGTTGTCGGGGTGGCGGTAGTCGTGGCCGCCGCGCCGGTCGCTGTCGCTCTGGGCGAGGGATGCCTGGCCACGGCCCCGGTGTGCGCCGCGGAAATCGCGGAAATGGTGACTGGCGGCGCATCCGGCGGAAGCGCCGTAGTAGGGGGCGGGATCGTCGCGGCTGGTGCGAAGACACTGGCGGCGGGCGGCAAAAGCTTGGGTGAGAGCCACGGGACCCTCAGTGCTGCGCAGCGGCTGCTCGCCTCCATAGGTCAGGAAGGTAAGACCGCAGGGGTTCTTGAACTCGACGGTACGTTGATCCCCTTGGTGTCGGGGAAGTCTTCGCTGCCTAACTATGCTGCGAGCGGGCACGTCGAAGGGCAAGCGGCTTTGATCATGCGAGAGATGGGCGCAACTAATGGCAGGCTCTTGATCGACAACCCCGGTGGAATCTGTGGCTACTGTACGTCGCAGGTGCCCACCCTGCTGCCTGATGGAGCGGTACTGGAAGTCGGGACTCCGTTGGGGACGGTGACCCCTTCGGCTCGATGGAGTGCCAGTAAGACAATTGTTGGGAATGATAGGAATCCCAAACCGTGGCCTAGGTGACGAAAGATATTTCGGAGGTGAAAGATGAGTGCGGTGTGGTCGATGACATCCCTGGATTCTGGTCGGTTTAATCCAGGTGAGAGATGTTCGGAACTGCGCGATCTGACGGATGATTTCAACGAATTGCGCTCTCGCGATCAGGGATATCTGGAGGTTCGGTTGCCAGATAGTGCATTCCCTCAGCTAACCCTAAGTTTCCGAGGCGATCAGGCGGTAATCCACCTCTTCGCTACTGAAGAGAGCGTGTGCCTTCTCGTCGGGGATGGACTTGTTCCATCAGAGGCAACCGTCGACGTACCAGTCATGGATGATCTTGCGGTATTCGCGGGTGACTTCATCCTAAGTGTCGATCGCGCGTGGGATGTTGTGCGGAATTTCGTTCAAGCGGGGACGTTTGAGGGACTGGGAGAATGGTGTGAATTGTAACGGAAGGGAGGGTCTAGAGATCTTCAACGGCTGAGGTTACGGCGGTTGGAAGTCGAGCCCGGTCTTGGCGATGAGGCCCTCGATGAGGTGGGGCCGGTACTGCATCCGTTTGAGCCGGGTCTTCACCAGTGCGGTGAGCTCGTCGAGGCTGTGTTTGGTGAGGTTGGCCAGGGATCTCTTCAGGTGCGACCAGACGCCCTCGACCGGGTTGAACTCCGGCGCGTATGGCGGCAGCTGGTAGACGGTCAGCCATGGTCGCGCCGCGATCAGCCGTCGCATGGTGTGGCTGACGTGTGTATTCAAATTGTCCCAGACCAGGACGATGGGGCCGCCGAGCTGCTGGTGCGCGGCATCGAGCAGGCGGGCGTAGTCGGTCTCGGTGAAGCCCTTGCGCCAGCCTTTGGCGGGGCCGCGGTCAAGGTGGATGCGGTAGACCAGCCGCGGCCGGCGGCCGGCCTTCGTGCAGATCAGTGCCGCCATCGAGACCCGCTTGGTGCCCGCGGCGGTGACCTTCACGACGGGGGTGCGGCCCCGGCGGCCCCAGGTTCGGCCTTTGGGCGGCCTCAGGCCCTGGCCTGCCTCGTCCTCGAAGCAGAGCCAGGCGCCCAGGTCCGCCGCCCTCTTTTTATGACGGGCCACTGCTCGTCCTTCCACGCGGCGATCCTCGGCTCGTCCCGCTCATTGGCCTTGCGGCTCGGGACCTGCACGCTCCAGCCGATGCGGTGCAGCAGCAGGTCCAGCCCGGCCAGGGTGTAGTCGACCCCGAAACGGCGTCGCACGATCTCGCTGATGCGGGCCAGCGTCCAGCACTGGTCACTCCAGCCGGAGGCGGCAGGCCCGGCCTTTAACACCGCCTCCAGAGCTCGCAGTTGTCCGGCGCCGAGTTTGCAGCGGGCGCCGCCGGGGCCTCTGGACACCAGCGCCTGGCGGCCGCCCGAGACCAGGGCCCGGCGCCAGCGGTTCGCCGACATACGGGTCACCCGGAACCGCCGGGCCACCTCCCGGTCACTGGCCCCCGCCTCGATCAAGTCAGCTGCCCTGAAACGGACTTGTTCACGCCGATCGCGCTCGTCGGCCGTCAGTCCTCCGCCATCGGGATACCTCACACTTCCGGCATAGCGCAGCCCACACCAACCATCACGACCCCACGTAACCCACACCGTTAAAGATCTCTAGCGAGAGTGAGCATTTTTTATCCTCAATCTGACACGGCAGCTGTAGTTCCTTGATCGGTAGGGTGTTGTTACTGGTCAGGTTGTTGTGGTGGCGGTGATGTTGTTCCATCTGCGGTGGGCTTCGGCGGCTTGATGTTGGTGGTCACGGCGCATGCCGGACTAGTACAGGAGGTGGTCGCGTTGGGGGTGGGGCAGGGTGGCGATCTGCAGGAGTCGGAGCAGTTCGCGGCCGCTGACCGGGACGAGTTCGCTGTCGGCGGTGGTGGCCGTGGTGGTGCGGGTGACGGCCAGGACGGCGGCGGCGCATGCTGATCAAAGTCCAGCGCATCCAGGAGGTCCAACGGGTGGTCTGGTCCAGGTCGTAGACGCCCTTGGCGGTCTGGAAGTCCTCCTCAACGCGCCACCTGCAGCACGCCACATCCCAAGATCGGGCAGGGTGACGGGAGTGGCCGAGTGGCAGCGGTAGAAGGAGAGTTCACGGGCGTAGCGGTGACGGCGAACCAGGACACCTGCTTTCCGGGGAGTCGGGTCCGACCGGGCTGAAGAGGATTCCCGAACGAGATGTCAGTCTGCGCGAGATCAGGTGGCTCGCTGAGGTCAATATCGACCGTATGGCGTTGGAAGCGCGCTGGGACAGTCCGGAGATCGTCCAAGACGATCTCGCGGAGTGGTTCTGCTTCGCTTTCTCTCCGGCGGAAGGCGAGGCATTCTTTCTACAGCGGGAGGTGGACCATCCTCCTGCGCCTCAGTTCGGCCTCAGCGTGACCAGGGGTCTATTTACCGCAGACACAGCCGGTCGGATTGTCGAGTCCCTGGGGATTGCCGGGGCGCGGGTGGCTCAGGTGAACGACGAGCCTGCCCCATAGCATCCGGCGTGCCGGGTACGGTCCCTCCTTTCCGGGAAGGCCCGCGCCGGGCAGAGCTGGCCCGTTGTCGTTGGGGCAACAGCTGCTCGGCGGAGGTGGGGCGGTTCGCTGTGACGCGCTGAACGTCCTGTGGATCACGGGGTGTTCAGGCTGAACAGAGGAGCAGGCCGCCTCTGAAAGCTTGCGGCCCTGCTCGCTGAGGGCCACACATGCCGACTGCATGAGTGGGCGACGCCTCAGCCTTGATTCCGCTGACAGGAGACAAGGTCACGGTCGGACGACATCCTGCCGCGGTCGAGGTGCTCGGTCCGCGGAAAGTGCGACACGCCCTGACCTTTGAGTAACCCACTTCCGACAAATGTGGCGGAGTGGTTCGTGACGCGGGGGCAGCAAGGCCGGGGGTAGTGCGTGTTGTGCGCCGAGTCGCAGCTTTCAGGGGTGCCGATACCATGCCCACATAATGATCGGCGAGCGTGAGGAGGCACACGCATGCGAGACGAGAGCGAGAGCGGGACACCGCAGGACGACTGTCTGTTCTGCAAGATCGTCGCGGGGCACATCCCGGCGACGATCGTCCAGGAGACGGACACCACCGTCGCCTTTCGGGACATCAATCCCCAGGCGCCGACGCACATCCTGGTGATCCCCAAGGTCCACCACCCCGACGCGGCCTCCCTCGCCGCCGCCGAACCGGGTATCGCCGCCGATGTGCTGCGCGAGGCCGGGGAGATCGCCGGTGAGGAGAAGCTGGACAGCTACCGCATCGTCTTCAACACGGGCAGCGGCGCCGGCCAGACCGTCTTCCACGCCCACGCGCACCTCCTCGGTGGGCGCGGACTGCAGTGGCCGCCCGGATAACAGGCCATGTCCGCACGTGAATTGGTGGTCCTCGGCACCGCCAGCCAGGTACCCACCCGGCACCGCAACCACAACGGCTACCTGCTCCACTGGGACGGCGAGGGACTCCTCTTCGATCCCGGCGAGGGCACGCAGCGCCAGATGCTGCGGGCCGGGGTCGCCGCCCACGACGTCAACCGGATCTGCGTCACGCACTTCCACGGGGACCACTCGCTCGGGCTCGCCGGGGTCATCCAGCGCATCAACCTCGACCGCGTCCCGCACGAGGTGACCGCGCACTACCCGCGCTCCGGGCAGAAGTTCTTCGACCGGCTGCGGTACGCCACCGCCTACCGCGAGACCGTCCAGATCAGCCAGGTGCCGGTCGCGGGGGAGGGTGGTGTGCTGGCGACGGCTGGCAGTTATCGGCTCGAAGCGCGGAAGCTCTCCCACCCCGTCGAGTCCTACGGCTATCTCCTCGTCGAGCCCGACGGGCGGCGCATGCTGCCCGAGCTGCTCGCCGAGCACGGGATCAAGGGGCCGGACGTCGGGCGCCTCCAGCGGGAGGGCTCCCTCGGGGCCGTCACCCTCGACGACGTCAGTGAGCTGCGGCGCGGACAGCGGTTCGCGTTCGTCATGGACACCCGGTTGTGCGAGGGGGTGCACGCGCTCGCCGAGGCGTGCGACATGCTCGTCATCGAGTCGACCTTCCTGGATGAGGACCAGCAACTCGCCGTCGATCACGGGCACTTGACGGCAGGGCAGGCAGGGGCGGTCGCCCGGGACGCCGGCGTTCGGCATCTCGTTCTCACCCACTTCAGCCAGCGCTACTCCGACCCGGCCGAGTTCGAGCGGCAGGCGCGGGCCGCCGGGTTCGAGGGGGAGCTGACCGTCGCGTACGACCTGCTGAGGGTGCCGGTTCCGAAACGGCGGTAAACCGGTCGTACGATTCTTTGATGTCCCTCCCCAAAGCCGAACTGCACCTCCACATCGAAGGTACCCTCGAACCCGAGCTCGCTTTCGAGCTCGCCGCGCGTAATGGCGTGTCGCTGCCGTACGCCGACACCGAAGAGCTCCGGAAGGCGTATCTCTTCGACGACCTGCAGTCCTTTCTGAACCTGTACTACGAGCTCATGGCCGTCCTGCGCACCGAGCGGGACTTCGAGGACCTCGCGAACGCCTATCTCGCGCGGGCCGCCGCGCAGGGCGTACGGCACGCGGAGATCTTCTTCGACCCGCAGGCCCACCTCGCCCGGGGTGTGAGCATGGGGACCGTCGTGGAGGGGCTGTGGCGGGCACTGGGGGAGAGCGAGTCCGCCCACGGCATCTCCACGCAGCTCATCATGTGCTTCCTGCGCGACGAGTCCGCCGAGTCGGCCATGGAGACGCTGGAGGCGGCCAAACCGTATCTCCACCGGATCGCCGGTGTCGGGCTGGACTCCGCCGAGGTCGGGCATCCGCCGGTGAAGTTCCGCGAGGTGTACGAGGCCGCCGCCGGGCTGGGACTGCGGCGCGTCGCGCACGCGGGGGAGGAGGGGCCGCCGGAGTACATCACCGAGGCCCTCGACATCCTCGGCGTCGAGCGCATCGACCACGGGCTGCGCTGCATGGAGGACCCGGAACTGGTCGCGCGGCTCGTCCGGGACCGGGTGCCGCTGACCCTGTGCCCGCTGTCCAACGTACGGCTGCGGGCCGTTGACGTACTGGGTGAGCATCCGCTGCCCGCGATGCTCGACGCGGGTCTTCTCTGCACCGTCAACTCCGACGACCCCGCCTACTTCGGCGGATACGTCGGCGACAACTTCGGGGCGGTACGCGAAGCCCTGGGCCTGGACGAGGAGCGGTTGCGGGAGCTGGCGCGGAACTCGTTCCTGGCGTCGTTCCTGGAGCACGACGAGGAGCGGCGGGCTCGGTATCTCGCCGAGGTGGAGGCCTACGAGTTCGCGCGGTGACCGCGGTGACCGAGGTTCCGGGGGCGTGGCCGGAGTGGAGTGACAGCCCGCTGTCAGTGGTGTGGTGCAGACTGGCCTGAATCCGCACCATCGTCAGGGAGCGCACCGTGATCGCGTCCACCGCGTCCACCGGAGAGGGATCGTCCTACCGTCAGGCCCAGGTCGATCCCCTGGCCGCCCTGCGCGCGCCCGGCGAACCTCCGTGGGACGTGTATCTGACGGGCACCGTCTTCCTCGACATCATCTTCACCGGCCTCGACACCGCCCCGGTGCGCGGCACCGAGTCCTGGGCGCGCGGGATGGGGTCCAGCCCCGGCGGGGTCGCCAACATGGCCACCGCGCTCGCCCGGCTCGGCCTGCGGACCTCCCTCGCCGCGGCCTTCGGCGACGACCACTACGGCGAGTACTGCTGGGACGCCCTCGAACAGGGCGAGCACATCGACCTCTCCACGTCACGCACGGTCCCCGGCTGGCACTCCCCGGTCACCGTCTCGATGGCGTACGAGGGCGAGCGCACGATGGTCTCCCACGGCCACGAGCCGCCCCCCGAGGAGCCGTCTCCGGAGTGCCCGCCGCACGCCCGGGCGGCCGTCGCCTCCCTCACCCCGGGCGTCCGCGCCTCCTGGATCGCCCAGGCCGCCCGCAAGGGTGCCCGAATCTTCGGCGACGTCGGCTGGGACGACACCGGCCGCTGGGACCTCGCCGGTCTCGCCGACCTGGAGCACTGCGAGGCCTTCCTGCCCAACGCCGAGGAGGCGATGCGCTACACGCGCACCGACTGCCCCCGCGAAGCCGCCCACGCCCTCACCGACCACGTACCGCTCGCGGTCGTCACCCTCGGCGCGCAGGGCGCGTACGCGGTGGACGGGCGGACGGGAGAGACCGCCGAGGTGCCCGCCATCGCCGTCGAGGCCCTCGACCCCACGGGCGCCGGCGACGTCTTCGTGGCGGGCTTCGTCACCGGCACCCTCGCGAACTGGCCGCTCGCCGACCGCCTCGCCTTCGCCGGCCTCACCGCCGCCCTCTCCGTCCAGGACTTCGGCGGCTCCCTGTCCGCGCCCGGCTGGTCCGAGATCGGGGCCTGGTGGCGCGAGATCCAGTCGTACGAGGAGCAGGACCCGGCGGCTCTTCGGCGGTACGCGTTCCTGGCGGACCTGGTGCCAAGGAGCGCCAGACCGCGCCCCTGGCCGCTGCGGCGCGCCGTTCCGACGATCGGATTCCGCAGATCCGCCTGAGCGCGTACGGAGGGCCACGGGGTACGTACACCGGACCGTGAGCTAAAAGCCCTACGGCGTTGTCAGTGCACCGACGTAGGCTTGGAGCGGAAGGCTACCCACGTGGTTAGCGTGCCTCATTGAGGAGGTCGTGCAGGCCTACAGGGCCGGCCCATGACTCAGACACCCACAGCTCAGCCCCCTGCGCGGGGGCAGGCACGAGCGCAGTTCACCGTCCCGCCCGCGCACCCCATGGTGACCGTGCTGGGTTCCAGCGACAGTCTGCTGCGCGCGATCGAGAAGGCCTTCCCGGCGGTCGACATCCATGTCCGGGGCAATGAAGTCAGCGCCGTGGGCGAAGCGGTCGAGGTCGCCCTCGTCCAGCGCCTGTTCGACGAGATGATGCTGGTGCTCCGCACCGGACAGCCGATGACGGAGGACGCAGTGGAACGCTCGATCGCCATGCTCAGAGCGAGCGGGAACGGGGAGGGCGACGGCCAGGAGACCCCGGCCGAGGTCCTCACGCAGAACATCCTGTCCTCGCGGGGCCGCACCATCCGTCCCAAGACCCTCAACCAGAAGCGCTACGTCGACGCCATCGACAAGAACACCATCGTCTTCGGCATCGGTCCGGCCGGTACCGGCAAGACGTATCTCGCCATGGCGAAGGCCGTCCAGGCCCTCCAGTCCAAGCAGGTCAGCCGGATCATCCTGACCCGCCCGGCGGTGGAGGCGGGCGAGCGGCTCGGCTTCCTCCCGGGCACGCTGTACGAGAAGATCGACCCGTATCTGCGCCCGCTGTACGACGCGCTGCACGACATGCTCGACCCCGACTCGATCCCGAAGCTGATGGCCTCGGGCACGATCGAGGTGGCGCCGCTGGCATACATGCGTGGCCGTACCCTCAACGACGCCTTCATCATCCTGGACGAGGCGCAGAACACCAGCGCCGAGCAGATGAAGATGTTCCTCACCCGGCTCGGCTTCGAGTCGAAGATCGTGATCACGGGTGACGTGACGCAGGTCGACCTCCCGTCCGGGACGAAGTCCGGTCTGCGGCAGGTGCAGGACATCCTCGAAGGCCTCGACGACATCCACTTCTCGCGGCTCACCTCCCACGATGTCGTCCGGCACAAGCTGGTCGGCCGTATCGTCGACGCGTACGAGAAGTACGACAACGAGAACGGTACGGAGAACGGCACCCACAAGGGTGCCCGGGACAGCCGCGACAAACGGAAGTAGACAGACCAGCACCATGTCGATCGACGTCAACAACGAGTCCGGAACCGAGGTCGACGAGCAGGCGATCCTCGACATCGCCCGCTACGCGCTCGCGCGGATGCGCATCCACCCGCTCTCCGAACTCTCGGTGATCGTCGTGGACGCCGACGCCATGGAGCAACTGCACATCCAGTGGATGGACCTGCCCGGTCCGACCGACGTCATGTCCTTCCCCATGGACGAGCTGCGCCCGCCGTCGAAGGACGACGACGAGCCGCCGCAGGGGCTTCTCGGTGACATCGTGCTCTGCCCCGAGGTCGCCGAGAAGCAGGGCAAGGAGGCCGAGACGCAGCACTCCATGGACGAGGAACTCCAACTCCTCGCCGTCCACGGCGTGTTGCACCTCCTCGGCTACGACCACGAGGAACCGGACGAGAAGGCCGAGATGTTCGGCCTCCAGGCCGCCATCGTCGACGGCTGGCGCGGCGAGCGGGGGATGACCGGCCCGTCGCCCGCCCCGACGGTGTCATGACCCCCCAACTCGTCACCGGTGCCATAGCGCTGGTCGTCGTCGCCTGGCTCGCCGCCTGCGCGGAGGCGGGCCTCGCGCGCGTCTCCAGCTTCCGCGCCGAGGAGGCCGTCCGCGGCGGTCGGCGCGGCAGCGCCAAGCTCGCGCAGATCGCCGCCGACCCGACCCGCTATCTCAACGTGGCGCTGCTGGTGCGCGTGGTCTGCGAGATGGCCGCCGCCGCGCTTGTCACCTACGCCTGCCTGCAGAAGTTCGACGAGACCTGGCAGGCCCTCGCCGTCGCCATCGGCGTGATGGTGCTCGTCTCGTACGTCGCGGTCGGCGTCTCGCCGCGCACGATCGGGCGTCAGCATCCCCTCAACACGGCCACGGCAGCGGCGTACGTCCTGCTGCCGCTGGCCCGCGTCATGGGGCCGATCCCCTCCCTCCTCATCCTCATCGGCAACGCCCTCACCCCCGGAAAGGGCTTCAGGCGCGGCCCGTTCGCCTCCGAGGCGGAGCTGCGCGCGCTGGTCGACCTGGCCGAGAAGGAGTCCCTGATCGAGGACGACGAGCGCCGCATGGTGCACTCCGTCTTCGAGCTGGGCGACACCCTCGTACGGGAGGTCATGGTCCCGCGTACGGATCTGGTGGTCATCGAGCGGTACAAGACGATCCGGCAGGCCCTCACCCTCGCGCTGCGCTCCGGGTTCTCGCGCATTCCGGTCACCGGGGAGAGCGAGGACGACGTCGTCGGCATCGTGTATCTGAAGGACCTCGTCCGCAAGACGCACATCAGCCGGGACGCGGAGAGCGAGCTGGTGTCGACGGCGATGCGGGCCGCCGCCTTCGTGCCCGACACGAAGAACGCCGGTGACCTGCTCCGCGAGATGCAGCGCGACCGCAACCACGTCGCCGTCGTCATCGACGAGTACGGCGGCACGGCCGGCATCGTGACCATCGAGGACATCCTTGAGGAGATCGTCGGCGAGATCACCGACGAGTACGACCGTGAACTCCCGCCCGTCGAGGAGCTGGGCGACGAGCGTCACCGGGTCACGGCCCGCCTCGACATCACCGACCTCGGCGAGCTGTACGGCCTGGAGGAGTACGACGACGAGGACGTGGAGACGGTGGGCGGTCTGCTGGCGAAGGCGCTGGGCAGGGTACCGATCGCCGGGGCCTCGGCTGTCGTGGAACTGCCCGACGGACGCGAGCTGCGACTCACGGCGGAGGCAGCGGCCGGACGCCGGAACAAGATCGTGACGGTGCTGGTGGAGCCGACCGACCCCGCCGGGGCGTCGGAAGAGGAGAAGCAGAGGAGCGAGTCGTGACTCCGCAGGAACTGCGTGCCTTCTGCCTGTCCTTCAACGCCGCTGTCGAGGACTTCCCGTTCAGCCCGGAGATCTCGGTCTTCAAGGTCCTGGGCAAGATGTTCGCCCTGTCCTGGCTGGACAACCGGCCCCTGACGGTCAACCTGAAGTGCGACCCGCAGGACGCGATCCGGCTGCGGGCCGAGCACCCGGGGCTGATCATCCCCGGTTACCACATGAACAAACGGCACTGGAACACGGTGACGGTGGACGGGGAGTTGCCCGGGCAACTCGTGCGGGAGCTGGTCGAGGACAGTTACGACCTGGTGGTGGCCGGTCTGCCGCGCGCGGAGCGGTTGCGGCTCGACCGGCCCTGACAGGCCCTGCGGACAGGCGCTGCGAACGGGTCTCAGTACGGCAGGATGCGGCCCGACGGGGTCCTGCGGTCGATGGGAAGGTCGCGGGGCGAAGGAGCGCTGGGCCGACGGATGACGCGGATGCGGGTCTGGCGGTTCATAACGCCTCCTCATGGCTCGCGGTTCCTGGGTCATGCCCTGATCGCCCGCACCTGATACCTGTTCTTGTGTGACTTCCTTGTGTCATGAAGCCTCAGGTGGCCTCAGCAGGGGACAAACCGCGTAAGTATGCTCTTGGCATGACCGACAGCAGCGCGCTCGACCTCGATCCCGAGGACCGCAAGATCGTCACCCTGGCCCGCTCCGCCCGGGCCCGCAACGGGGTTCCCGAGGGGGCAGCGGTACGGGACGAGACGGGACGTACGTATGTCGCCGGTACGGTCTCCCTCGACTCGCTGGAACTGAGCGCGCTGCGGACGGCGGTGGCGATGGCGGTGGCGTCGGGCGCGAAGTCGCTGGAGGCGGCGGCGGTCGTGACCGACGCGGAGGATGTACCGGCGGCCGACCTGGCGGCCGTACGGGATCTGGGCGGGCCCGCGACCCCGGTGCACGTGGCCGCGCCGGACGGGGTGCTCCGGCTGACGGTGTCCGCCGGCCGAGGTGAGGCCGGGGAGCCAGGCTGAGGGTTGCTCTTCGGCCACTTTCGCGGTCCCCCGGAAGAACCAGCAGAGTGTCTCTTGTAATCGCGAGCTACCCACGCATCAATGGAACCCGCTCTTCCGACGGACCGTCAGATTCCCCCGCGCGGCGCCCCGCACCCGCCCCGCGGCTGACCGCACCCGGCCGTCGTACCCCCCACGTCGCAATTCCCCACATGGCAATTCCCGTACCAGGGAAGGGAATCCGATCGATGAGAAGCACGTCAGTACGCCCGCCTGCGAGCAGGCGACTTGGTATCGGTGCGGTACTCGCGGCGGGCACGCTCGCCGTCACCGGTCTGGCCTTCGCGCCGGCCGCTGCGGCGGTCGCCCCCACCAGCGCGACAGTCACCTACAGCTGCGGTCTGTTCGGCGGTGGTTCGACCGTTCTCTCCGCAACCCAGTCCGGCACCTCGGCCACCATCACCGTCACCTCGAACATCAACGCCCCCCTCGCCCTCGCCGCCGACTCCATCGCCTCCACACTGACCTTGGGCAAGGCCGGCGGTGGGACCACCGCCTTCACCGGCACCAAGAACCCGGCCACGGCCAGCGGAACCCCGGTCGTCGTCGGTCCGTTGACCGGCACCGTCGCCTCCGGGGACAGCCTGGACGCGGGCGGCGGCACCCTCAAGATGGTGCTCTTCGGCATCACCGTGACCTGCACCCCCACCGGAAACCAGTCCCCGGGACCGTTCGTCTACGCGTGACGGTCCGTCTCCCCGCACCCTTCTGAAGTGCGGCCGGCGTCGCTCGCTTCGCAGCGGCGCCGGCCGTTTCCGTCCGGAAACCCGGGAACCGACGAGAACTGATGGGCCGTCAGTTCACTTTCGGTGAGCCCCCGTTATTTGGTGAGATGGCATTGACTTCTCACACAACCTGCACATCAATGGCCCCCTGTCGGCGCAGACGAGCCGCTGCGCCCGCATCCCTCAGAGGGGGCAACCATGGCCAATTCGGCATCCATGGGTTCGACCAACCGAAGACGGCGCTGGGCCGCGCTGCTCGGGGCGACCGCGCTGGCGGTCACCGCGGGCGGTGCGCTGGCCGTCCCGGCCGGCGCGCTCACCACGGCGTCCGCCGCCGTGGACTACGCCACACACTGCGTGCCGCCGCCGATCGCGGGCCTCCCGCCCATCGACGGCACCACCACCGGACAGATCACGGTGGACAACACCGCGCCCAAGGTCGGCGACACCGTCACCGTGACGTACACGGTGGTCAAGCCGGCCGCGAGCAATCCCACCGATCTCGCCCTGCCCGCCGACATCATGACGCCCACCGGAAAGGTCACCCTGGGCGGAGCACAGACAGGCGACATCACCGTCACGGGGCCCAAGAAGAACGATCCCGTGCCCGGCAAGGGCGCTTTCCCGCCGTTCTCGATGACCGGCACCTTCACGGTCACCAAGCCCGGCGCGATCACGCTCTCGCCCAGCGACTACAACATCCACACCAGCTACATCCTTGAGCTGGACACGCCCTGCACGCTCCTCACCCCGCCCGCGCCCGTCTCCGAGACGATCACGGCGACGGACGGGACCCAGACCAACACCCGTGCCATCACGCTGGGTTCGGCCTCCGGAGCACCCGGGGCCGGGGTCACCGTGAGCGGCACCAACTTCACCGCCGGTGCCACGGTCACACTCGCCGGCCGGTCCGGGGGCTCCCAGACCGCCGACACCGCGACCGTGACCGCCGACTCCCAGGGCGCCTTCAGTGGCACCCTCGCCGTCAGCGACAAGACGACGACCGGGGTCGTGGCGTACGAGGGCAGCGCGTGGAGCGACAGCAAGGGCGCCGGTCCGGCCGCCTACGTCGTCATCGACGACACGCCCATTCCCGACAACAGCCAGAAGCTCACCACCATGGTCAAGGCCGGTGATCTGTCCATGACCCAGGCAGGGGACTCCGTCCAGCTGTCGACGGTCGACTTCGGCAAGGGCGGAGCCTCGAAGGCCCCGCTGCAGACGGTGACCGTCAAGGACTTCCGCGGCGGACCCGCGGGCTGGTCGCTGACGGGCAAGGTCACCGACTTCACCGGACCTGGCGCCAAGATCGGTGCCGACAAGCTCAGTTGGACCCCGGCCTGCGCCACCAAGGCCGGCAGCCCCAGCAACTGCCAGGCCGGTTCCCCCGGTGTGGTGGGCGGTACGGGAGCCACCCTGGCCTCCACACCCGACGGAACGGTCACCGGCGGCGAGTTCACCGTCGACGCCGGACTGTCGCTGGACGTACCGGCGTTCACCCCGCCGGGCACCTACTCCGGCGTACTCACCCTCACCCTCACCTGAGCGACGTCCGACCCGACAACGCTCAGCCGATCAACGAGCACACGATCAACGAGCACACGATCAACGAGCACACGATCAACGAGCACACGATCAACGAGCACACGAACAACCAGCACGGGAACAACCGACACACGAACTACCAGCACCTGAACGGCCGTTCGTCATCCGGTGGCCGGGCGCGCACCCGCCCGCCACCTACCTCGTCCGTGGGGGTCCGCACCCATGCGTAAGCCGTACGTCCTTCTCGCGCTCCCCATGTTCCTGCTGGCAGCGCTCGGCACGTCACTTTTGACGTCCGCCCCCGCCCGAGCCGCCGACAACGGCAGCTGGTCGGTCTTCCCCGTCGCCTCGGCGGTGGCACAGCGCCCGTACTTCTACCTCTCCGCCGATCCCGGTACGTCCGTCAAGGACAAGGTGGCCGTCACCAACAAGACCGGCAAACCGCTCACCTTCCGGCTGTACGCGGCCGACGCCTACAACACCGTCCGCGACGGCGGGTTCGCCGTACGGACCCTCACCGAGAAGCAGCGCGGCGTCGGCGCCTGGGCGCGGCCCGCGAAGTCCCGGGTCACCGTCCCCCCGCACAGGTCGGTCACCGTGCCCTTCACGCTCAAGGTGCCCGAAGGGGCCGAACCCGGCGACCACGTGGGCGCGTTGGTCGCCCTCGACGAACGGATCGACACCGGCGACGGTTCCCTCGCACTCGGGGTGCAGCGGGCGGTCGGGGCGCGGATCTATCTGCGGGTGAACGGGCCGGCCGTCTCCGCGATCGCCGTCGAGCGGGTCAGGATCAGCCACCACCAGCCCCTCGTCCCCGGCCTCGGCGACAGCACCGCCACGATCTCCTACACCCTCCACAACACCGGGAACGTCACCCTCGACCCCCGGGTGGAGGTGCGGGCCGAGGGCCTGTTCGGCCGTACGCTGCTCGCCCGCGACCTCACCAAGATCCCCTCCGAGCTGCTGCCCGGCCAACGGGTCAGGCTCACCGAACCCTGGCACGACGCACCCCAACTCGACTGGGGCGACGTCACGTTGACGGCGACAGCCAAGGACACCCGCGAGTCGGCGAACGTGTCCTTCTTCGCGTTGCCGTGGCTCATGGCGGTGGTCGTTGTGGTGTTCGGCGCGGTCGGGTCAGTGCTGGGGGTCAGATGGTTCAGAGGGCGTCGGGACCGCGCTCGCCCGTCCGAACCCGGACCACCGTCTCCACCGGAAGAGCCCACACCTTCCCGTCCCCGATCTTTCCCGTTCGCGCGGCCCTGACGATCGCGTCCATCGCCGCGTCGGCGTCCCCGTCGTCGACGACGACCTCGATACGGACCTTCGGGACGAGGTCGACCTGGTACTCGGCGCCGCGGTACACCTCGGTGTGGCCGCGCTGACGGCCGTAGCCGCTGGCCTCGGTCACGGTCAGACCCTGTACGCCGAGTTCCTGGAGCGCGGTCTTGACCTCGTCGAGGCGGTACGGCTTGACGATCGCGGTGATGAGCTTCATTCCTGGCTCTTGACCTTCTGCGCGGAGGAGTGGGAGGAGTGTGCGGCGGACGACACCGGGGCGCCGTGGCCCAGGACGCCGTGATCGTATGCCGTCTCGGCGTGCACCGTAAGGTCGAGGCCGGTGTGCTCCTCGTCCTCGCTCGCCCGGAACCCCATGATTTTGTCGATCGCCTTCCCGATTCCGTACGTGACGGCGAAGGCGTACGCCCCCACGGCCAGCACGGCGACCGCCTGCCTGCCCAACTGGCCGAGCCCGCCCCCGTACAGCAGCCCCTCGGCCCCGCCGGTCATGGACTCCGTGGCGAACACGCCGATCAGCAGCGTGCCGATGACTCCGCCGACGAGGTGGACACCGACGACGTCGAGGGAGTCGTCGTAGTTGAGCCGGAACTTCCACCCGACGGCGTACGAGCACACCACTCCCGCCGCGAGCCCGACGACCAGCGCGCCGAGGAGGGAGACCGACCCGCAGGAGGGCGTGATGGCCACCAGACCGGCGACCGCGCCGGAGGCCGCGCCCAGGGTCGTGGGGTGACCGTCGCGGCGCTGTTCGACGAAGAGCCAGCCGAGGAGGCCGGTGCAGCCGGCGGTGAGGGTGTTGAGGAAGGCGGCGGCGGCCAGCCCGTTGGCGCCGAGCGCGGAACCCGCGTTGAACCCGAACCAGCCGAACCAGAGCAGACCGGCGCCCAGCATGACCATGGGAAGGTTGTGCGGTCGCATCGCATCTCGTTTGAAGCCGAGACGCGGGCCGAGGACCAGGCAGAGGGCGAGCCCGGAGGCGCCGGAGGTGATCTCGACGGGCAGGCCGCCGGCGAAGTCGAGGGCGCCGAGATGGTCGAGAATCCAGCCGCCCGGGCCCCACACCCAGTGCGCGACGGGAACGTATACGAGCAGTGCCCACACGGGTACGAAGACCAGCCACGCCCCGAACTTCGCCCGGTCGGCGACCGCGCCGCTGACCAGGGCGGCGGTGATGACCGCGAAGGTGAGCTGGAAGGTGGCGAAGAGGAGGGTGGGCACAGTGCCCTGCACGCTGTCGGGCCCGAGCCCGGCCATCCCCGCGTGTTTCAGCCCGCCGATGAATCCGCCGCCGATGTCGTCCCCGAACGCGAGGGAGTAGCCGGCGGCCAGCCACACCACCGTGACCAGGGCGATCGACACGAAACTCATCATCAGCATGTTGAGCACGCTCTTCGTACGGACCATGCCGCCGTAGAAGAGGGCCAGGCCCGGGGTCATGAGGAGCACGAGGGCGGTGGCGGCGAGCAGCCAGGCGGTGTCGCCGGTGTCGATCCGGGCAGCGGCCAGGTTCACGGTCGTCACGGTGTCTCCGGTCTCTCCAACGGGGGCAGGGGCTCGTCAGAGGGTCACCGGTGTGCGTTTCGAGTTCCGTACGGGGGTGTTTCCGGCGCGTTTCGTGTTGCACGGGCGTTTCCGGAAGCTCACCGGACGCTCCCGCCCGGTCTCCTCGTGGTCTCCTGCCGGGTGCCCTCGTGGGTGCCCCGGACGGGTCCGGAGGGCCTCGGCGTGCGGTGGGTCTCCGTGGATCAGGGACAATGGGCGCCATGAGTGTCCGTACCCCGTCATCCGAGCCGTCCGAGCCGTCCGTCGCGTCGCAGTCCTCGGCCGCGCACCGCGCCGGTTTCGCCTGCTTCGTGGGCCGCCCCAACGCGGGCAAGTCCACCCTCACGAACGCTCTGGTCGGCCAGAAGGTGGCGATCACCGCGGACCAGCCACAGACCACGCGGCACACGGTACGGGGCATCGTGCACCGCCCTGACGCGCAGCTGATCCTGGTCGACACCCCGGGGCTGCACAAGCCGCGCACGCTGCTGGGTGAGCGCCTGAACGACGTGGTGCGGACGACGTGGGCCGAGGTCGACGTCATCGGCTTCTGCCTCCCGGCGAACGAGAAGCTCGGCCCCGGTGACCGTTTCATCGCCAAGGAACTGGCGGCGATCAAGAAGACGCCGAAGATCGCGATCGTGACGAAGACCGACCTGGTCGAGGGCAAGGCGCTGGCCGAGCAGCTCATCGCGATCGACCAACTCGGCCGGGAGCTGGGGTTCGAGTGGGCGGAGATCGTGCCGGTCTCGGCGGTCGCCGACAAGCAGGTGGACCTGCTGGCCGACCTGCTCGTTCCGCTGCTGCCCGAGGGGCCGGCGCTCTATCCGGAGGGTGACCTCACGGACGAGCCGGAGCAGGTCATGATCGCGGAGCTGATCCGGGAGGCGGCGCTGGAGGGGGTACGCGACGAGCTTCCCCACTCGATCGCGGTCGTGGTCGAGGAGATGATCCCCCGCGAGGACCGCCCCGCCGACAAGCCGCTGCTCGACATCCACGCGTTCGTCTACATCGAGCGGCCGAGCCAGAAGGGCATCGTCATCGGCCCGAAGGGCAAGCGGCTCAAGGACGTCGGCATCAAGAGCCGCAAGCAGATCGAGGCGCTGCTGGGTACGCCGGTCTTCCTGGACCTCCATGTGAAGGTCGCGAAGGACTGGCAGCGGGATCCTCGCCAGCTGCGGAAGCTGGGGTTCTGAGGGAGCCGCGGCTGCAGTTCGGGCCGTTTTTTCCCACCCACCCACCCGTTTACGGTTCGTTTTACGGGTGTGCTCGAAACGCCTCCGCCCACCTCACCTTCCTTCCACCTCATCTCCCGTGCGGTGACAAGTCCTGTAGTCCCACCACCCGCAGCAGTCTCAGGCGTTCGTACGACTCCGTGCCCGGGCGGGCCGTGTGGACGATCAGTAGTTGGCGGTGGTCGTGCGCCAGCATGATCTCGCAGTCGAGTTCCAGCAGCCCCACCACCGGATGCACGAACCGCTTCGTCGCGGCCCGCCGCACCGCCACCTCGTGCGCCTCCCACAGCCGCGCGAACTCCGCGCTCCCCGCTCGGAGTTCGGCCACCAGCGCCCTGGGTACCGGATCGTCGGGCCGGGCCGCGGCGACCGCTCGCAGGTTCGCCACGTGGGCTCGGGCGTGCTCGGCGAAGTCCTCCGGCGGGAACAGTGTCCGGGCGGCCGGGTCCAGGAAGAACCGGCGCAGGAGGTTGCGCTCCCGGGGTGGACGGGCCGACGCGTCCCCCGTCAAGGCGCTCGCCATCGCGTTCTGCGCCAGCACCTCCCCGCAGTCGGTGACCACCTGTGCCGGGGTGTCGTGCAGCCTGTCGAGGATCAGCAGCAGCCCCGGCCGCACATGCTGGGGCACGCTCTCGCGCCGGGGCGGCTCCTCGCCCGCCAGGTGGAAGAGGTGGTCCCGTTCGTCGTCGGTGAGGCGCAGGGCGCGGGCCAGGGCGGTCAGCATCTGGCGGGACGGGTGCGGACCCCGGGACTGCTCCAGGCGCGTGTAGTAGTCCACCGACATACCGGCGAGCGACGCCACCTCCTCGCGGCGCAGACCGGGCGTACGGCGGCGGGCGCCGGGCGCGAGTCCCACCGCCGAGGGCTCCAGACGGGCACGCCCATGGCGCAGGAAGTCTGCGAGTTCGGCTCGGTTCACCCTTCCAGGATGTCGCCGTCCGCCCGGCTTATCCAGGGACTGCTGATCCCCTGATCCACGGGTCTCTCCCGTCCGCCCGGCCGCCGTTCGACGCTGGTCCCACCGCAACGGGACAAGACGATGAGGAGCGGATCATGCTGACACTGGTGACGGGTACGACGGGCGAGGTCGGCCGGCGCTTTCTGCCGAGGCTGCTGGCGCAGAGGCGGCCCGGGGAGAGGGTGCGGATCCTGGTGCGGGAGGCGGCGCGGGCGGAGCGGTTCGCAGAGCTGGGCGCCGAGGTCGTGGTCGGGGACCTGCGTGACACGGAGACGCTCGGCAAGGCGGTCGCCGGGGTGGACGCGGTCGTGAACGTCGCGGCGTCCTTCCGGGGAGTACCGGACGAGGAGGCGTGGGCCGTCAACCGGGACGCGGCGGTGGAACTGGGCCGTGCCGCACTGGCCGCCGGGGTGGGACGGTTCGTACAGGTCAGTACGCAGTTGGTGTACGGCTCCGGACGGGGGCGCCCGTTGGTCGAGGAGGACGAGAGCCGGCCCGGCGGTGAGATGTGGGGCGCCTACTGCGAGTCGAAGGTGGCGGCCGAACGCGAACTGCTCGCGCTGGAGGGCATGGACGTATGCGTCGGCCGGCTCCCCTTCGTCTACGGGGAGGGCGATCCGCACCTCGCCCAGTCGTTGATGTGGGCCGCGCACTGGGCCTCCGCCCAGCGGCTGCAGATGGTCCACCACGCGGACGTCGCCCAGGGCCTGCTCCGCATCCTGCACGCACCGGGCATCGCCGGCCGGATCTACAACATCGGCGACCACGCCCCCGTCACGGCGGTCGAACTGCATCAGCTCAACGGGGTGGCGGTTCCCGCCGAACTCTACGAGAACACCGACCCCGACCCGTGGTTCGGAATCGTCTCCACCGACCGCATCCGCAGGGAACTCGGCTTCCGCCCGCTCTACCCCAGCGTCTACGCGGCCCGGGACGCCGGAGCCCTCTGAATCCCCGCACCCCACCTCTACCTCACTCCACCCCCCTGATCCGCCCCACCAGTACCGCCCCCGCCAGCCCGATCACCGCGGCCACCAGATACAGCATCCGGTATCCGCCCAGATAGGTCACGATCGGCGCCGCGAGGACCGGCGCCGCCACCTGGGGCAGGGCGTTGGCCACGTTGATGACGCCCAGGTCCTTCCCCCGGTCCATCGCCTTCGGCAGCACGTCCGTCATCAGGGCGAAGTCGACCGACGTGAAGACGCCGAACCCGACGCCGAGGACCGCCGACGCGACGATCGCCCCCGGCCAGGTCTGCCACGCCGCCAGCGCGGCCGTCGCCACCGCCATCAGCACCCCCGACCAGATCACGAACGGCTTGCGCCGGCCCACCCGGTCCGACCAGACCCCGCCGACGACCACCGTGGCGACCAGCGTCACGCTGTTCACCGCCGTCAGGATCAGGACACCACCCTCGGGGTCTGAGTAGTCGAGACGGTCGCGCAGGTAGTACAGCAGGTACAGCAGCACCAGCGCGTTGCTCAGGTTGATCAGGAAACGGGTCAGCCAGGCCCAGCCCAGGTCCGGATACCGGCGCGGGCTCAGCCAGAACCCGGCCAGGAAGGTCCGCCAGGACCACAACGGTTGGTCCTGGGGCACGAGTTGCAGATCCCTGTGCCGCAGGACGTACGGCAGCACGCCCAGCAGCGTGAACGCGGCGCACGCCGCATAGCCCGCGCCCACCCCGCCCGCCGCCGTCGCGAGTCCCGTCCCGCCGACCACACCGAGAATCTGCGCGGCACCCAACCAGCCGCCCACAGCGCCCCGTTGAAGCCTGGGAACGCGGTCGGGCACGGCCGCCGTGACGGCGGCGAAGGCCGCGTTCAGGGTCAGCTGGACCAGGCACCACCCCGCCACCATCGTCCACAGCCCACTCGCCCCCGCCAGCAGCAGCAACGACAGCGCACCGCCCGCCGCGCCGGCCACGATCCACGGCGTACGGCGCCCCCACCGCGACGTCGTACGGTCCGACAGCGCGCCGAAGAACGGGTTCGCCACCAGCGACACCAGAGCGCCCGCACCCGCCACCCAGGCCAGCAGGGTCTCCTTCGACATCCCGGTGCCGGGCGCGAAGTCCTCGGCCTGGGCGGCGAGCAGGATCTGCAGCGGCCCGAACCAGCCCACCCAGATCGCCCCGTTGGCGAGCGAGAGCGAGGCGGTCCATCCTCGCCCGACCCGCTCCACCGGCTCGGCGAGCGCCGCCGCCGTCCCCGGAGCCTCCTTGGCCCCCTCGGTCGTCGTCATTCCTGAGTCACCGCCCCACCCGCTCTTCGCTCCTCCTCCTGCTGCGCGTGCTGCGCCCGCAGGAGGCCGCTGAACCAGGCGTACGAGGCCTTGGGCGTCCGGGTCAGCGTGGCCGGGTCGTCGAAGTCCACGTGGACCAGCCCGAACCGCCGCGCGTACCCCTCCGCCCACTCGAAGTTGTCCAGCAGCGACCACACGAAGTAGCCGCGAACGTCCACGCCCGCCTCCACCGCCCGGTACAGCGCCCGGACATGACCGTCCAGGAAGGCGATCCGGTCCTGGTCGTCGAGCCCGTCGTACGAGCAGCCGTTCTCGGTGATGACGACGGGCGGCAGCCGGTCGCCGTAACGGTCGCGGAACGTGGTGAGCAGCTCCGTGAGGCCCTCCGGTACGACGGGCCAGCCGAAGTCCGTCACCGGTACGCCCTCGATCTCCTGGACGGAGAAGGGGAGTTCGGCCGGGATCGTGAGTCCGCCGAACTCGATGTCGGCGCCCTGCGGCGCGCCCACCTTCGTCGGGGAGTAGTAGTTGACGCCGTAGAAGTCGAGCGGCTCCCCGATGACTTTCAGGTCGGCCGCCACATCGCCCGGCATCAACTCGCCGAGCCCGTCCGGGTATTCGCCCAGGAGGACGGGGTCGGCGAACAGCCGGTTGAGGAGCAGGTCGTAGAACCCGGCCGCCTCCAGGTCGGCGGGCTCCTGCGACGCCGGCCAGGTCGGGCCGTGGGAGTTGGCGATCCCGATGTCCGTGGCACCGGCGGCGCGCAGTGCCCGTACGGCCAGTCCGTGGCCGAGGAGTTGGTGGTGGGCGGCCGGGAGCGCGTCGAACATCAGCTGCTTCCCCGGTGCGTGCGCGCCCAACGCATGTCCGAACAGGGTGTGTTCGGCCGGCTCGTTGAGCGTGATCCACTTCTGTACACGGTCGCCGAGCCGCTCGGCCACGACGGACACGTACTCGGCGAACCGGGACGCCGTGTCCCGCTCCAGCCAGCCGCCCTTCTCCTGGAGGCGGGCCGGCAGGTCCCAGTGGAAGAGGGTCGGGACGGGACGTACGCCCGCCGAGCACAGCTCGTCCACCAGCCGGTCGTAGAAGTCCAGGCCGCCGGGGGAGTTCACGCGGGGCCAGGAGACGGAGAAGCGGTACGCGTCCACGCCCAGGCCGCCCAGCAGGGCCACGTCCTCGGGGTAGCGGTGGAAGTGGTCGCAGGCCACCGCCGCCGTCGAGCCGTCCTTCACGCGCCCCGGTTCGGCCGTGAAGGTGTCCCATACGGACGGTTCGCGCTGGTCCGCCGCTCCCTCGATCTGGTGTGCCGAGGTGGACACACCCCAGAGGAAGCCGGCCGGGAACTGGGGTATCGGGTTGATCGCCATGCGCCGGATCATGGGTACCGGGGGTAACGGGTGTCAACGGCCGGGAGTGAACAACCAGTTACGCGCCGTCCGCCGACACCCGCGACACCCGTTATGCACCCTCTTTGAGCACCCTTGAGATCAGCTGCCGCTGCTCGTCGGTGAGGCGGGGGTCGGCGCAGTACACCGTTTTTCCGTCCACCGTGATCTCGTAGCCGAAGCCGTCGGGGACCCCGGTCGGAGGGGTGCCCTGGCCGCCCGCGACCGCGGAATCGGCCAGGGCGTGCCACTCGGGGGCATCGGGCCGCCCCGAGGTGTCCACCTCGGCGTGCCGCTCGATGCCCGCGAATCCGCCCGTACGTGTCACCTGAATACGCATGGGTCCCTGTCTAGTACGAGAACGGCTCCAGTACGAGTGGGATGAGAGGTGCCGAGTGCCCGGTACCCCGCACGTGCGGCCGTGCGGCTGTGCGCTACAGGCGGGGCCGGGGCGTGGTGGGTACTCCGACACGCTCCCATGCCTTCGTCACGGCCTGGAGTTCCTCGCCGTCGCCGTAGCGCTCGCTCGCGGTGGCGACGGTCAGCTGGGCGAAGTCGTCGAAGAACGCCTTCTCCTTCAGGTCACCGCCGGTCAGCACGTCGTACCAGATCTGCCCGGCCCGCTCCCACGCGTTGCCGCCGAGCGCGGTGGCGACGAGGTAGAAGGCGTGGTTGGGGATGCCGCTGTTGATGTGGACGCCGCCGTTGTCACGGCCGGTGCGGACATAGCCGTCCATGGTCGCGGGCTGCGGGTCCTTGCCGAGCACGTCGTCGTCGTACGCGCTGCCCGGTTCCTTCATGGAGCGCAGGGCGGTGCCGGTGACGCTCGGGGCGAGCAGGCCCGCGCCGATCAGCCAGTCGGCCTCGGCGGCGGTCTGGCCGAGCGAGTACTGCTTGATGAGTGAGCCGAAGACGTCCGACATCGACTCGTTGAGCGCACCGGGCTGGCCGTAGTACGTGAGGTTCGCGGTGTGCTGGGTGACGCCGTGGGTGAGCTCGTGGCCGATGACGTCGACGGAGTTGGTGAAGTCGACGAAGATCTCGCCGTCACCGTCGCCGAACACCATCTGCTTGCCGTCCCAGAAGGCGTTGTTGTAGCCCTCGTCGTAGTGGACGCTCGCGTCGAGGGGCAGGCCGTCGCCGTCGATCGAGTGGCGCTGGTAGGCCTTGAGGTAGAGGTCGAAGGTGGCTCCGAGACCGGCGTAGGCGCGGTTGACGGTGGCGTCCTGGCCGGGTTCCGAGCCCTCGGCGCGCACCTTCGTGCCGGGCAGTGTGGTGCGGTGCCCGGCGTCGTAGATCGTGCGCAGCGGCTGGTCGGAGGGCGCCTTCACGGCTGCGGCGGCGGCCAGGCCGAACTCGGTGGTGATGCTGCGTTCGGCTCGCTTGCGGGCGTCGAGCAGCAGGGTGTGCTGGGCGGGGCCGGAGATGGCGGGGTCCTCGTGACGGGCGAGCGTGTGGAGGATGTGCGGTGGGACGATCGTGCAGAAGACGGGCTCAAAGCCCCCGTTTGTCGTCATGCCCGGCACCCTTGCACCGAGTCACGCGACTGTCACCACCCGCAACCATGATTGGTGAAATACCGGGACAAGGGGCCCTCGCTCGGTGACGGAGTGGTATGAGCTGAGTGACGCCGAGTGGGATGGCGCACTTTTTGCCCCTTTTGCTCTCCGGTTCGCGCATACTGATGGTCCCGCATAGTGATACAGACCCGCGCGTCCGGCGCGGCTCGGCTACAGTGCGGAGCATCATGCGTATCGGGCTGCTCCTCCTTAGCTGCCGCGGCGAGGGCCTGTAAGTAGAGGCCGACCCCCTCCCCGCGGAGTCTGGCGTTGCGCCGTCGGCCGTCCTTCAGGACACCACGAGGAGCCCACGCATCATGGCCCACAGCGTCAATCGCCAGCAGCCCACTTCCATGCCGATCCACAAGTACGGCCAGTACGAGCAGGTCGACATCGCCGACCGCACCTGGCCCGGAAACCGGATCACCGTCGCTCCCCGTTGGCTCTCCACGGACCTGCGTGACGGCAACCAGTCCCTGATCGACCCGATGTCCCCCGCCCGCAAGCGTGCGATGTTCGACCTGCTGGTGAAGATGGGCTACAAGGAGATCGAGGTCGGTTTCCCGGCCTCCGGGCAGACGGACTTCGACTTCGTACGGTCGATCGTCGAGGAGCCGGGCGCGATCCCGGACGACGTCACCATCTCCGTACTGACCCAGGCCCGCGAGGACCTGATCGAGCGGACCGTCGAGTCGCTGAAGGGCGCCAAGCGCGCCACCGTGCACCTGTACAACGCGACCGCGCCGGTCTTCCGCCGGGTCGTCTTCCGCGGCTCCAAGGACCAGATCAAGCAGATCGCCGTCGACGGCACCCGGCTGGTCATGGAGTACGCCGAGAAGCTGCTGGGTCCCGAGACGGAGTTCGGCTACCAGTACAGCCCCGAGATCTTCACCGACACCGAGCTGGACTTCGCGCTGGAGGTCTGCGAGGCGGTCATGGACGTCTGGCAGCCCGGCCCGGGCCGCGAGATCATCCTCAACCTGCCTGCCACGGTGGAGCGTTCGACCCCGTCGACGCACGCGGACCGCTTCGAGTGGATGGGCCGCAACCTGACCCGCCGCGAGCACGTCGTCCTGTCGATCCACCCCCACAACGACCGCGGCACGGCCGTCGCCGCCGCCGAACTGGCGCTGATGGCCGGCGCCGACCGCGTCGAGGGCTGTCTGTTCGGCCAGGGCGAGCGCACCGGCAACGTCGACCTGGTCACCCTGGGCATGAACCTGTTCTCGCAGGGCGTCGACCCGCAGATCGACTTCTCCGACATCGACGAGGTCCGTCGTACGTGGGAGTACTGCAACCAGATGGAGGTCCACCCCCGCCACCCGTACGTGGGCGACCTGGTCTACACGTCCTTCTCCGGCTCCCACCAGGACGCCATCAAGAAGGGCTTCGACGCCATGGAGGCCGACGCGGCAGCCAAGGGTGTCACCGTCGACGACATCGAGTGGGCGGTCCCGTACCTGCCGATCGACCCGAAGGACGTCGGCCGGTCCTACGAGGCCGTGATCCGGGTCAACTCCCAGTCGGGCAAGGGCGGAATCGCGTACGTCCTGAAGAACGACCACAAGCTGGACCTGCCGCGCCGGATGCAGATCGAGTTCTCGAAGCTGATCCAGGCGAAGACGGACGCCGAGGGCGGCGAGGTCACCCCGAAGGACATCTGGGCGGCCTTCCGGGACGAGTACCTGCCGAACCCCGAGAACCCCTGGGGCCGGATCCAGCTGAAGACCGGCCAGTCGACCACCGACAAGGACGGCGTGGACACCCTCACCGTCGAGGCCGAGGTCGACGGCGTCGAGACCACCCTGGTCGGCTCGGGCAACGGCCCGATCTCGGCGTTCTTCCACGCCCTGCAGGGGCTGGACATCGACGCCCGTCTCCTGGACTACACCGAGCACACGATGAGCGAGGGTGCCTCCGCGCAGGCCGCCTCCTACATCGAGGTCGCCATCGGCGACAAGGTCCTGTGGGGCATCGGCATCGACGCCAACACCACCCGCGCCTCCCTGAAGGCGGTCGTCTCCGCCGTCAACCGCGCGGGTCGCTGACTCACCCGACCGACTGGTTTCACGCCCCGTCCGCCCTTCGTGGCGGACGGGGCGCCGTCGTTTACCGGCCAAACCACGGTCCGGTCACGGGCAGGTCTGGTCCTGGGTACTGACTCCACCTCGACTATGTGGCTAACATCACGCCAGCGCGGCAGTGTTGCCGGTGGGGGTAACTCTCGCGCCCTGCAACAGGCAGTGGGGGAGTTACCGGAGGTGCTACGTGCTCCAAGGACAGGGGCGAGAGAGCCGAGACAGCCGAGGCGGCCGAGTCGTGCGCGGAGGCCGGACGGCACGCGTCCTGGGCTCCCGTACGGTCTGGGCCGGGGTCGGTGACGGCGAGTTCTTCTGCCCGAGCTGCGGCGGAGACCGCAACTACCAGCGCCTGACGGGCCGCCGCCGCTTCACGTTTCTCGGCGTACCGATTCTGCCGCGCGGCGAGACCGGCCCGGTCGTCGAATGCGCGGCCTGTCAGAGCCACTTCGGCACGGACGTCCTCGACCACCCCACCACCACCCGCTTCTCCGCGATGCTCCGCGACGCGGTCCACACGGTCGCCCTCGCGGTCCTCGCCGCCGGCGGCACCCACGCCCGCCTCACCCTGGAGACGGCCGCGACCGGCGTCCGCGCGGCCGGTTTCGACGACTGTACGGAGGACCAGTTGGAGGCCCTGGTGGAGGCCCTGGCCGCCGACACGGGCCGCCTCTTCGGCCCTCCGTGCGGCCCCGGCCTCGCCATAGAGCTCCACGAGGCCCTGGACCCCCTGGCCCCCCATCTCGCCGCCCCCGGCCGCGAATCGATCCTGCTCCAGGGCGCCCGCATCGCCCTGGCCGACGGCCCGTACACCCCGGCGGAACGCGATGTGCTCGCTACGGTCGGCGCGGCACTGACGATCTGCGGGGACGACGTGACCCGGCTGCTGGCGGCGGCGCGTACGCATTCCTAGGCTCTCGCGGCCCGCGACTACTCCCGGGGGAGTAGTGCGGGCCTCGGGTCACCCCCGGGAGTACTCCCGAACTCGCCCTCCCGCGCGACGAATCCACCCCGGCGTGACGGAAATCTGGTGAACGTCAGCCAGATGCCGTCACGAGGGGAGGCCTCGACATGGGGGCCATGGGGACCAAGGGGTCCATGGAAGCCGGGAAGACAGCGCCGGGCGTACGGCGTCGCGGACGAGCCGTGCCCTGGCTCGTGCTCGGGCTGTGGGTCGGGGTGCTCGCGATCGTGGGACCGTTCGCGGCGAAGCTCTCCGAGGTCCAGCACAACGGGATCACCGACTATCTGCCCTCGAACGCCGACTCGACGCAAGTCGCGCGCGTCCAGGACCAGTTGCCCGGCGGCGAGACCACCCAACTGGTCCTCGTCTACCACCGCGACGGCGGACTCACCGCCACCGACAGGGCGACGGCCGCCGAGCAGGTCGACAAGATCGCCGGAGAGCACGTCCTGACGGCCGCCCCGCACGGCGTACCCTCCGCCGACGGCGCCACCCTCATGTATCCGGTGAGCAGCAACGAGTCCGGCACCGACGAGAAGAAACGGGACAACCTCGTCCACGACGTCCGCGAAGTCGCCCACAGCGAGGGCGGGTTGACTGTCGAGGTCGGCGGCCCGGGGGCACTGGCCACCGACGCGGCCGAGGTCTACGACTCACTCGGCGGACCACTGCTCTACACCACCGTCGCCGTCGTCGCTCTCCTGCTGATCCTCATCTACCGCAGCCCGGTGCTGTGGCTGCTCCCGCTCGTCGTCGCGGGCATCGCCGACTTCCTGTCGATGGGCGTCGCCTACGGCCTCAACCAGGCCTTCGGTACCACGATTTCGGGCCAGAGCTCGGCGATCATGACGATCCTCGTCTTCGGCGCAGGCACGGACTACGCACTCCTCCTCGTCTCCCGCTATCGCGAGGAACTGCGGCACGTCGAGCGGCCGTACGACGCCATGGCCGCGGCCCTGCGCGGTTGCGGACCCGCCGTCCTGGCCTCCTCCGGCACGGTCGCCGCCGGGGTGCTGTGCCTGCTCGCCGCCGACCTCAACTCCAGCCGCAGCATGGGCCCGTTGGGCACGGTGGGCGTGCTCTGCGCGCTCGTCGCCATGCTCACCCTGCTCCCCGCGATCCTCGTCCTCCTCGGCCGCCGGGTGTTCTGGCCGCTCGTCCCCGCGTACGGCAGCACGCCCAAGGTGCGTCGGCTGTCGCTGTTCGCCGCGATGGGCAGTTCCGCCGGACGCCGGCCCCTGGTGGTCCTCGCGAGCGGCGCCGTCCTGCTGGGCGCCCTGGCCCTGGGCGTGCTGAACCTGCCCGGGCCGGTCAAGCAGGAGGACGCCTTCGTCGACAGGCCGGAAGCCGTCGCCGCGATGCAGACCCTGGCCAGGGCCTACCCCGGCCGGGGCACCCAGCCCATCACCGTCATCACCCCGGCCGGACAGGCGGACCGGACGCTCACGACGATCCGGGCCACCGACGGGATCGGCGACGCGCAGAAGGGACGTACGGGAGGAAGTGAGGGACGAAGCGGGGGAGCGGGCTGGACCGAGATCACCGTCTTCGCGAAGGACGCGCCCCAGTCGGCCGCCGAGACCGCGACCATCGAGCGGCTGAGGGCGGAGCTGAAGGGCTCCTACGTCGGCGGACCGAGCGCCCAGCAGATCGACCTCGTCGACACCAACTCGCGGGACGTGTGGGTCGTCGTCCCGATCGTGCTGATCTCCGTGCTGCTGATCCTGGTCGCACTGCTGCGCTCGCTGGTCGCACCGCTGATGCTGGTGCTCGCCGTGGTCGCGGTGTGGGGAGCCGCGCTCGGCATCGGCGGACTGGTGTTCGGCCCGCTGCTCGGCTTCGAGGGCACCGACCCCGGGCTCGGCCTGCTGTCCTTCGTGTTCCTGGTCGCGCTCGGCGTCGACTACGGCATCTTCCTCATGCACCGGATGCGTGAGGAGGCGCTCCGGGGCGCGGAACCGGTGGCGGCGGCTCTCACCGCGCTGCGGACCACCGGCGGGGTCATCGCCTCCGCCGGGCTGGTCCTCGCCGCGACCTTCGCGGTGCTGACCAACATGGGTCTCGTACAACTCGTCGAACTGGGCTTCGTGATCGCGGTCGGCGTGCTCCTGGACACGTTCCTCGTCCGGACGTACCTGGTGACGAGCGCGAGCGTGGCACTGGGCCGACGGGTGTGGTGGCCGGGCGCGCTGTCCCGCAGGCCGGACCCGGACGCCGTACGACCGGAACGGCAGCCGGAACCCGTATGACCTCCGTCGTACGAGCGAGCGGGCGCCCCTCCCTGACGGCGGGGCGCCCGCCGACGGAGGATGGGGCTGTGCAGTCGACGACAACTACCGGAAGACCGGCCCCTGTCGGGCGGGGCGAGCGGATCATGGCGGCGATCACCCGTGACCCGCGCAGCGCCCCGCACGCGCTCCGCAACGACGTACTGCTCGCGCTGACCGGCGCTGTGATCGGCACCGTCCTCGCCCTGTTCACCGACGGGGGCGCCAGCCGGCCGGACACCCTCGGCCAGGGCGGGCGGCCGGACGCGCTCGGCTGGGCGCTGCTGCTCGGCGCGTACGTGCCGATCGTGTGGCGGCGGCGCCGTCCGATGCCGGTCCTCGTCGCGGTGGTGGCGATCGTCGTGCCGTACCACGCGCTCGGCTACAACCACAGCGCGCCGACCCCGGCCGCGTACATCGCGCTGTACACGGTCGCCGTCACCGGGCGCCCCCTGCGTACGATCGTGACCGGAGTCGTGGTCCTCGGCATCGCCCTGAGCGTGATGCTCACCGTGAGCATGCACCAGGCCGTCGAACTGCTGCGGATCTCCGGCTGGGTCGTCGCGGTCCTCTTCTGCGGCATCGACGTCCGCTTCTACCGCCAGTACGTCTCGGCCATCGTCGAACGCGCCGAACGGGCCGAACGCACGCGCGAGGAGGAGGCCCGCCGCCGCGTCGCCGAGGAACGGCTGCGTGTCGCCCGCGACCTGCACGACCTGCTGGCCCACACCATCACCCTCGTCGGCGTCCAGACCTCCGTGGCCGCACACATCCTGGCCGCCGACCCGGACCGCCTGGACCGCGCGGCGGTGGCCAAGGCCCTCGACGACATCGCCGGCACCTGCCGAACGGCACGCGGTGAGCTGCGTACGACGCTGGAGGTGTTGCGGGAGGGCCAAGGGGCGGGCGAGAGGCGCGGGTCTCTCCCCGGACTGGCCGGCCTGCCCGACCTCGCGGAGACGGCACGGGCGTCGGGCGCGGGGGTCGAACTGACGGTACGGGCGGACGAGGTGCCCCCGGCCGTGGGCGCGGCGGCCTACCGGATCGTCCAGGAGGCGCTCACGAACGCCGTACGACACGGGGGACGGGAGAATCTGACGGTACGGGTGCTGCTGTACGGGGGTGAGGGCGCGTTGCGCGTCGAGGTGGCGGACGACGGGGTGGGGGAGTGCGGCGCCGACGCGCCCGATGGTGGCTTCGGGCTGGTCGGGATGCGGGAACGGGCGCGAAGCGTCGGCGGGACACTGGACGCCGGGCCGGGGGAGGGCGGGGGATTCAAGGTGAGCGCGGTGCTTCCGTTGCCGGTCGACCGCATAGGCGAGGAGGCCGGGTGACCGCCATTCGTGTGCTGCTGGCCGACGACCAGACGCTCGTACGGGCGGCGTTCGCGATGCTCGTCGAATCGGCGCCGGGCATGGAGGTGGTGGGGCAGGCGGGTACCGGCCGTCAGGCCGTCGAACTGGCCCGCAGCGCCCGTGCCGACCTGGTCGTCATGGACCTCCGCATGCCCGACCTGGACGGTATCGAGGCCACCCGGCTGATCGCCGCCGACGAGGACCTGGCGGGCGTGAAGGTGCTGGTCCTGACGACGTACGACACGGACGAAGACGTGGTGGAGGCGCTGCGCGCGGGCGCCTCGGGCTTCCTGGTCAAGGACACGAGGCCCGCGGAACTCCTGGACGCGATCCGCACGGTGGCGGCAGGCGAGGCCCTGCTCTCCCCCGGCCCGACGGCCCGCCTGATCGCCCGCCTGCTGCGCAGCGCCGAGGCCCCGGCGCCGACGGGCGGGCCCGAATGTCTGTCGGAACGGGAGCGCGGGGTGCTGAGGCTGGTCGCGCGGGGCCTCAACAACACGGAGATCGCGGAGACGCTGGGCCTGAGTCCGCTGACCGCGAAGACCCACGTCAGCCGGATCATGGGGAAGCTGGGCGCGCGGGACCGGGCGCAACTGGTGATCGTGGCGTACGAGTCGGGGGTGGTGACACCGGGGGCGGGGTGAGGTCGGGGAGGCGGGTGTGGTCAGGGGGAGTGGCGCAAAGGGAGCGGTGGGCGCGGGGTACGTATGTCGCGCGGGTACGTATGTTCCGTACGTGCCATACATGGTGACGGTCCGTCAGCGAGGTTACTGTCACCTTCTGTCACATCCTCTCCCTGTTGTACCGGCACTCCGGAACCCCCCCCACGTCCCGACTCCACTCCGCAAGGGAGAGCGATGACGCCCCTGAGCCGTATCCTGCTCGCCGCGACCACCGGCGCGGCCCTGATCACCGGCACCGGCATCGGCACCGACCTCACCGCGACGCAGGCCCGGGCGGCCGGCCGGGCCTCCTGCACCTCGTCCGTCCCGTACGTCGCGGGCCGGGGCGGCTACGACACCTACCGCATCCCCGCCACGGTCACCACCAGCAAGGGCACCCTCCTGGCCTTCGCCGAGGGCAGACAAAGCGGCGCCGGGGACAGCGGCCACATCGACGTGGTCCTGCGCCGCTCCACGGACGGCGGCTGCACCTGGGGCCCACTGTCCGTGGTCGCTGCCGGGGACGGTGACACGCGGGGCAACCCGGCGCCGGTGGTGGACGGGAAGACGGGCCGGATCGTGCTGGTGACGTCGTACAACTCCGGCGCGGTGACCGAGGCCCAGATCATGCGCGGCGAGGCGACACCGCAACAGAGCCGCAGGGTCTTCGTCCAGACAAGTTCCGCCACGGACGACGGCCGGGGCTTCACGTCCCCGCGCGACATCACGGCCCAGGTAAAGCTGCCCGACTGGCGCTGGTACGCGACGGGTCCGGGGCACGCCGTCTATCTGTCGACGGGCCCGCACACGGGCAGGATCGTGATCCCGGCCAACCACTCGGCTGCCCCGCCCGCGGGCTCACCGGACACCGGCCAGGAGTCCAGGTACTACGGCGGCCACGCGATCTACAGCGACAACGCCGGCGGCACCTGGCACCTGGGCTTCGTGGACGACTCCTACGACGGCATCGAGAACGCCAACGAGACAAGCGCCGCCCAACTCCCCGACGGCAGGCTGTACTTCTCGTCCAGAGACCAGAACGGCCTGATGCCGGGGAACAGGTTGGACTCGTACTCAAGTGACGGCGCGGAGTCCCTGGACCGCCCGTACACCGTCCAGTCGACGTTGAACGACGTCCCGGTGGTCCAGGGCAGCGTGCTCCAACTGCGGGACGGCTCGGACGCGTTGCTGTTCTCGGGTCCCTCGGAACCGACGGTGCGCCGGTCGATGGCGATCTGGAGAAGCGGCGACGGCGGAGAGACCTTCGAGAAGGTACTGACCCTGTCGAACCGGAGGGCGGCCTACTCGGACCTGGTACGGGTGGACCGGCGGGTACTTGGGGTGCTGTACGAGACGGGGACCGCGGGGACTTACGAGTCGATCGAGTTTCGGCGGGTGTTGGTGGACGGGGTGGGCTGAGGGGTCGGGGCTCCGGCGGCTTTCGTGCTGCCGGAGCCCGACTGACCGTCAGCCCAGCCGCTTCACCGTGCTGTAACCGCTGGTACGGAGTGTGCTCGCGCTGCCGATGGTGGTGGCGCCGCCGTGGTACAGCAACAGTGCACCGGCGGCGTTTGTGGCCCAGATGTCCGGGTTGCCGTCGCCGGTGTTGTCCGGGCTGCCGTAGAGCAGCGGGAAGGCGGCGGGTGTCATCCCGGTGGCGTAGACGTCGTCGCCGTCCAGGCTGGCTCCGGACGTACCCAGGCTGCTGAGGACCGTGCCGCCGTCGCCGTCGGGTATGCCCTTGCGGAGATAGAGGGTGCCGTTGGTGATGCGGTAGATCATGTCGGCGGCGCCGTCGTCGTTGAAGTCGGCGATCGTGACGAAGTCCCGGGTGTCCCAGTCGGCGGTGGTCATTCGGGTGGCCGTGGCGAAGTAGCCGCCGCTGTAGCCGGAGAAGGCCCACAGTTCGGAGCCGCCCGCGCCACCGGCGACGAAGAGCTCGGGCTGGCCGTCGCCGGTGATGTCACCCGCCGACTTGATCTCGGAGAAGGTGGCGGGGGAGGGCGCGTTGGCCGGCAGCCGTACCTCGATGCGTCGGGAGACGTTGAGGCCGCCGTAGCCGTCCCCCGGGTAGATGAAGAGTCCGCCGTCGGGGGTGCGCATCACCCAGTCGGTGGCGCCGTCGGCGGGGGCGAAGTCGCCGTTGTGGGTGATCAGGGAGTACTGAGGGTTGGTGGTGGCGCCGTCCCAGAGATGAGGGGCGGTCTTGCCGTCCAGCAGCAGTTCCCAGTTCTCGTGGATGCCCCAGGAACCGGAGATCCACGTACCGCTCTTGGACACCGCGGTGATCAGCAGGTTTCCCGCGGCGGAGAGGGAAGCGAAGTCGGGGGCGCCGTCACCGCTGAGATCGCCTGCGGCGTCCGCCTTGGTGCGTGGGGTGACGTAGAACGTGTACTTGCGTTCGGGAGAGATGTTGCCCGCCGCGTCCACGGCCTTGGCGTAGAGGGTGTTGGGGCCGGCGGACGGGGGTTTGACACCCGTGGCGGTGAGCGAGGTGACAGGGGTGCTGGTCGCGCTGCAGGACTTCGTGAGGCCGTCCGTGGTCCCGCTCGTGCCGTTGGCGCAGATCCAACTGGCGGTGTTCGTCGAGTTGATGGAGTAGACGAACTTGACGATGTCCGTCTCCTTGGGGTCACCGACCTTGAAGGTGAAGGCGCCGGCGGTACCGAACGGGTCCTTGGACCAGACCTCGCTGTCGCCGTTGATCTCGGTGTCCTCGGGAAACTCCGCTGAGCTGACCTCGGGTGAGGAGGGAAGGGTCGTATCGTACGTGAATCGGCACCACTTGGTGCCTCCGCTGGGGCCCCAGCTGCTGCTGGACTGTTCGTCCCAGGCACGTACCCGCCACTGGTATGTGACGCCGTTGACCAGGTTGGTGAGGCTGGTCGAGCCGGTCTCACCGTTGCTGATCGTGCTGAAGGCGCTCCTCTTGGTGTTGTTGTAGTTGTCGGCGTCGTCGGTGCCGTCCCTCCCGATCTCGAATTCGAGTCTGGTGAGGACGCCGTCGGGATCGGTGGCCTTGGCGCTGATGTAGGGCGTGGTCTTGCCGAGCCGGATGTAGGGCTTGCCGCTGGTGTCGCACGACCCGGGCTGCATGGCGACCGAGGTCGGGGTGTTGGGCCTGCGGTTGTAGTTGACGGATATCCCGGGGGCGCCCGCTTCCTCGGCCTTGAACTTCTTCCAGGAGTAGGCGTCCGTCTCCAGGCTGGTCGCGTTGGAGGTGGGGGCGGCGGAGGAGTTGGAGGCCACCAGGCCGATGTTGAGCGTGGACCAGCCGTTGTTGGCGGCATCCTGTGCCAGCGAGGTGACGGTGAGGTTGACGTGCGCGTCGGGGCAGGAGCTGTTGGACTTCCAGCCGTAGGCGAACGACTTGGAGGTGATCTTCCGGCTCCAGGTGGGCTGCTTGTTCCAGGTGGTGCCGGAGGAGAAGGGGCCGGTGTGCCACACCTGCATCGTGCGTTTGCTGCACGACCACGAGTGGGTCTCCAACACCGTCATCGTGGCGCTGGTGACTGTTGCGTCCTTGATCGACTTCTGGAACTTGAACTTGAAGAGAGACCGGGCGGTGCCCCAGGTGTCCCGCTCGAAGCCGACTCGGGCCTCCTTGGTGTCCTCGTTGTAGTTGGCGCCGTCGTAGAAGCTGGAGTTGGGGTACTTCTTGTAGACGGTGGTCCAGTTGGACTTGATTCCGACGGTGGACGGGTCCAGGAACAGCGGGTAGGCCGGGGCCTTGGCAGCGGTGAGATAGCCGTCTGGTGGGGCGATGGTCAGGATGCCGTCGTCGGCCAGGGCCGCCGTCGCGACGGCGGCGTGCGCGCCGTCGCCCGGGCCGTGTACGGCGGGCAGGGCGAGCGTTCCGTCGGCGTCGGCGGTTGCGGGGAGCGCGTACGCGGCGGGGTCCGCGGCAGCGGATGAGGGGATGTCGTCGTTCCAGGGGGCCATCGGGTCGTTGGTGCGCCCGTCTTCCGAGGAGTCACCGTCCGAGCCGTCGTCGCCGCCGGTCCACTCCTCGACGTCCTCGGGGTTCTCGTTCGTGCCGGTGGCGGCGTCCGGGTCGGTGGCCGGGGGGTCGGTGTCGTGGGTGCCCGCCGAGTCCCACAGGAACGGGGTGGGCGAGACGGTGATCTCGTTGCCGTCCGTGTCCTTGCCGCGCATGACGTCGGTGGCGGGGTCGAGGGAGAAGACCAGCGTGGGTGAGGTGAAGCGGTAGCGGGGCGGGTTCGCGGCCAAGGCGGTGGCGGCCTCGGGGGTGTGGATGACCAGGACGTGGGTGTAGCCGGTGTCCCGTGCGGTGAGCATCAGGTCGACGTCCGGGAGCACACCCTCGTACAGCGCCTTGTTGTCCTCGATCACCGGCTCGGGCAGCGCACCGGGCCACTCGACCTGGACCTCGTGGCCGTCGGCGGTCATCGTCAGGAGGGGGGTCCAGGAGACCTCGACCTCGTCGGCGGCCTGCAAGGCAGCGTGGGTGGACGTGCGGTAGGAGGCCGTACGGACACCGGTGCCGTCCGAACTCCCGTCACTCGCCCGGGCCTTGACTCCCGGTGCGCGGCCGGGGTCTCCGGTTGCGAAAGTGACGGGGTAAAGGCTGTTGACGGTGGACCAGCCGTCCTTCTGCTTCCGCAGTGAGGTGTCGATCGGGGCCCACTTCCCCTTGGCGTTCTTCGCCCGCTGAGCCTGGGCCGAGGCCGTGTAGGTGAAGGTGCCGTCGGGGTTGGCGAAGGTCTGCGAGAACTCGTCGGTGAGTGACGTGACTTCGGTCTTCCGGCCGGTCTTGCGGGCCTTCTGCTGAGCCGAGTCCTCGTCGCTGAGTTTGCTCGCGCGCTTGGTCTTGGCGTCGGCCTCGGGAGACGTTCCGGCGGGGCTGCCGTGGTGGAGGGCGAGCACGGTGACACCGCCGGCGAGGACGGCCAGTGCGAGTGCGGAGGCGAGAGCGATCCGCCCGCGCCGTCGACTGTTCGCGGCTTCCGGGGGCATCACTTCGGGGGCCGCCTCGCTCGTTCCGGCGGCACTGTCGAGGTCGCTCAAGGGGCCCTTCTCCAACACGGGATGGGCCGGGTCGCGGCGGTGTCGCTGCGACGCGGCTGTTCGGGGTTGCCCTCGGACCTGGTGACAGACCGTGTGAACGCGCGACGCGCTGTGCTCGGGCGGTTGGAGTATGGGCAGGCGACCGCCGCGAGATCAACACCCTTGTGGCGAGGGGGAACCGGTGGAGTGGACGGAGTGTGGGCGAGGCACGTTTTTTTGCCGTTTTTTGTTCAGATTTGACTGGTGACATACCTAACACAGACTTATTTTTCCTTGACGTGAATCTTCACAAGACGCCAATTTCAACCTCATCGTTGATCACCATGTGCCAACTGTCTGAGCGCTTCTGATGGTTGTTACTCAGGCGGGGGAAGGTCGGTTGGCTGTGGGTGGGGGTTTGTCGTGGTGCGGCAGAGGTTCGCTGGCGCGCAGGTCGTCTCGTGAGCGTCTGATCCGCCGAAGAGCCCGACTTGGCGTGGTCGCCGCCGTGTTCCTCGCCCTGAACATCACGGCGCTGCCGAGCGCACTGGCCCTGGGCCCCGACAACACCACCCGTACGACGGAGGTCGAACTCGACGACCTTCAGGAAACGGACCCTCTTGCCCTCGACGAGAAGCTGAGCGCCGAACTCGAGGAACTGGACGGCGTTCCCTCGACCGAGCCGACCAAGGAATACGACCCGCCCGCGGTGGCGGCGGTACCCGCAGCCGTCGATTTGGCCGCACCGGTCGACGGCCTGACCGCAGGCGGCGCCCCCAAGAAGGTCGCGGCCTCGGCCGACGGCACCATGACCGTCGGCGTCACCGCGCCCGAGGGTGCGTCGCAGGCACAGGCCGATTCCCTGGAGGGCGCCTGGAACGTCACGGTCAAGCCCGAGGCCGAGGCGGTCGCCGCCGGTGCTCTGGGTCTCCTGCTTGAGGTCGACGCACCCGATACGGCCACCGGTGAGGCGGTCGTCCAGATCGACGCGACGCGTTTCGCGGAGACGTACAGCGCGCAGTGGCTGGACCGGCTGTCCTTCGCCCTGATGCCCGCCTGCTACGCGACCACCCCCGACGAGGAGGGGTGCTCGACGGGCATCCCGGTGACCACCGAGGTGAAGCGCACCGCCGACCAGGTGATCGTGCCGGTCGGTGACACGGGCGACGACTCCGGCTCGGAGACGGACCCGGGCGAGGACACCGCCCCCGATGAGGTCGCCGAGGGCACCAAGACCGCCGAGCCGGTGCAGGTGACCCTCCTCAACCTGACCATGGACACCGCCGACCTGAAGTCCGTGTCGACCGCCACGGCCACCGGGGCGAGCACCGCCAAGAGCAACGGCGAGGATTCGTCGGTGAGTTCGGCAGTATGGCGCGAGGACAGCCAGAGCGGGAGTGTGCGGCAGGCTGCCGATTCATCCGATGGCGCGCTGGTGATGGGCGTCTCCCACGGTGCGGGTTCCGGTGGCGACTTCGCGGCGACCCCGCTGTCCTCGGCCGGCACCTGGTCGCAGGGCGGCTCCTCCGGCGCCTTTACCTACGCGTACACGATGGCGGGCCCGCAGGTCCCCTCGGGCCCGTCCCCGAACGTGACGCTGAGCTACAACTCGCAGTCCTCGGACGGCCGTACGTCGGCCACCAACAACCAGGTCTCCTGGATCGGCGAGGGCTGGGACTACAACCCGGGCGCGATCACCCGCACCTTCGTCGGCTGCGCGGCCGACACCTCCGGCGCGAACAACAAGGGCAAGTTCACCGGCGACCAGTGCTGGGGCTCGAACAACGCGGTGTTGACGCTGAACGGCACCACGACCGAGCTGGTGTACGACGATGACGACAAAGTCTGGAAGACCTCCCGCGGTGACAACACCCGCGTGGAGCTCCTGACTTCGGCCGACTACACGCGCATCACCGGCATCGCCGACTCGAACAACGGTGACAACAACGGGGAGTTCTGGAAGGTCACGACCAGCGACGGCACCCAGTACTACTTCGGCATGAACCGCCTGCCGGGCTGGATCTCCGGCAAGGAGGAGACCAAGTCGGTCCTGAAGGTGCCGGTCGCCGGTAACCACCCGGGTGGCGACGGGGTGGCCGCCGACCCCTGCTACAACGCCGACTTCGCGAAGTCCTTCTGCGATCAGGGCTGGCGCTTCCAGCTCGACTACGTCGTCGACCTCAACGGCAACGCGATGTCGCTGTGGTGGAACAAGGAGACCAACGCCTACGCCAAGAACAACAACGTGGCGAAGGCGGTCGCCTACGACCGGGCCGGCTATCTGACCCGGATCGACTACGGGCAGCGCGCGGGCACCCTGTTCACCGCCGAACCGTTGGGCCGCATGAACTTCAAGGCGGAGCAACGCTGCTTCGTGAGGGACGGCATCTGGACCTGGAACTGCTCCGAGGCCAACTTCGACTCCAAGCAGTCCGACCGCACCCGGCCCTGGTTCGACACCCCGGCCGACCTCGCCTGCGAGGCGGGCGAAAAGTGCTCGACGTACGCCCCCACGTTCTGGTCGCGCAAGCGCCTGTCCACCGTCACCGCGTGCACCCAGCGCGAGCAGGGCGTGAAGCTCACCGAGTACAACTCGGACAACGACACGGGCTCCCGCAACGCCTGCGGCATCGACGACCTGACTTACGGCACCACCGCCCTCTCGAAGGTGGACTCCTGGAGCCTCGCCCAGTCCTTCCCGTGGGGTCTGACCGGTGAGTACACCGCGCTGTGGCTGGAGTCCATCACCCGTACCGGTTACGCCGTGAACGGTGACACCAAGCCCCTCAACCCGGTCAGCTTCGGCCACAACGACACTCCGCTGCCCAACCGGGTCAAGCAGGGGGCGGGCGACACGAACCCCCTGTTCGGCCGGCTGCGCATCCAGACGGTGGTCTCCGAGTACGGCGGCAGCACGCGCGTCACGTACAAGGCACCCGAGGGCGCGTGCCTCACCGGCACGAACTTCCCCCCGTACGACCAGAACACGTTGCGCTGCTATCCGGTCTACTGGCACGCGGACGGTGAGCTGACCGACAAGCGGATCTCTTGGTTCCACAAATATGTGGTCGGGTCGATCACCGAAGACGCCCAACTGGTCGACGCGGCGGACGTGACGACGGCGTACGCGTACGAGACCGACACGGCGGACAAGGCCGTCGGGGCCCTGTGGGCGAAGAACCAGGCGGAGTTCTCCCGTCCCAAGACCCGTACCTGGGACGACTGGCGCGGCTACCCCGTCATCACCACGATCACCGGCCCAACGGAGACCGTGGGCAACCCCGCCTCCAAATCGGTCACGCGCTACTTCCGGGGCATGAGCGACGACGTCCTCTTGGACGACACGCCTGACAAGCCCGACGACGACGTCAAGCGCTCCTTCAAGGTCAAGGACGTCACCGGCGCGGACATCGCGGACGACCGCAAGGCGTACGCGGGCATGGTCGCCGAGTCCCTGACGTACCCCAACTCCAGTGCCAGTAGCACTGATTGGGTATCCCGCACGGTCAATTACCCGGATGCTCCGGTGGAGTTGGCCAGACGCAACCGTACCGACGGTCCGGACGTGGTCTCCGAACGCGTCACTCTGGGCATGGTCAAAACGATCACCAAGTCCTCGGGCACCCGCACGGGCGACTCGGCGACCCTGCGCACGGTGGAGACGCAGACCGACTACGACTCGTACGGCCTGCCGACGAAGGTTCGCGAGTACGGCGACAAGGCGAAGACCAACGACGACTCCTGCACCAGCACGTCGTACGTGCACAACACCAACGCCTACCTGATCGGCCTGGTCGCCCAGACGATCACCACAACCGGCACCTCCACCTGCTCCACCGAGTTGTCCGCCGCGACGGAGAAGACGCTGGTCACCGGCTCGCGCGTCTTCTATGACGACGCCACCTCGCTGACCACCGCGCCCACCAAGGGACAGGCGACCAGGACGGTGACGCCGCTCGGCGACGGCACGGACTGGAACTCGTCCGTTCCTGAGTCGCGCACGGAATACGACGAGTTCGGCCGGGTTACGAAGGTCACGGACGCCACGAACCTGGTGAACACGACGTCGTACACTCCAGGTTCCGGTCAGGTCTACGAGATCAGGACGGTGCAGGGCGCCAAGCTCGACGGCAACGGCGGGGAAACGGGCCTGACCACGGTCACCACTGTGGAGCCGGGCCGCGGCGCGACGCTCACCTCGAAGGACGCCAACAACCGGGCCACGTCGTACGCGTACGACCCGCTGGGCCGCACCACGGCCGCCTGGGACTCGACGCAGTCCGCCACCGACGACCCCACCGTGCGCTACGTCTACAACACGGTCCCCAACGAGCCGGTCTCCGTGGTCACCGAGTCGCTGGAACGAAACCCCACCAAAACGGCCGGTGACGCCACCTACACGGCCTCCACCACGATCTACGACGCCCTGGGCCGTGAACGCCAGTCCCAGACCCCGGCGGTCGGCGGCGGAAAGCTGATCACCGACTCCTTCCACAACGCCTCCGGCCAGGTCAGCAAGACCAACAACGCCTACTACATGTCGGGAGACCCAGGCACCACGCTGGTTGTCCCCGCCTCGGATTCCCTCGTCCCCAACGAGACCAGGTACACGTACGACGGCCTGGGGCGCGTGCTGACGGTCACGCCGTTCCACAACTCGTACGCGCAGGACGGGGTGACCCACAGCAACGGCGGGACGGCGGTTCCGAGCAAGGACCGCCGCACCCGCTACGAGTACGGCCTCGACTACACGATCGTCCGCCAGCCGGCCGGCACCCCGGCCTCCCGGGTATGGACGGACGCGCTGGGCCGCACGGTCCAGCAGGACACGTACAGCGACACGTCGCTGACCGAGGCCGGCGCGATCTCCACCACGTACGACTACGACCTGCGCGGCGACATGACCACGTCCACGGACGAGGTCGGCCACACCCGCACCTGGAAGTACGACGCCCTGGGCCGGGTCACCGACACCACCGACCCTGACACCGGCACGACGCACACCGCCTACGACAGCTACGGCCGCGTGGATACGGCGACCGACGGCCTCGGCGGGAAGACCGGCTACAGCTACGAGCGCTACAACCGGGTGAACGAGGTCAGGTTCACCCCGGTGGGCGCTGCTTCGGGCACGGCGGTCCAGTCGTACGTGTACGACTCGGCCCCGGGCGGCAAGGGCCAGCTGGCCTCGGCGACGCGCTACAACGACGGCGGCAAGGCGTACACGACGTCGATCGCCGGCTACACGGCGGACTACCAGCCGACGTCGATGACGCTGAAGATGCCCGACGGCACCACCTCGGGCACGACCACGGACGGCTTCAAGACCAACTACACGTACGACTACACGTACAACGACGACGGTCAGCTGGAGAAGTACAGCGCCCCTGAGGCGGGCGGCCTGACCGCCGAGTCGGTCATCACCCGCTACAACGAGGCCGGGCTTCCGGTCACTGTCTCCGGTGACGACTGGTACGTCTCGGAGACCGACTACTCGCCCTACGGGCAGGTGCTGCGCTCCACGGTCGGCGAGATCGGCCACCGCCTGTGGCAGGACAACTCCTTCGACGAGTCGACCGGCGAACTGCTGACCAGTGCGCTGCTGAGGGAGAACGCGACCGATACGGCCGTCGTTCCTGCGCACGAGGTGAGCAGGCGCGCCTACGCCTACGACCCCTCGGGCAACATCCTGTCCGTCGCGGACAAGATCGGCACGAACGCCACCGACCGGCAGTGCTTCACGTACGACACGCTGGGCCAGCTGAGGCAGGCATGGACGACCCCGGGTGGTGCGTCGTGCACGGTCGCGGGTCGGTCGACGGCCGAGCCGGTGTACTCCGACGGCAAGGTCAACGTCTCGTCCAACAACGACGGTTACTGGCAGACGTACACGTACGACGTGCTGGGCAACCGGAAGACGAAGTCGGTCCTCAAGGCCGATCCGACGTTCACGTCGGGTGTGCGGGACACGAAGAACGACGTCGTCACGGATTACGCGTACGGCACGAGCGACACGGCCCTCAACGACCAGCCGCACACGCTGACTTCGTACACGACGAAGTCCACGACAGCGGCGGGGGCCGAGGTCAAGACCCTCTCCACGCAGAAGTACAACGACGCGGGCAGCCTGGACAACCGTACGACGGGCGGTGACACCTCCCAGGGCCTGACCTGGACGTGGGACGGCCAGGTCGAGTCAGTGACCGGCTTCGGTCCGGAAGGTTCCGGGGCCTGGGTGGGCGCATCGGAGATGTGCCTGGACCTCACCAACGCCGGCACCACGGCGGGCACGGCCCTCCAGCTCTACGTGTGTAACGGCACGAAGGCGCAGAACTTCCGCCTGAAGGCCGCGGACACCGACAACAACGGCACGGTCGAGGACGCGACCATCGGCCAGTTCATGGTCGGCGGGCGCTGCGCTCAGCCGAGCGGGACGGCGGCGGGCGCGGCGGTCCAGATCCAGGCCTGCAACAAGGACACGGCGGCGCAGCGCTGGCAGACCCTGAGCACGGGCCTGCTCAAGCATGTGTCGACCGGCCTGTGCATGTCGGCCCCGACGCTGACGAACGGCACCGACCTGGTTCTGGCCGCCTGCTCGGCGTCGGCTCCGGGCCAGGTGTTCAAGCCGGCGTCGAAGACGACGTACGTGTACGACGGGATGGGCAACCGCCTGCTGGAGCGTTCGGGTGCGGGCGCGGTCCTGCACCTGCCGGACACGACGGTCTCCCTGACGCCCACGGGCAAGTTCCGCTCGGCGGAGCGCACTTACGGTCACGGCGGCGCCCCGGCGGTGACGCGTTACCGGGAGGCGTCCTCCACCTCTGGTGGCACGGACGAGCAGGTGTTCGCCAACGCGGTCGACCACAACGGCACCCCGCTGGCCGAAGTCCGCCTGGACGGTGACCAGTCGGTCCGGATCTCGAAGAAGGATCCGTGGGGCCAGGACCGTACGGCGAACGTGGCGACGCGCTCGCGTACGGCGTACGCGACGGGTGACGACGACGCGGGCTCGGGCCTGGTGCATCTGGGAGCGCGGGAGTACGACCCTGCCACCGGCCGGTTCGTGTCGGCGGACCCGGTGCTGGACCAGAGCGACCCGTTGCAGGCGAACGGCTACTCGTACGCCAACAACAACCCGGTCACGCACTCGGATCCGTCGGGTCTGACGTCGTCGGCGTCGAGTTTCGATGCGTCGATGGCGGCGCTGGACGCGCAGATCGCGGCGTACCAGAAGACGCTGTCCCGCTCGATCGGTGACGTGATCCTGTCGGTGGGCTGGGCGGTGTTCAAGGAGTTCGTCGGCTGGGACGACATCGTCGGCTGTTTCTCGCAGGGTGACTTGTGGGCGTGCGGCAGCCTGTTGATGGACGCGATTCCGTGGACGAGCGTCTTCTCCAAGGGCAAGAAGATGTGGAAGGCCTTCAAGGCCACCAAGAGCGCGGTGAATGCGTGGCGGGCGGCGAAGGTGGTCGCGGAGTCGGGCCTGAAGGCGGCCAAGGCGGCGAAGGCCGCCCTGATCAGGGCCAAGAAGGCGGCGGAGGCCGCCGCGGCGGAGGCCAAACGCAAGGCCCGCGAGGCGGCGAAGGCCGCGGCCGAGGCCATCAAGAAGAAGACGCACACGGGGTCGAAGGGGGCCCGGGGGAACGCGCCGCAGGTCCAGGCCCGGAAGACCTCACAGTCCAAGGGGTCGGACGGCGGGGGCAAGGCTGAGAGCAAGTCCGGTGGATCACGGGGTGGTTCGGGCCGCGACGACTCCGGCGGCGGCTCCGGCGAGGGCGCGAGCTGTTCGATCAACAGCTTCACCCCGGAGACCCGCGTCCTGATGGCCGACGGCTCCATCAAGGCGATCAAGGACGTCAAGGTCGGCGACAAGGTCATGGCCACCGACCCGGAAACGGGCGAAACCAAGGCCCAGACGGTCACCGCCGAGATCAAGGGCGAGGGCCTCAAACACCTGGTCGACGTCACCATCGACACCGACGGTGAGAAAGGCACGAAGACCGCCGACGTCACAGCGACTGAAGGCCATCCCTTCTGGGTGCCTGAGCTGGGCGAGTGGATCGATGCGAGCGACCTCAGGGCAGGCCAGTGGCTCCAGACGGGGGCGGGCACCCTCGTCCAGATCACCGCCATCCAACGCTGGACGGCACAGGACGCCACTGTCAACAACCTCACCGTCAGCAATCTCCACACGTACTATGTGCTGGTTGGGGCCACGCCGGTACTCGTTCACAACTGCAACCTGGGTGACTATGCCGACAGTGTTCGCAACGAACCTGGGGTGAAGTTTGCCTCCGAGTACTCATCTCCTTCAGGCGCGAAGTACTACGGCCGCAATAAGCACGGCCAGCAGGCAGAAGGGCCGTTGGCGGATGCACTCGAACGGACAGGTCACCATGGAGGGTGCGCGGAGGTGCACTGTCTAATTCAGGCGCAGGCGGCGGAGGGGCCCGAGGCCATCAGGGGTGGAACCATGCAAACGGTAAGGACGCGGAATAACTCCATGCCGACATCGAATACGGATGGGCATGGTGAACCGGCTCACCCCTGCGGCCGTTGTGGCAGACTTCTGGAAGACCTGGAGATCAACTGATGTCCCTGATTCGCTTCGACTCGCTCGGCGAGGATCTGCTTGGGGCGCTTGTTGCGTCCGGATGGAGCGCAGGCAGGAAGGTTGATGCAGGTAAATGGGTGGAGCCGCTGGAGGGTGAAGGGTACCGGTCCCACCCATTGGCAGAGGAAATCCTCGCGGCGGTGGGAGGACTCTCAATCGATCCGGTCAATCGAGTCGGCCCGAACTTCAGTAATGACGATCCTTACAATTTCGATCCCATCGCCGCTGGATCGGGGCAGCGTGATCTAGCAACAGAGGTGGAGAGTGTTCTCGGTCGGGACTATTTCCCCATCGGTGAATGGCTCAGTTATTCAAGCGTGTTCGTCGAAGCTGGGGGGAGGGTGGTTGCTGCTGGCATGGGTTGGATTTGGGAGCTTGGTTCCACCTTTGAAGACTCCCTAGAGTTGGCAGTCTGCGCGAATCGCCCACTGATCTGTCTGTACTCCGATCCGGGACTCGATCCTTGGCCGAGACCTGATTCTCGTTAGTGAATCTCGGCCGCGTAGAGCTTCGTCTAACGGGGCTTCTGGCCGGGGTGACGGCAGTAGTTGACGGCAACGGCGGCGGACACCTGCGTGTCCGCCGCCGTTGCCGTACGTATGTCAGGAGTGGTCGAGGGCACGGCCGAGGGAGTCGATGGCGTCTCGCTGGAGGCGGAGTCGGACGTGGGCGTAGACGGTGGCGGTGACGCCGATGTGGGCGTGGCCGAGGAGTTCCTTGATCACGACGAGTTCGACGCCCTGTTCCAGGAGCAGGGTGGCGGTCGAGTGTCGGAGGTCGTGGAAGCGGATGCGACGGAGGCCAGCCTTGCGGAGGAGTGTGATGAAGGTTCGGGTGAGGTTGGTCGGGTCGATCGCACGGCCCTGCGGCGTGGTGAACACGTACCCTTTGTCCTGCCATATGGCACCTGCGGTGTCACGCTCCTGCTGCTGCTTTTCCTGGTGCCGCTTCAACGACTGGAGGCAGCGGGCGGGGAGGGCGATGCGGCGTTCGGAGGCACGGGTCTTGGTAGGCAGCGTGGTCAGCCCGCCTGTGCTGGTGCGCTGCAATGTTCGGCGGATAGCCGCGGTGCCCATGTCGAGGTTGAGGTCCTTCCAGCAGAGGCCAAGGAGCTCGCCCTTGCGGAGCCCAGTGTGGAGCGCGAGTTCGAGCAGGGCATGGAGCCGGTGATCGTGCGCGGAGGAGAGGAACTGGCGGGCCTCGTCGGCGGTCAGTGGCTCGAAGCGTCGGGGGCGAGGTGTGCCGGTGCGCACGTTGCGGGCGACGTTGCGGGGGATCTCCTCTTCTCGGACGGCGTGCTCCAAAGCGGACTTGAGCACGGAGTGGATATACGACAGCGTCAGTGGGGAGAGCTGCTTGGAGCAGCACGTCCCGGCGGCGCAGCAACGGGGTTCATTACGGCCCGCATCGATGCCGCGCGCGCAGCACTGGCAGGTGGTGCGCAGTTGGTTGAGCCAGGTGCGGACGTCCTTGGCGGTGAGCTTGGCGAGATTTTTCCGTCCGAGGCCAGGGATGAGATAGCGGTTGACGCAGGTGGTGTAGCGGGTGTGGGTGTTCTCGCGGAGCTGGTGTACGGCGACGGCCTCCAGCCAGTACGTCAGGTGCGCAGCCAGGCTGCCCTGTGCGGAGGGTGCGGGGATGCCGCGGTTGCTGTTGGCGATCTTCTCGGTGAGCTTGACGAGGGCTTCCTTGCGGGTGGTGCCGTAGACGCGGATGCGCTTGCGGGTGTTGCCGGGGGCGAGGACGTAGCCGGCGGCTTCCCAGCGGTTGTCCTTGCGTTGGTAGACGGTTCCGTCGCCGTTGGCGCGGACGCGGCGGGAGGCGGGGGTGTCTCGGGGTGTGGTCATCAGGCGGCGGCTTCCTGGTCGAGGCGGGTGCGGATGAAGTCGGTGAGGGCGTGGGTGGGGATGCGGCGGGCGCGGCCGAGGGTGAGGGAGGCGAGTTGGTGGGTGCGGAGGAGGTCGTAGACGGCGGTGCGGCCGAGTTGGAGGCGTTCCATGACCTGAGGGACGGTGAGGAGTTCCGGGCCGGCGGTCACGCGACGGCCGTTGACCGGACGGCACGGGGCAGCCGATCGGTGGAGTGACCGACTGGGTGACCGGCGCGGTCGCCGGCGCGGTCATCGGAGCACTTCGAGTGCCGGGTGTGGGTCGGTTGCTCGGGTCGGGTCTGCCGTGTTGCGGTCAGGAGGTTGGCGAGGTGTTCGAGTTCGGGCAGGAGGCCGGTTCCGGCGTACTGCCAGTGGGAGATGACCAGCGTCGTGTCCGAGTCCGCGTGCTGACCGGCGATGTTGCGGTGACCGTGACGGTGACCGGCGGCCAGGTCAGTGGAGTGCTGGGCCTGGTCACCGACCGGACTGCCGCCTGTCTGACCGACCGGCGTCTCCGCCGACGCCGACGCCGACGCCGGGGCGGGGGCGGGGGTCTGGGTGTCGGGTCGGCTGGTTCGCCAGGCGGTGCGTTCGGCGCGGAGGTGGGTGAGGGTGGTGGAGTAGTGGCGGGTGCGGGTGGAGAAGTGGCCGCGGAAGCCGAGCATGTGGGCCCATTGGCGTAGGCGGAGGTGGGCGTGCTGGCTGTTGGTGGCGAGGTGCCAGGCTGTGTGGATCATGCGGCGGGCGTGGTCGGTGATGTCGTACTTGTGCAGCTCGGCGAGGAGTCGGAGTCGGCGGTCGAGGGTGCCGGTGGTGGTCTCGGCGCCCTTGGTGGCGTACTTGGCGATGTAGGCGGCGACGTGCCGCTCGGTGACGGGGCTGCCGCCGGTGAAGTCGGTGCTGCGGACCGCGCGGACGTCGGTCTGTCGCCCGAACCGGAACACCAACCGCCCCGCCCGATCTGAGCCTTGGGGCGGGGACGTGGGGACGTGCCCGGTGGGCTGCGGTTGCTTCGGCGGTTTGCCTTCGTGGTGGACGCGGGTGCGTGTGGCGGCGGCGCGGACGGCGTGGTCGAGGAGCTGGGTGGTGGCCCAGGTGGGTGGGGTGCTGGTGGGGCCGGTGGGTCCGTCGAGGCGGATGACGGCGTGGAAGTGGACCTGGCCGCGTTTCTGGTATTCGGCGACCTTGGCGTACGAGAGCGTGGCGTGGTGTCGCAGGGTCCGCTGCGTCAGTCCGGCGGCCTTGGCGATCTCGCGGCGTAGGTGGGTGGTGAAGCGTGCCCACAGGGCCGGGGCGTGCGCGTTCCACAGGACCGCGCCGGTGTAGTCGTAGTGCTCGGGGTCGAGTGGGGTGCCAAGGAGCGGGTCGTCGTCGGGGTGGACCTGGCCGCAGTGGCAGCGGCCGGTGTCGGGTTGGTTGTGGACGGGGCCGAAGCCGGGTGCGGTGAGGGTGGCGAACACGCGTGGGTGCGCGGCGACGCTGGTGGGGACTGTTTTGCCGCCGCGTAGTCCCCCGGCGATGAGTTGGTAGGTGTCGTAGCGGTAGACGGTGGAGCAGGCGGGGCAGCGGGTGGCGCGGCGGTTGCCGCAGCGGACCAGCAGTTCGCCCGCCGGGAGCTGGCCGGAGTCGAAGTGGTTGAGGATCTCGCCGGTGGCGGTGTGGAGGTGGGTGCGGTGCCCGGTGAGGCGGATCGGGTGTGTGCATCCACCGAGTCGGGCTATCTGCCGTGTGAGGGGTGCGAGTTGGCCGGTGGCGGCGAGTTTCGCCAGCTTGGCGGTGAGCCTGGCGCGGCGCTCCAGCGCCGACCGCCCTGCCGCCGCAGAGACGCTGAGGCCCTCTGGGCAGGTCGGCGTCGTCAACGCCGACGACGAGGGACGCGAGGCGGCTGGAACGGCTGCGGGGTATGGGAGTTGGAGGTGTGTGGGCATGCGGGACGGGGCCTTTCGGCGGGAGCGAGGAAGCGGTACGGCGCGGTACGGCGTGGGCAGGCCGAAGTTGTCGGCTCACAGGGGTACGGGGCGCCTCGAAGTTGGGCGCGGGGGCCGGGGCCGGGCGGGGCCTGGTCGGCGGGGCGCGGTGGTGATCACCGGCGGGTGCGTGACGTTAACATCGCCTCACCGGCGCATTCAAGTGCATCCCTCCTGTTTCCTTTCTTGTGGGTGGTGGGACGCGGGTAGTGTGGGGCCGGTTTTCCCGGTTTGGACGGGCCGGATTCTGCTGGTAGAGGGCGTGGAAAGCGGGGGTGACCGGCGTGGTGGTGCAGCGGCGCGGGCGCAGGCTGGCGGGCAGTGGGGTGCCGCTGACGTTCGAGGTGATCGCCGAGACCCTGCGCGAGCAGATCCGCTCCGGCGGACTTGGCGCGGGGGATCCGCTGCCGACTCAGGCCGTGTTGATGCGGGAGTTCGGGGCGGCGAGCCTGACCGTGCAGAAGGCCATGGCCCTGTTGAAGCAGGACGGATGGGCGGTCTCCCGCCCTGGCAAGGGCGCCTTCGTCGCCCACTACGATCACCTCGACGGGGCCGATGACCTCGACGACCCGGAGGCAACTGCACCCGCCAACGGGACGACGGCCCGCGTCGAGGCGTTGGAACGTGCGCTGACCGAGGCCGTTCAGCAGATTGCCGACCTTCGTGGCCGCGTCGAGGTCCTGGAGTCAGGCGGCGGCGGGCGGCGCCACTGACCCGCCGTGCCGGGACCCTGGTAAGGGCGGTGCGTTCAGATTTTCTCTACGAGGTTCAAGGCGGGCCCCGCCCGCATTGGCTGACCGCCGTCGCCGACAAGCCCGCCGTTCGCTCGGGAGGCCAGCCGCCCCGGCAAGGGAACGTCCAGGACTGCGAGAGCGGCAACCGGCCAGCTTGTCGGGCTGACCGGAGTCGGGCTCCTGGCGGAGCAAGTTGTCGCCCACGACCGTCCTACGGCCGGATCGCAGGCACATGGCTGGCCAGGGGGCCGACCCTCACGCCCGCCGCCGGACTCGCCGAGGGCGGTGGCCTGCGTCGCCTCCGGCGGGGAGCGAAGCTCCCGGCCACCCGTCGGAGGCCGACCCTCCCGCCCCGGCCCCGCGCCGCCAGACTGGGCGACGCGCCAGCCCGGCCGTACGCTGCCTCTCCCGCTCGGGCCCGATCCTGCCGAAGGAAGCCGACCCTGCGCCGCCTCGGCAGGTTGCCGCTGGTTTGCTGGCGGCGCCGTGGCGTCAGGACGAAGGGGGGAGTACGGGGGTGTGCGACGCTGGAGTGGCTGCGGTCGCGGCGACGGCACACGACCTGAGTTACGAAGTCGCGCTCTCGCGCCCCGTGCCATATATCATCGGTGCTATGGACAGCGGGCGGTACTCGATCGAGATCGAGCCGGAGGTGCGGCTGTGGCTGGAGAACATTCCCGCCCATCACTACAAGCAGGCCGAACGCGTCGCCGACCTGCTCGCCGAGCAGCCCACCACCCTCGACGAACCACACTCCCGCCACCTGGGCGGCAAGCTCCGCGAGCTGCGCTTCCGCCTCGGCGATGCCCATCAGCGGATCACCTACTGGCTGGCGCCCGGCCGACGTGTCGTGCTGCTCACCGTGTTCCGCAAGACCAAGATGCGCGAGCAGGCCGAAGTGGACCGTGCCCACGCCGCACAGCGATTGTGCGAGGCAGAGCATGAAGCCGCCGCCGAGCACGACCTCTACAGCCGCAACCTCAAGGAGAACCGATGAACCACAGCGAATGGAGGACCCGTCGCCACCGCCAGCTGCTGGGCGAACACCTGGACGCTGACCCCGAGTACGACCGGGTCTACGAAGAGGCCGGCCTCGCCATGACGTTGGGCAAGGCCGTCTACGACCGGCGCAAGCAGCTGGGCCTGAGCGAGGCCGACCTCGCCGAGCGCATGCACGTCGACGTCGAGGACATCGAAGGCATCGAGACGGCCACCGAGCTGCCGCCCATCGCGGTCATCATGCGCCTGGCCCGCGCACTGGACCTCACGGTGGACGTACACCTCGCCGGCGGAGACGAGCCCACCGTCACCATCGTCGCCCCAGCGGCCTGAGGCGGGGAGGAACCATGCAGGACCCGCCTTCCGCGCTCGCCCGTGAGCTCGGGCAACTCGTCCACGACCGGCGCATCGAGCTCGGGCTGTCCCAGGCCGAGCTGGCCGAGCGGTGCGGGATGAAGCAGCCGCAGATCTCCCGCTTCGAAGGCGGCGGGACCGTGCCCACGCTTCCCCTCCTGCGCCGCCTGGCTCAGGCTCTCGGCGCCGACCTGACCATCAGCCTCACCCCGCACGACAAAGCCGCTTGACACGCATTCGGAATTCCTGGAATTCCCCAGGCACGAACATCCGGCGACTGTCAAATCGCACTCTGACCAGCAAACTTGCAGGTAGGAGCGGCCTGGCCCGCACACGTATTATGTGCTGGCGGGGGCGACTCCGGTCCTCGTTCACAACTGTGGTGGTGGAACAGCCCCGAACGGGCAGCCCTGCTCCTGCGACGGCTCCACGAACCCGACAGATCTGGAACTGGTCCAGTCCATCGCGGCGCGGGCGGAACGAAAGATCGGAGGTACTGGCGCGGTGAACGGGACTCTGAAGCACTCGTATGCGGAGAAGCTTCTGAACCGGTACCAGGGAATCTACGGCTCGCATGGTCTGATCGCAGAACAGAGCTATTTGGCAGGGGTTCCGGTGGGGAAGGGGACCAGGGGAAGTGCCAGGCCAGACGTTTTCGACCCGGCAACCGGCATCATCTACGACTACAAGTTCCTGATCAACCCAGGCCGCGGGATCGGGAAGAAGCAGGCTGACCTGAATGCCAACAACGTGCCAGGAGCCACGGTCACGATCGAGGTGAATCCATGACCAAGCCGGCTGCCGCATCGGCGCGCCGTGTTACGAAGGACTGGGCTGCGGTGTTCCCCGGATTCACCGTCTGGCGTCCTCTGCACCTCTTGCGCCGGATCGGTCCGGTCGTGCAGGGGGTCTGCCTCGACCGGTCAACATCCGGGGACGGATATCTCCCTACAGTGCACGTGCATGCGCTAACCAGGGAGTTCCCCGTGATTTCTCTTACGCTCGGACAGCGCCTGGAGCGTTCCTCCGGGCAACCGGAAACCGTGCTCTTCGCTCGTCACGAGGAAGAGTTTCAGCGTGCGGTGGATACGTTGAAAGCGCAAAGTCGGCTTTCCCTCGACATGCCGCCGTCGCTAGAAAGGATCGTGAAGGAGTATCACTCGTCCTCCTCCGCCCGCCAGGAGGCGGGATTTTCTCCGGCCGTGGTGGAGATGGAAGACAGCATCCTGATTGCGGCGGCGGCGAACAGGCGCGATCTTGTCGAGGACGGCCTGAGCCTTGCCGCCGATCTCGCTGGTAAGTGGCCGAAGGCCAGATTGCCGCTCACCTGGGTCTCTGCGGTCGCTTGGCTTGATGGCATACGGAGCAAGGCTGGCGACCTGGAGACACTGGCGGAGACGGTCAGTGGCCAGGTCGCTGCGCACAAACTGGACAAGCTCAAGCCCTGATCAGAGCTTTGTTCATCCGACACGGTTCAGAGTATTCGTGGCGACCTTGGCCCAGACGGTCAGGCCGTTGTTTGTCCGCCGTCTTCCCCATCGGGCTGCCAATGCATCAATGATCAGCAGTCCGCGCCCGTGCTCTTCCGGATCGGGTCCGACCGGCGCGGGGCCCATGGGCCTGTGCTTCTCGCCTTCGTCGGTCACGCTGACCGTGGCGGTTTCGGCGGTCAAGGCCAGGGTGACCGTGATGGCGTGGCTGTCGCTGTGTTCCAGAGCGTTGGCCACCAACTCCCCGGTGACCGTTTCAAGGTCGTCCACCGTACTAGAAGGAAGATCCTTTAGCTGGGCCATGCCCCTTACGCAGCGCCGTGCGACGCGAGCAGAGGCGAGGTTCGCGCCAGACAGCGAGAGAGCAGCGAGCGATTGGAGGCCGCCCGGGCTGTGTGCGAGTGCGTCATGGATGTCCTCGTCGAGCTGACGAGTGCCGCACCCCACAGTTCCGAGGCGAGCACCCCTGCACTCAGCAATGAGCAGTGCGTCTCGGAGCGCTTCGGTCAACTGAGCTGTCAGTGCGCCGAGTTCGCCGATCGACAGCTCTGGTTCTGTGATCACCTTCTGCGCGCGACCGAGAAGCCTGTTCGCGAGGCCGAGTTGTGCTGCCTCGACCCGGTCGGCGATCCGGGAGGCAGGGCCGTCGCCGTCCGAGATGAGGAGGCAGGGCTGACCATCGCTTCCCGTCCAGGGCAGAAGCCGCACCGCGTGATTGACCTCGCCGTCGCTTACGTCCATCACGCGACCTCCAGCCGACGGTAAGTGTCGCGTGCGTCGAGGCCGGCGCCGTAGGCGGCGAACCAAGGGGTGTCGCGGCGCAACCGCTGAAGCCGGGCTGTCTCCTCGCACTCGTACGCGGTGAGGTAGGGGCGGACGGGCGAGATGGCGGCGCCGTCGATGGGCTCGTACCAGGTGCGGACTGTCGGGGCGAACGGGATGTCGAGTTTGGTGTGCCGAGGTGCCTGCTGCGGCACGTGAGGTTGTGGATGCCTCCCGCGGCGTCGTCCGGCGAGCGTCAAGAACGCCCTTGCCCAGTGGATGAGTTTCCTGCTCGGTTGTCGCATGAAGGCTCCCTCGGTGCGTTTGTGCACACGGACTGGATTTCCACGGGCCTGGCGAGACGGTCGCTGCTGGTCGCGTTGGATGGCGCCACCCACTTGAAACAGACCGGTCCGCCAACGCGCCTTGCTCAAGGGCAAGTTGCCGACTACCCGTCCACAAGTTTGCGTACGAGCAACATTTCTCGCAAGCTGTCTCACTCGAAAGAGTTCCCAGAGGGAAATCACCATCTGTGCCCCGTGTACGGCGATACCCTGCGCCGCAGGGAGGTAGAACATGACAGACGCCCAGCCCAACCTGCACAGAAGGCGCCTCGGCCTAGAGCTCAGGTCGCTGCGCAAGGCAGCGGGAATGAGCCTTGCCGAAGCGGCCGATCGGCTCTCGTTGTCCGGTGCCCCGGCGCTGAGCAAGATCGAGAACGGCAAGCAACGGGTCCCTCCCATTGCGCTCGCCGGCTTCTTCGAGGTGTACGGGCTCCAGGACAAGGTCCGCGTCGACAAGCTGCGCAGGCTCGCGGCCCTCGCGAACTCGGGGCGCCGGACGAACCTGCTGGATCAGTACCGCCAGTCCATCCGAGACCCGTTCGCCGAGTATCTGCACCTCGAAGAACTGGCCTCCAAGAGCGACACGTTCGCGTGGGTGGTCCCCGGACTGCTTCAGACCGCCGACTACGCCCGAGCCGTCGTGGAGCGCAGCCGGAAGTGGCAGACAGACCGTGAGATCGACAACTTCGTCGAGCTTCGCATGGTCAGGCAGGAGGCGTTGACGCGTGAGAATCCGCTGCATCTGTGGTGTGTGCTCGACGAGTCCGCGCTGCGGCGCGAAGTCGGTGGGAAACACGTGATGAAGGCTCAGCTGGAGCGGCTGCTCGACGTCACCGCCCAGAGCAAGAACGTGGCGATCCAGGTTCTCCCGTTCTCATACGGGGCCCATGCCGGCGTCGACGGGCCGTTCCACCTGCTCCACTTCCCCGCCGGACCGCCCGTGGCCGTGGTCGAGCCGATGACAACGTCCTTGTATCTGGAGGAAGATAGCGACATCGGACGTTACGAAACCGCGTTCAACCATCTCCGTACCGAAGCGCTCGACGCGGAAGCCTCCCAGCGCTACATCCACGATCTGATCAAGGACCGCTACACATGAACAAGAAGGTCGACCTCACCAACGCCACCTGGGTCAAGAGCGACCTGAGCAACGGCGGTGACAACTGCCTGGAGGTCGCTTTCACCGACGGCGTGGTTGCCCTGCGCGACTCCAACGACGTCGGTGATCCCGATGCCCGGATACTCGTCATCTCACAGGACGACTACCGCGCCTTCGTCGGAGGCATAGCCAAGGGACAGAGCAACCTCCTGCCCCAGTAGAGACGTCAGCAAGAACAGGCGGGACCGCAGGCTACGTATCTTGAGCTCTGGCAGGCGCTGTTGGCGGGTCCGGCCCCAGCAAGCGATCCTGACCCGTGGCATGCGTTCCGCGAGACGACGTGTATCCAGGACGCGACGGAGCCACAACCGCCATGACCACGCACTCGGCAGACTCCGGTCCGTCCAATCTCCCGCCCATGCGTACCATCGGCGAACTTCGAGCCGCCCTTGGCGTGGGTTACGGCTTCCCAGGCGATGCCGACGACTTCGAGGCAGACCTGGCCCGCGAGATCGACCCCACTGACCCCAACAGGGTCGTCCGCTTGGTCGAGGAGTTCCGCGGTCGGATCATCGCCCGCCAGGATCCTGGATTCGATACTGCTGTCGACTCGGCTGTCGCTGAGATCCGTACGGCCCGAGGCCGACCGGTGACTGACGACGAGCAGTAGGCCGTCGCCGAGATTGGGTAGGGCCCTCCACCTGCGGCGAGGTTGTCGGTGGAGGGGCTCCTGAAGCGCTCTACCCGCCCTACAGCAACGTCGTCCCCGCCAAGAACTCCCCCACCCGCTCCGCCTCGTCCTCCGAATCCAGGCATGTAACAAGGGCACGGCGGCGCAGCGTTGACAGACGCTGGACACGGGCCAGGTCCAGCTCAGTAACACTCAGCTGTGCATGTCTGCCCCGACGTTGACGAACGGCAACGACCTGGTTCTGGATGCCTGCTGTGTCGTGGAGTTGTTGGGTATCTATCGCTGCCGATGGGCCGTGCTACGCGGGTGAGTCAGCGGACTCAGCGTTCGCTCCGCTCGCTCTCGAACTTGGTGGCCGGGGTGAGGCCCTCAATGAAGAAACTGAAGTTCGGCGCGAGGGCCAGCTCCGACTTGTCGTCCGTGTCGAACCAGGTAATGGATGGTTCCCCGTGTCGCCCGCAGGCCCGGTAATCCAGCCCGATCCAGTAGTGCCCGTCGCCCGATATCAGCACCACTGGCTTGGGCAGACCCCATTCTGCGACCAGGTACGGGTTGTCGAACATGGATGGTGTTCGCTCGCGGTGTCCGATGCCCATCAGGCTGTCGCAGGGCACATGGTCGGCACTCCATGATGTCGGCGCGCTCGTGGGGAAAGCATTACGGCTGGAGGTGACCTGGCCTCCGTTCTGATTACGCAGGAGGTCGACCAGGCTGCTGGGGAGCGTGACGTTCAACAGGTCCTCCGCCTCCAGAATCACCTGCTCGGTCAGGGGCGGCTGCACTCCGTAGTTGCTACCGGTGTCCCAGAAGACGTGCTGGAGATCCTCAAAGCGTGCCATGAACGGCATCGTATGAGCCGCGACCGACAGTTCACCGGTCGGTCGCGGTAGGCAACCCGGCCAAGTCGCCCCTCCCCCTACAACAACCCCGCCCCCGCCAAGAACTTCCCCACCCGTTCCACCTCGTCCTCCGACAACGGAATCTGGGGATCGGCGGTCGCCGGGCAGTCGATCACGCCCCGCAGATACAGTGCCGCCTTGAACGCGCCCAGCCCCGCCGAGCTGCCCCCCATCCGCACGGGATCCCCCGCTCCCACCATCCCGAACAGCACGCACAACCGTTCCTGCTCGGCTCGGGCCCGGGCCCAGTCGCCCGCGCGGCACAGGTGGTTCAGGCGTACGTATCCGGCCGGGTCGACGTTCGCGAGGCCGGGGACAGCCCCGTCCGCGCCCAGCGCCAGTGCCGAGTCGACCAGCAGCTCGCTCCCCGTCAGGACGCTGAAGCCGCTGATGCCGGGGTGTTCCCGTGCGCCCGTCACTACCGAGCGGAACGACGCGAGGTCGCCGCTGGAGTCCTTCAGGCCTGCCAGGACGCCGTCCGCCGCCAGTTCCAGGACCAGGCCGGGGGGCAGTTTGCTGTGGACGGAGGCCGGGAGGTCGTACGCCACCACCGGGACCGGGCTGCCCGACGCGACCAGGCGGAAATGGCGGGAGATCTCCGAGGGGTGGGTGCGGGTGTAGAAGGGGGCCGTGACCACGACCGCGTCCGCGCCCGCCGCCGAGACCGACCGTACGTGGTCCAGCACCCGGGGGGTCGTCATGTCGATCGCGCCCGCCAGGACCGGTAGCCGGCCCGCTACGTGGCCCACCACCGTCTCCACCACCAGCCTGCGCTGATCGTCCGTCAGATACGCCGCCTCCGACGACGAACCGAGCACGAACAGGCCGTCCACGCCCGCCTCCACCAGGTGGTCGACCAGCCTGACGAGTGAGCGTACGTCCACCCCGCGGTCCGGTGTCAGCGGAGTACAGACGGGAGGGACGACACCGGTCAGCGGGGTGGGGAAGGTCATCAGGGCTCCCTGGGGTCTTTCGGGGCGTGCGATGGTGCGGGTGCGGCCGTTACGGGGGGCTTCCGCAGGTCGGAGGGCATGTCTAGCGTGGCGGTGGATGCCTGGGCGACCAGGTCACGCGTCGCCCGGCCCTCCTCCACAGGGTGGTGGCAACGGAACCGGTGTCCCGGGATTGACGCGGCCGTGAACTCCGGCATCACCTCCGCGCACACCTCGGTCGCCTTCCAGCAGCGGGTGCGGAACGGGCAGCCGGAGGGGGGATGCGTGGCCGAGGGGACGGGGCCGACCAGCGGGATCGGATCGATCGGGTCCAGCAGGCCCGGCGTCGCCGAGAACAGTGCCCGGGTGTACGGGTGACGCGCCCCGTCCGTCACCTCGTCCGCCGGGGACTCCTCCACGATCCGGCCCAGGTACATCGTGATCACCCGGTCGCTCATCCGGCGTACCGTCTGGATGTCGTGCGAGACGAAGACCAGAGCCAGGCCCAGCCGCTCCTTCAGGTCCAGGAGGAGGTTCAGGATCTGGGCGCGGACCGACACGTCCAGGGCGCTGGTCGGCTCGTCCGCCACCACCAGGTCGGGGTCCAGGGCCAACGCCCGTGCGATTGCCACTCGTTGACGCTGGCCGCCTGACAGCTGGCCCGGCAAGCCGTCCGCCAGGGCTCGGGGGAGGCCCACCAGGGACATCAACTCCCGTACACGCTCATCACGTTCCTTTGTCGTGCCTCGTCGGTGTACGTCCAACGGGTCGCGGAGGATCTGGCGGACCGTCAGGCGGCGGTTGAGGGCCGTCGACGGGTCCTGGAAGATCATGCCCGTTCCGGTGCCGATGGCCGACCTGCGCTCCGCCGCTCTCATCGTCCACAAGTCGGCGCCCCGGAACGACACTTGGCCCGACGTCGGCGGCTGTACGCCCACCAGTACCTTCGCCAGCGTCGACTTGCCGCAGCCGGACTCGCCCACCACGCCCACCGTCTCACCGGGTGCCACGGTGAAGTCGGCGCCTGTCAGGGCGTACACGCGGTCCCGGGTGAACAGGCCGCCGCTGCGGGCCTTGTGGACCACGTGGGTGTCCGACAGTTCCACCAACGGCGTCGACACAGGCGTAACAGTCGTACTGGTGCTCACTTCAGCGTCTCGCTTCCCGTCGGCTCCGGCGTCGTCAGGTCGATCGCCGGGTGGTGGCAGGCCGCCAAGTGCGTTGCGGCGCCCAGGAGATCGGGGGCCGTCGTACGGCACACTTCCGCCGCCATGGGGCAACGGTCCGCGAAACGGCAGCCCTTGGGGAAGTCGGCGGGGGAGGGGACCGTGCCCTTGATCTGGGTCATGCGGACCGCCGCCGATTCCAGGGACAGCACGCTGCCCAGCAGGCCTCGGGTGTAGTGGTGGGACGGGGCGCCGACCAGGTCCGCCGTGACGCCCGTCTCGACGATCTGGCCGCCGTACATCACGACCACCCGGTCCGTCACGTCCGCCACCAGGGCCAGGTCGTGCGAGACCAGGATCAGGGCGAAGTCCAGCTCCGCGCGCAGACGCAGGAGGAGTTCGATGATCTGAGCCTGGACAGTGACGTCCAGGGCCGTGGTCGGTTCGTCCGCGACGATCAGCTTCGGGTCCCGCGACAGGGCCATCGCGATCAGGACCCGCTGGCGCTGGCCGCCCGACAGCTCGTGCGGGTAACTGCGCAGCGTGCGGTCGGGGTCCAGGCCCACCAACCCCAGCAGCTCCTCCGGTGTGCGGTGGCCTCCGCGTCGTACGACCTGCTTCAGTTGGGAGCGGATCGTCATCGCCGGGTTCAGGGACGACAGGGCGTCCTGGTAGATCATCGCCATCTCGTGGCCCAGCAGCTTGCGGCGTACGCGCATCGGTTCCGTGAGCAGGTCGCGCTGGTTGAAGCGGACCTGGCCGGTGACCCGGGCGCCCTTCGGTTCCAGGCCCATCACCGTCAGTGCTGTGAGCGACTTGCCGCAGCCCGACTCGCCCACCAGGCCCAGGACTTCGCCCGGGTGGACCTCGAAGCTGATGCCGTCGACGATGTCCACGCCCGTGTGGCGGGCCGCGAAGCCGATCGTCAGGTTCTCTACCGCCAGCACCGGAAGGCCGGTTGGGATCGGGCGGGCTCTCGCGCGCAAGCGCTCCGCCGCCTCAGTCAGGCCCGGTAGGGCCAGTACCTCGCCCGTTCCCGGCTCGGGCGCCTCCAGACGGTCCTCGTCCTCCCGTACCTCCACGTCCCGCGCGGCCGGCGCCGCCCAGGCGTCCGACACGCCCTCGGAGAGGACGTTCAGGGACAGGACGGTGATCAGCATCAGCAGGCCGGGGAAGACCGTCGCCCACCAACCGCCCGTCAGGACCATGTTCTTGCCGTCCGCGATGACGCTTCCCCAGGACGGGTCCGGCGGCCGTACGCCCGCGCCGATGAACGACAGCGACGCCTCGAAGACGATCGCCTCCGCCACCTGCACCGTGCAGAACACCAGCACAGGCGCCGCGCAGTTGATCGCGACGTGGCGCAGGACGATGTGCGGTGTACGGGCGCCGATCACCCGTTCCGCCACCACGTAGTCCTCGCCGTACTGGTCCAGGACGTTCGCCCGCACCACGCGCGCCACCGGCGGGGTGAACAGAAAGGCGATCGCGCAGATCAGGACCGTGATGCCGCCGCCGAAGACCGCGACGAGCACGGCGGCCAGCGCGATGCCCGGGAACGCCATCACCACGTCCAGGCAGCGCATCAGTGTCTCGTCGACCGCCTTGCGCGAGGTCGCCGCGATCGCGCCGATCAGCGCGCCGACGGTGAGGGCGAGTGCGGTGGCGCCCAGGCCGATGGCCAGCGACCAGCGGGCGCCGTACATCAGCCGGCTCATGATGTCGCGGCCCAGGCTGTCCTGGCCCATCCAGTGCTCGGCGGAGGGGGCTCCCGTGCCGCCGATCAGGGGCTGTTGGTCCAGCGGGTCGTCGGGGGAGACGAGGGGGGCGAAGACGGCGACGAACACCACCAGCGCCAGGAAGCAGACCGCGACCCTGGAGAGGACCGGGAGACGGCGCCAGCCGCGCAGGCGGATGCCCGGGCGGGACAGGAGGGCGGCCAGGCGCCCCCGTTCGAACATCATGAACATCAGGCCGCATCCCTCAGTCGCGGGTTGACCAGTAGATAAAGGATGTCGATGACGAGGTTCACGACCACGAATCCGGTCGCCGTCGTCAGGACCACTCCCTGGACGACCGCCGGGTCGCCGTTCTTCACGGCGTCGATCATCAGCTTGCCCATCCCCGGCAGCGAGAAGATCGTCTCGATGACGACCGCGCCGCCGAGCAGGTAACCGACGCGCAGGCCCAGCACCGTGAGCGGGTTGATGAGCGCGTTGCGCAGCACGTTGCGGCCCACCACCACCCTCGGTGGCAGGCCGCTGCCGATCGCCGTGCGGACGTAGTCCTTGTCCAACTCCTCGACCACCGCCGTACGGACGATGCGCGTGAGCTGCGCGGCGACCGGGAGGGAGAGGGCGAGGGCCGGGAGAGTCATCGTCTTCAGCCAGCCGGTGAAGGAGTCGGCCGGGTTGATGTAGCCGCCGGTCGGGAACCAGCCCAGGTCGACGGCCAGGTACTGGATCATCAGCAGGGCCAGCCAGAAGCCCGGCGCCGCGACGCCCGTCAGCGACACGACGCGGATGATCTGGTCGGGGAGACGGTCCCGGTAGATGGCCGCGGTGACCCCGCCCAGCAGGGACAGGACCACCGCGATACCCAGGCCCAGGAAGGTGAGTTGGAGGGTCAGTGGCAGTGCGGTGGCGATCTGGTCGAGCACCGGCGCGCGGGTGAGCGCGCTGATGCCCATGTCGCCGTGGAGCAGGTCACCGATGAAGTGGAAGTAGCGGACGACGAACGGATCGAGCAGGCCGTTCTGTTCACGGAAGTCGTGCAGTTGCTGCGGGGTCGGGTTTGCGCCCTGGAAGAACGCGGAGGCCGGGTCGACGTCCGAGAACCGCATGACGAGGAACACGAACATGACGATGCCGAGCATCAGCGGGACGAGCAGAATGATCCTGCGGG